>NZ_JBFATR010000024.1:0-103749 GCF_040678395.1 Streptomyces sp. NPDC052687 | reverse complement strand
CGCGACTGACACGCCGCGACTGACACGCCGCGACTGACACGCCGCGACTGACACGCCGCGACCGGCACGCCGCGACCGGCGCCCTGCGACCGGCGCCCCGCCGGGCCCGCCCCCTCAGCGCGGCCGCAGGTCCACGATGCGGCGGATCTTGCCCACCGACCGCTCCAGGGACTCCGGTTCGACGACCTCCACCGACACCGACACCCCGATGCCGTCCTTCACGGCCGCCGCGACGGAACGGGCGGCGGCCTCGCGGACCTCCGGACCGGCGTCGGGGCGGGCCTCGGCCAGGACGGTGAGCGCGTCGAGCCGGCCCTCACGGGTGAGGCGCAGCTGGAAGTGCGGGGCGAGCCCCGGGGTGCGCAGCACGATCTCCTCGATCTGCGTGGGGAAGAGGTTCACGCCGCGCAGGATCACCATGTCGTCACTGCGGCCGGTGATCTTCCGCATCCGCCGGAACACCCGGGCCGTGCCCGGCAGCAGCCGGGTCAGATCACGCGTGCGGTAGCGGACGACCGGCATCGCCTCCTTGGTGAGCGAGGTGAACACCAGCTCCCCCTCCGCACCGTCCGGCAGCACCTCGCCGGTGACCGGGTCCACCACCTCGGGATAGAAGTGGTCCTCCCAGATGTGCAGTCCGTCCTTGGTCTCCACGCACTCCTGGGCGACACCGGGGCCGATCACCTCCGACAGGCCGTAGATGTCGACAGCGTCGATCGCGAACCGCTCCTCGATCTCCCGCCGCATCCGCTCCGTCCACGGCTCGGCGCCGAAGACGCCGACGCGCAGCGAGGTCCCGCGCGGGTCGACGCCCTGCCGTTCGAACTCGTCCAGCAGCGTGAGCATGTACGACGGGGTCACCATGATGACGTGCGGCTTCAGGTCCTGGATCAGCTGCACCTGGCGGGCGGTCATGCCGCCGGACGCGGGGATGACCGTACAGCCGAGCCGTTCGGCGCCGTAGTGTGCGCCGAGGCCGCCGGTGAACAGCCCGTACCCGTACGCCACGTGCACCCGGTCGCCCGGCCGGCCGCCCGCCGCGCGGATCGAACGCGCCACCATGTCCGCCCACATGGACAGGTCGCCCTCGGTGTACCCGACCACCGTCGGCCGCCCCGTGGTGCCGCTGGAGGCGTGGATGCGGCGGATCCGGTCCTGCGGCACGGCGAACATCCCGTACGGGTAGTTCTCCCGCAGGTCCGCCTTGGTGGTGAACGGGAACCTGGCCAGATCGGCGAGCGAACGGCAGTCGTCCGGGTGGACGCCGGCCTTGTCGAAGGACTCACGGTAGAACGGCACGTTCGCGTACGCGTGCCGCAGCGAGGCCCGCAACCGTTCCAGCTGGAGCGCCCGCAGCCCTTCCGGATCGAGCCGTTCCCCCGCGTCCAGCCACTCCGTCGCTTCCGCCATGCGGACCACTCCCTCACCAACCGCACGAATCCGGGCGACCGATCATTCGGTCGAGGTGTGAAGATCAGTAATCCAGCCCCCACGGCACCGGCGCAAGAGGCCGGCCCGCACTTTCTCGGCCCGCCGCAACCGGTGCGGCCCTCGCGGGAATCGCCTTGCGGCCGGGCACGCCCCGCGTCGATCATCGGCGTCATGCCGGCCTTCACCGCCCCCGACGGAACCCGCCTCGCCTACCACCTGCGCGGCGCGGGCGACCCGCTCGTCGTCCTCCCCGGCGGGCCCATGCGCGCCTCCTCCTACCTCGGTGACCTCGGCGGGCTCGGCCGGCACCGGCGGCTGGTGCTGCCGGACCCGCGCGGCACGGGGGAGTCCGAGGTGCCCGCGGACCCGGCGTCGTACCGCTGCGACCGGCTGGTCGACGACGTGGAGGCGCTGCGCCGGGAGCTGGGCCTGGAGCGGATGGACCTGCTCGGGCACTCCGCGGGCGGCAGCCTGGCGATGCTGTACGCCGCCCGGTACCCCGAGCGGGTCGCGCGGCTGGTGCTGGTCACCGCCACGCCGTGGGCGCTGGGCATGCCCGCGACGGCCGGGGACCGGCTGGCGGCGGCCCGGCTGCGGGCGCACGAGCCGTGGTTCGCCGAGGCGTTCCCGGTCCTGCGCGCCTGGCTCGCCGGCGAGCGCGACTTCGGCGACGCCCTCCTGCCCTTCTTCTACGGCCGCTGGGACGCCACCGCCGCCGCGCACGCCGCCCGCGAGGAGGCGGAGACCAACGAGGAGGCCGCCGGCGTCTACGGCTCCGCCGGCGCCTACGACCCGCCCGCGACCCGCACCGCCCTCGCCCGCCTGACCGCGCCCGTCCTGGTCCTCGCCGGGGAACTCGACGGCGGGCCGAGCCCCGACCTGGCCCGCCGCGCCGCCGCCGTCCTGCCGCACGCCCAGTGCACGGTGCAGCCCGGGGCCGGGCACTACCCGTGGCTGGACGACCCGGAGTGGTTCACGGACCGGGTCGCCGCCTTCCTGGCCACCGCCTCCCCCGAAAGGTCCCCCACACGTGGCCTGTCGGCCGCGGGACCCGATCGCTAGGCTGACCGCGCACGACGAATCGGGAGGAGCACGGACGTGGCCGAGAGCACCACCCAGCACAAGCCGCCGACCGGCTGGGACAAGCCGGACCTGGACCTGAGCAACGCCGACTGGCAGTCCGGCAGCCGCGGACTCGGGGATGTCCAGATCGCCTTCGTCGAGGGGTTCATCGCCATGCGCAACAGCCGCCGCCCCGAGAGCCCGTCCCTGATCTTCACCCCCGACGAGTGGGGAGCGTTCGTGTCGGGGGCACGGAAGGGCGAGTTCGACCTCACCTGACGGGGAGCCCGGCCGGCCGGGGAGCCGATCCGGGGGTTCACCGCCGCTTTTTCCGGACACGTGATGCCGTACGGCACTCCGGAGCCGCCCGCTGCGTCACGCTGGCCCCGGAAGCGGTGCATCGCATTCCGGAGGTGAGGAACCCATGGACACCCTGCCGGTCATCGCGGCGTTCGACGGTTCGGACGACAGCGTGCGCGCCCTCGACTGGGCCCTCGACGCCGCCCGCCGGCGCGCCGCCCCGCTGCGCGTGGTGTACGTACGGCAGTACGGGGCCTGGGCCCCGGCCGGGATCACCGTCCCGATGCCGCCGCAGACCGCCGGCGAGCCGGTGCTCGACCAGGCCCGCGACCACCTCGAGGGGCGTATCGGATCGGTCCCGGTCGCGTACGCCGCGGTGGACGGCTCGCCCGGCGCCACCCTGCCCGAACTGGGCGCCGAGGCCCAGCTGCTGGTGCTGGGCTCCCGGGGCCGCGGCGGCTTCGCCAGCCTGCTGCTCGGCTCCAACGGGATGTCCGCCGCGCGTGACGCCGAGTGCCCGGTCGTCGTGGTGCCCCGGCCCGGACGTGAACTCGACGGCGTCCCGGAGGCCGCCCCCGGCCCCCGCGTGGTCGCCGGCCTCAACGTGGACGGCCCCGACGACGCCGTGCTCTCCTTCGCCTTCGCCGAGGCCGCCCTGCGCGGCGCCCGCCTCCAGGTGGTCGCGGCCTATCCGTGGCCCGTACAACTGTGGGCCGGCCAGCCCGGCGAACTCCTGCCCACCGGGATCGACCAGGACGCCGTCGAGCACGAGATCCGCGTCCTCGCCGAGGGCTTCCTCGCCCCGCACCGCGCCCGCCACCCCGACGTCGGGACGGAAGCGTACGTCGCGCCCGGCGACGCGGCCGGACAGCTCGTCGCCGCCGCCCAGGGCGCCGTCCTGACCGTCGTCGGCCGCCACCGCCGCCGGCTGCTCGCCCCCGCCCGCATGATCGGCTCGGTCACCCACGCCGTGCTCCTGCACGCCCCGAGCCCGGTCGCGGTGGTCCCGCCCGCGCCCCCGGAGGACGCGAGCTGACACCGGCCCCGCGCACCGCCGGGCGCGGTCCGCGGGTCGGCCCTCCCAGACGGCTCCCGCCCGGCGCGGTCGCCCCGCGGCCACGTACCATGGCGACATGTCGTTCCTCCGCCGCCGCAGTGCCACTCCCGCCGGGCCCGACTTCGACGTACTGGCCATGGATCCGGGCGACTGGCCCGGCAATCTGGGCGCGGGCCTGCTGCCCGCCCCCGACGGCAGCTGCCAGGGCGTCTTCCTCCGTTACGACCTGTTCGGCGGCCGCGGCCCCGCCATGATCATCGGCAACCTCCCCGAGGGCTCCCCGGCCCGCGAGGTCCCCGAGGGCCAGGTCCCCTTCGAGGTGGCCCAGCTGCTGCTGGCGCTGGAGAACGACGAGGAGGTGACCGTCGTCGGCACCGAGGACGTGCCGGTCATGCAGGGCGACAACCTGCTGATCGTGCGCCGCGTCAAGCTCTCCGAGAGCCGGATCTCCTGCGTCCAGTTCGACCGCAGCGACAACGTCCTCGTCACGATCGCCGCCTGGGACCGCCCCATCACGGACGACCTCTACGCCCTGCTGAAGCCGCTCCCGGCGGAACTCTTCCAGCAGGGCTGAGGCCCGCGCGTCACCCGGCCGACGGCACCACGTCGACGTCGGCCGCCCGCACGAACGCCACCCGGTGGCCGTACTGGATCTGGTAGTACACGTCCTGGCCGGTCACCACGCGGTGCGAGTCGGTGTCGTAGGCGACCGCGTAGTAGTACTGGCCGGGCAGCCGCTCTCCCACCACGTACCGCTGCCCCGCCGGCAGCCGGTACGGCAGCGGCGTCACCGGCTGCGCGGGCACGCCCGCCGGATAGGCGGAGGCCTCCGGGTAGGCGCGGCCGTAGACCGGGACGCTCGTGCGGCCCTCCTTCGGCGTCACCACCACGCCCCGTGCCGGGACGGCCGCCGGGGACGTCGCCGGGTTCCTGAACCAGGCCTTCTGGCCGAGGAACCAGATCGCCGTCCAGTCACCGGCGCGGTCCGCCACCGCGTACTGCTGGCCGGTGGAGACCCGCGAGCCGATGTCGTTGACCCCGGTCGTCGAGTCGCCGCCGCCCGGCCGCAGCCCGATGTCCTTGATCAGCGGATACTCCTCGCCGGGACCCGAGTACAGCCGCACCGCGCTCGACCCGTGCACCGCGCACGGCTCGCCCCGGGAGACACAGCCGGTGAACTCCGGGCGGTTGGTGGCGTAGTCCGGGCGGATCGTCACCACGCCGGAGCCCCGGCCCGCCGTGGGCCGGAACGGGCGGCCGAGCAGCGTGAAGTAGTGCTGCCAGTCCCAGTACGGCCCCGGGTCGGTGTGCATGCCCGGCACGGTCGCCGGGGTCGGGCCCGGCACGGTGTCGTGACCGAGGATGTGCTGCCGGTCCAGCGGGATGCCGTACCGCTTGGCCAGGTACCGCACCAGTCGGGCCGACGAGCGGTACATCGCCTCCGTGTACCAGGCGTCCGGCGATGCCAGGAAGCCCTCGTGCTCCAGGCCGACCGACTTGGCGTTCACGAACCAGTTGCCCGCGTGCCAGGCCACGTCCTTCGCCTTCACATGCTGGGCGATGTGCCCGTCCGTGGAGCGCAGACTGTAGTGCCAGGACACATAGGTGGGGTCCTGGACCATCTTCAGGACGCCCTCCCAGCGGCCCTCCGTGTCGTGCACGACGATGTAGTCGATGTCCTGGGACCGGGGCCGGTCGGCGAGGTCGTGGTTGCCGTAGTCACCGTCCCCGAACTCCTCGTACGGCGCCGGGATCCACTCGCAGGACACCGTCGGCGGGCACTCGGTGCCCTCGGCGTCGGCGGTGCGCAGACCGGCCTGCCGCAACCGGGCGGTGTCGGGCACCAGGTCCGGCCGGGCGGCCAGGGCGACCCGCTCCCCGGCGTCCGTGACCCGCGCCCCGCCGGTGCGCAGCACGTCGTACACGTCGTTCGCGTACGCCGCCGCGGTGGCGCTGTCGTCCGCGCCGGAGAAGCGGGCCACCGCCCCGTACCAGTCCGCCGGGTCGTCGCTCGCCGGCGCCCCCAGCTCCCGCTGGGCCTCGGCGAGCAGCGCGGCACCGCCGGCGATGTTCGCGGCCGGATCCGTGCGCAGCCGCTCGGGCGGCAGACCGGTCAGCTCGGCAGCCTTCGTCAGCGTGGTGAGACGCGCGGGCAGCGGCGTGCCGGCCGGCACCTCCGCCGTCGGGAGCAGCGGCGGGCGGGAGTCGTCACCGCGCGGATCCTCCGTGCCCTCCGCGTGGTGCGGGGGAGCGGTCGCCAGGGCGGCCCGGGCGTCGGTGAGGTGCATCGGGCCGTAGCCGCCGACGACACTCGGCGCGCCGGCGTGGGTGTCCCAGCGGGACTGCAGATACGACACGCCGAGCAGCACGCTCCGCGGCACGTCGTACGCCTCGGACGCGGCGGCGAACGCCTCTTGCAGACCCCCTGCCGGGGCATCGCCCCCGGGCGGGGCGGCGCCCAGCAACGGCAGCAACAGAGCCGCGCCGGCCACGGCACCGGCGGCACGCCGTCCGGGTCTCGGCCCTGCGGCTCGACGGGAATGGGTGACGTGCACGGCAGCCTCCTGGGACGGTCGGGCGCGATGAGCCGTACGGAGCCTGACAGTGGTACCGGCTCTCCGACGATCCGTCAATCATGCAAGAGACCACGCGACATCCCACGTCAACGCGGGTCGGCGGGAGTTTCGCGGTGGCGGGACGCCGGCCTGCGCAGCGTCACCGGCGTACACCAATGGGGGTGGCGGGGCGCCGACATGACGGGGTCCGCGGTGCGCCGTCGTCAAACGGCGCGCCGCGGACCGCCCTCCCCGTCAGCGAGTGCCGACCGCCGCGCGCACCGCCCGGCGGGCCATCTGGCAGTCGTCGTGCAGCCGCCGCAGCAGCAGCCGCTGTTCCTCGCCGGACGGCACGGCACCCGGGTGGGCCGCTCCCGCCGCCGGGGCCGCCTCGTGCATCGAACGCTGCACGGCCGTCTCGTAGGTGCGGATCTCGCGGGTCAGCACCAGCATCAGGTTGACCAGGAACGCGTCCCGCGCGGCCGGGCCCGCGGACTGCGCGATCTGGCTGATGTGCCGCCGCGCCGCCGGCGCGTCCGCGAGCACCGACCACAGCGTGGCCAGGTCGTAGCCCGGCAGGTACCAGCCCGCGTGCTCCCAGTCCACCAGCACCGGACCGGCCGGCGACAGCAGTACGTTCGACAGCAGCGCGTCCCCGTGGCAGAACTGGCCCATGCCCTGCCGCCCGGACGCCAGGGCGATGCCGTGCAGCAGCTTCTGCAGGTCGCCGAGGTCCCGGTCGGTCAGCAGTCCCAGCTCGTGGTACCGGTTGATCCGCATCGCGTAGTCCAGCGGCGCGTCGAACGTGCCCGCCGGCGGCCGCCAGGCGTTCAGCCGGCAGATCGCGCCGAGCGCCGCCCGGATGTCCGCCCGCGGCGGCGCCTCGGCCGGGTGCCGCTGCAACGCCGCCGCCCGTCCCGGCATCCGCTCGATCACCAGGGTGCAGTTCTCCGGATCCGCTGCGATCAGCCTCGGCACCCGCACCGGAGGGCGGTGCCGGACGAACGAGCGGTATGCAGCTATTTCGTGCCGGATCCGCTCCGCCCACACAGGGGAGTGGTCCAGTAAACACTTGGCGACGGCCGTGCTGCGCCCGGTCGTGCCGACCAGGAGCACGGACCGCCCGCTGCGCCGCAGCACCTGCACCGGAGCGAACTCCGGGCAGATCCGGTGCACGGACGCGATCGCCGTGCGCAGCTGGGCGCCCTGTGGGCCGGACAAGTCGAGTCTCCCGCTGAGCGGCTGGGTGAACCCCCCGCCGCGCCGCGCCGTGCCCTGTCCGAGCACGGGGGAGGCCGGGCGCGCGGGGGCGAGGTAGGGGCCGCCGCCACCCGGGCGGGGGTGCAGCGGCCGGGGCGGGGCGGACACGGAGGACGATGCTGCGTACATGGGCGATACAGATCCCTTCGTGTGCCTGCGTCTGCAAAACGCCTCCCGGCCCGGCCGTCCCGGTACACCCTGGGGAATGCACCTGTCGCATCAGGGGCGACCGGGTCGGGGTGGCGCGTTCCTACCTGACACCCGATGGCCGGTGGCACACCATCTGGCGGACCCTGGCGAACCCTGGCGAATAGTCGCCCGGCATGTCTCACCGGGCTAGTGTCAACTCAGCCGAGTACCTGGGGGCTTGACGTGAGCGGAAAACCCAACACCCGCCTTGCGGACCTGTTCGGCCTGGCCGGCTGGTCCAAGGGAGAACTCGCGAGGCTGGTCAACCGGCAGGCGGCGGCCATGGGCCACCCCCAGCTGGCGACCGACACCTCGCGGGTGCGGCGGTGGATCGACATGGGAGAGATCCCGCGCGATCCGGTGCCGCGGGTGCTGGCGGCGCTGTTCACCGAGCGTCTCGGCCGTGTCGTGACCATCGAGGACCTCGGTCTGGTCCGGCACGGGCGTGCGGGGAAACGGCAGGGCGGCGGGAGTGCGGAGCATCCCGACGGAGTGCCGTGGGCGCCCGAGCGGACCGCCGCGGTCCTCACCGAATTCACGGGAATGGACCTCATGCTCAACCGACGCGGTTTGGTGGGCGCGGGTGCCGTGCTCGCCGCGGGATCCGCACTCAGCAGCGCCATGCACGACTGGCTGCACACCGACCCGGCCCTCAAGGCCGACGCCCCCCACTTCGACGACCCCCTGCACGCCGACCCCGCCGGGTTCGACCGCTACGAGGCCGCCCCCATCGGGTCGCAGGAGATCGAGGAGCTGGAGCGCTCGGTCGAGGTGTTCCGTGCCTGGGACGCCGCCCGCGGCGGCGGGCTCCAGCGCAAGGCGGTCGTGGGTCAGCTCAACGAGGTGGGCGGCATCCTCGCCTACCACCATCCACCCCATCTCCAGCGGCGCCTGTGGGGCGTCGCGGCCAACCTCGCCGTCCTCGCGGGCTGGATGTCGCACGACGTCGGCCTGGAGCCCACGGCCCAGAAGTACTTCGTGATCGCCGCCCATGCCGCGAGAGAGGGCGGGGACCGGCCCCGGGCGGGCGAGGCGCTGTCCCGGGCGGCCCGCCAGATGGTGCACCTGGGCCGGCCCGACGACGCGCTGGACCTGATGAAGCTCGCCCAGTCCGGCTCCGGCGACGAGGTGCTGCCCCGCACCAGGGCGATGTTCCACACCATCGAGGCGTGGGCCCAGGCGTCCATGGGCAAGGGCCAGGCGATGCGCCGCACCCTCGGCCAGGCGGAGGACCTCTTCGTCTCCGACAAGGGCGATGTGCCGCCGCCGAGCTGGATGCAGCTGTTCAACGAGGCGGATCTGTTCGGGATGCAGGCCCTCGCCTATCGGACGCTCGCGGAGTTCGAGCCGGGGGCCGCGGTGCACGCCCAGCACTACGCGGACAAGGCGCTGGCCCTGCGGGTCGACGCACAGGAACGGTCGAAGATCTTCGACCACCTCTCCATGGCGTCCGCCTGCTTCATCGCCGACGACCCGGAGCAGGCCGCCGGGTACGCGCGCCTCGCGCTGGTGTCGATGAGCTCCAACTCCTCGCGCCGCACCTGGGACCGGCTGCGCCAGATGTACCGGCTCACCGCCCAGTACGCCACCTATCCGAAGATCCAGGAGCTGCGGGAGGAGATCAAACTGGCCCTGCCGAAAGACCAGGCGAGGAAGCTGGGCGGCGGCGGCACCGCCCGCGCATGACCGCGCCGGACCAGGTAAGGAGCGGGCAGCGCACCCCGCACCGGGCGGGAAGAGGTTCAGGCGCCGCGGGGACGTCAGGGCGCCTCGCGCCCCGCGGGCACCCTGGCGACGAGCACACAGGCGTCGATCTCGCGTTCGGCCCCGCCGAACTCCTCCACGACCACCCGGACACAGTCCTCCGCGGTGGCCGCCGCGGCGAACCGCGGGGCCAGGCCGAGGAGGCGGTCCCCGGCGGCCGGTCCGGTGGCCGACCCGGGCATCAGCCCGTCGGTGTGCAGCAGCAGCACATCGCCCGTCTCCAGGGTCTCCTCGGCCTCGCCGTAGGCGGCACCGGAGGTCGCGCCGAGCAGGACGCCGTCCGGCGGGCTCAGCCTGCGCCCCGTCCCGCCGCGGAACAACAGCGGGGCGGGGTGTCCGGCGTGGGCCCAGACCAGCGTGCGGGTCTCGGGGCGGTAGCGGCAGCAGACGGCGCTGCCGAGGGCGGGCTGGGCGGTGGTGTCCAGCAGCCGGTTGAGCAAGGTCATCAGCGGGCCCGGCCGGGTGCCGGTCATCGCCATGCCGCGCAGGGCGCCCAGCAGCATCGCCATGCCGGTGGTGGCGGCCGGGCCGTGTCCGGTGAGGTCGCCGACGCTCAGCAGGGTGTCGCCGCCAGGGAGTTCCAGCGCGTCGTACCAGGTCCCGCCGGCCAGCGTGCTCGTCGTCGCGGGCAGATAACGGCCCGACAGGTCCAGGCTCTCCCGGCCGTGGTGCGGGAGCCGCAGGGTGCCGCGCCATGCCGGCAGCACGGCCTCCTGCAACTCGACCGCAAGCCGGTGCTCGGCCTGTTCCTGCTGCCGGTGGCGCTGGAGCGAGTCACGGGTCTCGCTCACGGCCTGCCGGCTGCGGCGCAGTTCGCTGACGTCACGCAGGACCGCCCACATCGAGGCGGTGCCGCCGTCGGCGTCGAGCACGGGCTCGCCCATCATGTGCACGGTACGGACCTCGCCGCCGGGGCGGACGACGCGGAACTCGCCGTCGATGCGGCGGGCGTCCACCAGACAGCCCGTGACCATCGCGGTCAGCTTCGGGCGGTCCTCCTCGAACACCACGGACGGCAGTTCGTCCAGGGTGAGCGGGGGAGTGGCGGGTTCACGGCCGAGGATCGCGTACAGCTCCGGGGACCAGGTGGCCGCGTCGGTCAGCAGGTCCCACTCGGCGCTGCCGACCCGGCTGAGCAGCGAACTGTCCGCGGCAGACGCGGACGCGGTGCGGGCGGCCGGCACCGGGGCCCGCGGCGCCGGCTCGGGCCGGGGCCCGTCGCGCAGCTGGGCCAGATGCTCGTCGAGGTCCTCCAGCTGGTGCAACGCCAGGTCGTACAGGGCGCGTTGCCAGCGTCCGTGCGGGTCGTCCGCGCCGTCCCCCTGCGCGTCCCGCCGTACCGCGTCCACCTCGCCCTTGAGCCGCCGCGCCTGCGAGATGAGGGCGTCGACCCGGCCGCGTCCGGGCGGCTGGGCGGCTGGGTGGTCCGCGGAGAGATGGGACGGCATGACGTACTCCGATGCGGGGACGGTTGGCCAAGGGGAGCGGTGGGACCGCTATGACTGTCGCACAGCCCGCCAGGGCCCGTAAGGGATTCGGCAACACACGTTACGGTGGTGCTTCGGGCATATGCCATAGTCCTCCCGGAGTGGTCGCGGCGTACGTCGGACGTACGTCGCCGAGGGGCCCAAGTCGTAGAAGGCGTACGCGAGTTGACGGACCGCCGGGCGCTGAAGGCGGCGCTCATTCACCCGTTCGACGCACCCCTGTTCCAGGTGATGCGACGCCTCTCCGCGAAGTGACGCGGATCACAGCATGTGACGGGCCGTCGCGCGCTCGTACTGGCACACCGGCCCGACCGCGCACTCCCAGGGAGACGCCCATGGAACTCACCCTCCAGCAGGCCGCCCACGCCCGTCTGATCATGGCGGACGAACGGGAGAAGCCCGTGCCCGCGGTGCTCCGGTACACGGCGGACGACCCGTTCGCCGTGTACTTCGACTTCCCGCCCCACGCGGCCCTCGACGGCGAGCCGGTCAGCTGGACCTTCGCCCGCGCCCTGCTGGAGGAGGGGCTGCGCGCCCCCGCCGGCCGCGGGGACGTACAACTGTGGCCGTGCGGCCCGGAACGCACCGTCGTGGAGTTCCACTCGCCCTACGGGATGGCGCTGCTCCAGTTCGACACCGCCGCCCTGCGCCGCTTCCTGCTGCGCAGTTACGCCGTCGTGGCGGCCGGTCAGGAGGACCTGGGGGAGACCGTCGACCGGGGACTGAGCAGCCTGTTCGACGAGGTCTGAGTCAGGCCCCCGGGCCCGCGTACAGCGCCGGGCGCGGGGCCAGTTCCACGGCCACCCGGCCGCCGCCCTCCAGGGAGCGCACCCCGGCCTCGGCGACCGCGGCCGCCGCGTACCCGTCCCAGGCGCTCGGCCCCGTCACCCGCCCCCGCCGGGTGGCGTCGACCCACGCCTGCACCTCACGGTCGTACGCCTGCGCGAACCGGACCAGATAGTCGCGCGGCACCTCCGCGCGCGCCTCGCCACCGGCCGTGACCTGCACCGAACGCTCCTCGCCGATCCGCGCGCTGCCCGCCTCGCAGACCGCCTCGCAGCGCACCTGGTAGCCGAAGCCGCAGTTGACGAACACCTCTACGTCCACGAGCGGTCCGGCCTCGGTCTCGAACAGCACGAACTGCGGGTCCAGCAGCCCCTCGGGGGCGAGCGCGGAGGGGCGCGGCCGCACCACCGTCACCGCGGTCAGCTCCTGCGCCAGCAGCCAGCGGGCCGCGTCGATCTCGTGCGCGACGGAACTGTCGATCAGCATCGCGCTGGTGAAGTCCGGTGGCGAGGACACATTGCGGTGCACGCAGTGCAGCATCAGCGTCCGGCCCAGCCCCCCGGAGTCCAGCAGCTCCTTGAGCCGCCCGTACTCCGGGTCGTAGCGCCGCATGAACCCGACCTGCGCCAGCCGCCGCCCGAGCCGCGCCTCCGCCTCGACCACCCGCAGCGCCCCGGCGGACTCCGGCACCATGGGCTTCTCGCACAGCACCGGCAGCCCGCGGGCGAGCGCCGCGCGCAGCGCCTCCTCGTGCGCGGGGCCGGGCGAGGCGATCAGTACGGCCTCCACGCCGGGCGCGTCCAGCGCCGCCTCGGTCTCGGTGTGCACCGTGACCCCGGCCAGCCCGGCCACCGCCTCCTTCGCGCGGTCCGCGTCGGGGTCGGCCACCGCGGCGACCCTGGCGCCGCTCACCACCTGATCGAGCCGCCGTATGTGATCGGCTCCCATGTGTCCCGCACCCAGCACCGCCACACCCAGCACGTCACCCACGCCCGCGCTCCTTCCCGCCGCCCGTCCCGGCGTAGCGTACGGGCGGGCACCGGCAGGGGGGAGCGCCGCGGCGCGGTGGGTGGTGCCGTCAGTAGCGCAGCACTCCGGCGATGCCGCCCGCGTCGCCCAGGGCGCCGTCGGGGACGAAGCGCACCTCGGCGCCGGTCTCCAGGCACTTCTCGACGATCTCGTCCACGATGTCCTCGCGCGCGTCGAGGTCACCGCCGTCGGCCGGGATCAGGTGGTCGCCGTCGTCGCGCACGGTCACCCGGTAGTTCTCCTCCACGGCGAGCAGCCGCACGCGGGCCTGCTTGGCGTTCTGCCAGACCTCGTCCACCCCGGCCACGAACTCCCGGTGGCCGCGGGCCGCTTCCAGCCGGTCGGCCACGCTGTCCACGGTGCGGGCCTCCTCCGCCTGGATCAGCGGGCGCAGCGCCAGCCACACCGTCTCCGGGTTGGCGTGCGCCAGACCGCCCCGCGGGACCTGGGCCGCGCCCTTGGTGGCCTCCCCGACCTCGTTCAGCAGGGTCAGCGCGGCGGGCTCGCCGGTCACGTACAGCGGGCGCGGGCTGTCGCGCAGGACCGCGCGGACCGCGCGGTCGGCCTCGCGCAGGAAGAGGCGGGTGCGCTCGTCGCGGTAGCCGCTCGGCTGGTCGCCGACGCGTTGCTGGCGCTCGGGATCGAAGTTCTCCCGGTCGCGGATCATCGGGAAGGGGCCGGAGCGCTCCTCGACGACCCGGTCGGTTCCGCCGTTCCACAGCGTGACCCGGTCGGACGCGACCGACAGCACCCAGAACGGCCGGTCCGCGGCCTGCGCGGAGACCAGGTTGCGGGTGAGGAAGGTGTCCGACAGCACCACCCGCTCGGGCACGGGCCGCGCCACCGACCACACCTGGTGCTCACCCGGCGCCGCGAAGATCACCAGCCCGTCCTCGGTGTGCGTGAGATCCACCTCGGACAGGGCCCGATCGAGCTGGGCGACGACGTCGACACGCCGGTCGCGGGGCACCGCCGGGTCGTGCTCCAGCTGTTTCTTGGCCTCGGCCACCACATTGCGCAGCCGGACCGCGTCCTGGTTCTTCTCCGGTTCCCGGCGGTGGGTCGGCGCCAGCACGGACACCGCTGGGTAAGGGCGCGGGCGGCGCAGCTCGGCGAGGGTCGTGGGACTGAGTGCGTGCTCCATGACAGCACCATAGGACCGATTCACCTTCCGGGCATTCGGGGAGAAAACCCCAGGTCATTCCTGGTCTTCGGGCCCGCAGGAGCTGCCGTTGGGGGGCAGGGAGCCGTACAGCAGGAAGTCGTCGACCTTGCGGTGCACGCACTTCGAGGACCCGTATCCGGTGTGCCCGTCGCCCCTGTTGTCGAGGACGACCGCCGACGGTCCGAGCCGGCGCGCGGTCTGCACGGTCCAGCGGTACGGCGTGGCCGGGTCGCCGCGGGTGCCCACCAGCAGCAGCTTCGGGCTGTCGACGTCCCGCACCTGCTCGCGGATGAAGTCGGTGCCCGGGGGCCGGCCGTAGCACAGCAGCACCTCGGTGAGCCGGTAGCGGCCGAAGACGGGCGAGGCCTGCTCGTACGCGGCGCGCAGCCGGTCGAGGTCACGTTCGACCTGGTCGGCCGTGGGGCGGTCGGGATCGTCCGCGCAGTTGACCGCCATCAGCGCCGCGGCGAGGTTGTCGAGGGGGACGTCCTCCTCGTCGGCCAGGCCGCCGTCGTTCTCCGGTCCGGTCTCGCGGCGGCGCTCGTCCGCCGGGCCGTCCGCCGGGCCGTTCGGCGGGATGCCCGGCGGGATGCCCGGCGGGATGCCCGGAAGGAGATAGCCGCCCGTCGCGAACGCCTCGATGCGGTGGGTCTCGCCGTCCTCCATGAGGGAGGCCAGGGCCCGCTCCAGCGACGGCCACAGCTCCTTGCTGTACAGCGCCTGCCCGATGGCGCCCACCAGGTCCTGGCCGGTGAACTCGTACCCGAAGTCGGTCGGCACCGGGTCCCGGTCCAGCGAGCGGACCAGCCGCAGCATGTCCTCCCGGGCCCGGCGCGGGTCCTGCCCGAACGGACAGGCGACGTCCCGCGTGCACCAGTCGAGGAAGTCCTCCAGCGCGGTCTGCTGCCCCCGCGCACCCGCGATGCCCTGCTCGGTGAGGGGTTCGGTCAGGGTGTCCACGCCGTCCAGCGCCAGCCGGCCCACGCGGTCCGGGAACTGTTTCGCGTACACCGCGCCGAGCCGGGTTCCGTAGGAGAAACCGAGGTAGTTGAGCTTCTTGTCGCCCAGCGCCTGGCGGATGACGTCCAGGTCGCGGGAGACGTTCACGGTGCCGATGTGCGGCAGGACCGGCCCGGAGTGCTTCTCGCAGGCGGCGGCCTCCTCGCGCAACTGCCGCAGCAGCGCCCGCGGATCGCGCAGCACCTCGTCGGTGTCGTCGTCGAACTCCGCCGCCTGGAAGGCGTCCCCGCAGCTGACGGGGGAGGAGCGGCCGACGCCGCGCGGGTCGAAGCTCACCACGTCGTAGCGGTCGGTCAGGTCCATGTACGCCCGGCCGCTGCCGGCGAGTCCGACGACGCCGGAACCGCCGGGGCCGCCGAAGTTCAGCACGACCGAACCGTGCCGGTCGCCGCTGGCGCGGTAGCGGGCGAGCGCCAGGTCCAGGGTGCCGGCCCGGGGCCGGGCGTAGTCGAGCGGGACGGTGACCTTGCCGCACTGGAGGTCCTCCGGCATGTCCATGCCCTCGCAGCGGCCCCAGGTGACCTTCTGGCGGTAGAAGCGGGTCAGGTCGGGCTGGCCGTCGTCCGCGGCCGCCGCCGGGAGTCCCGCGCACAGCAGCGTCACGGAGAGGGCCCCGATGAGTGCGCGGCGCCGCGGTGCGGGCCGCCTCGACGGCTTTGCCGGCATCGATGCCTCCAGGGCGCCGGGCTGCGGAGCGGGGAACGGCACCCTCGCTCACCATAAGCGGCGGCCGGAAGGGCCGCCTCCGGGCGGATGGGAGCGGACGGGGAGCGGATGGGAGCGGGTGGGGAGGGGGTCAGGGTGGGGTGGAGCGTCGTATCATGTGCGATTTTCGGGCATCCCGAGGAACGTTTCATCGCTCTATCGGTTGCTCCTGTCGCTCGATGGGATGAAGGGCCGACAAGCCACAACCCGGATGGCTCTCCCGCGTTTTATCCGGTGCGGGTGAGTGCCCGCGTATCTCTCTGGAAGGCAGGGAAACCGATGAGACGGGTTACCCGAAACGGTGTGTTCGCCGTCGCCGCCGCGTCCGGTGCGATGGCTCTGACGATGCCCGCGCACGCCGACTCCGCGGCGGAGGGCGTCGCGGCCGGCTCGCCCGGCGTGATCTCCGGCAACACCGTGCAGCTTCCGGTGCACGTGCCGGTCAACGTGTGCGGGAACACCGTGAACGTGGTGGGACTGCTGAACCCCGCCGCGGGCAACACCTGCGTCAGCGAGGGCGGCGACGGAAAGGGCTCCGGCGGGGGCGCCACCGCGCAGAGCGCCGTCCAGGACTCGCCCGGCGTGATCTCCGGCAACGGGGTGCAGCTGCCCGTCGGCGTCCCGGTCAACGTCAGCGGCAACACCGTGGACGTGGTCGGCATCGGCAACCCGGTCTTCGGCAACGAGTCCGAGAACAGCTCGGGTGGCGAAGGGCCCAAGAGCCCCGGCAAGCCCGAGCAGCCGGGCACCCCTGACCGGCCCGGCGAGCCCGGTACGCCCGACGCGCCGGTGAAGCCGCGGCCCGAGACCGGCGCGCCGCCGGTCAAGGCGCATCCCGAGCCCGCCCCCGCCCCGCAGGCGGAGCGCCCGCCGGCTCCGACCGTCCTCGCCGACACCGGCACGGACGCGATCCTGTCGGCCGCAGTCGGCGCGACGGCCCTCGTCCTCGGCGGTGCCGCGCTGCGCCGCAGGTTCAGGCCGGGCGACGGCGACTGACCGTCCAGCCCCGGTCGACCGACCCGGGTCACCCGGCTCGGGCCACTCGAGCCGGGCCGCTCGACCTGGGTCGCCCCCTGACGGAAGGCCCACCGGACGACCCGCCCGGCCGGGCCTTCCATCGCGTCCGTCCGGGCGAGGGCGGCCCGGCCGGGGCTCCCCTCGGCGCGCCCGCCGGGTGACGAGGGCGCGCTCGGCGCCCGTTTGCCGCCACGGTACGCAGCCGCGCGCGCCGCGACGGGCGGCCGGGGGGCGGTGTCGCTGCCTTCACCCGCGCTCACGTGGCGGAGGGGCGACGGGGTCGGGGCGTCGGCGTCTTTCGGCCGGCCTCGAGCCGTCCTGGCCAGGGCGTCGGCTTCGCCTCGCTCGCCGCGGTCGGCATGTGACGCGGCGTCTTCACCAGCGTTCGCGGGGCGACGGGGCGACGGGGCGACGGGGCGACGGGGCCACCGGGCGACGGGGCGGCTGGGTGGGCGGCGTGCGCAGGGGACGGCGAGACGGGCCCGGTGGCAGGCGGACGCTCAGCCTTGGCCGGCCGTCGTCGACCGGGCCGTCAGGAGCACCATTCCCGTGTCGCCGTAGTCCGGCAGCGTGGGGTCCGTGTCGATGCGGGTCACTTCCAGGTGGTCCGTCAAGGGCTCGAACACCTCACGCACCAGTTCGGTGTCGACGGGGCAGCCCGGCCAGCAGGACTCCGGGCCGATCCGGTAGGTCGGCATGTTCTCCATGAACGCGGCCACCAGATGCCCGCCGGGCACCACGCACCGGGCGAACACCCGGCAGAACTCGGCGAACTCGGCCGGGTCCTCGGTCGCGCCCTCGGCGACGAAGTGCATCGACGCCAGCTCGTACGTCCCCGGCGGCAGCGCGCGCACATCGGCGTGCACCACCTCCACCGGCGCCAGCGCGGCCGCGAGGGTGGCCGGCACCGCCGGGTTCAGCCGCCGGCACAGCGCGTGGAACGGCAGCCAGCTGGTGTCCGGGTGGTCGAGGATCTGGTGCCGCAGATACGCCACGTTGCCCGCGCCCGCCTCCACCGCGTCGATCCGCCGGCTCACCGCCGAGGCGAGGATCAGCGGGTAGAGGTTGGGTCCGGCGCCCAGTTCCACGCTGCTGGCCAGTCCGTGCGGCGGCAGCCGGCGGTAGTACGCGGAGTGGTGGGCGATCACCGCCGCGTCCGCCGGGTGCAGGGTGCGGTAGTTCTCGGCCAGGTAGTCCGCCACCGGCCAGCGGTCCCAGTCGACGTCGTCGTTGCGTGTGGCGCGCATGCCGGTCACCTCTTCGCCGCCCGGCCCGCGCGGCTGCGGGACCGCAGCGGGAAGCGGGCGGCCAGCCGGGTCAGCACGGCGTTCAGCCGGTCGATGTCCTCGTCCGAGTTGAGGGCGGTGACCTGGATCCGGAAACCGACCCGGTCGCGCGGGACCAGCGGATAGGCGGCCGGCGTCACATAGATCCCCTCCCGCCACAGGAACGCGGCGACCGCCTCCGGATCGCGGGGGTCGGCCAGCGGCACCTCGATGATCGGCAGCCCGTCCCGGCTGAGCGTGTCGGCGCCCAGCCCGGCGAGATGGTCCGTGACCCGCCGCGCCCTGCGGTACAGATCCGCCCGCAGCGCGTCGCCGCGCCGTTCGTTGACGTCCAGCCCGGCCAGCGCCGTCGCCAGCGACGCGGTCGGCGCCGGACCCGAGTACAGACAGGGACCGGCGGCCGTCTTCAGCCGGTTCTTCAGCGGGGTGGGCAGGGCCACGAACGCCAGCAGCGACGAGTACGCCTTGGAGAACCCGCCGACCAGCACGATGTCGTCGTACGCCTCGCCGAAGTGCCGCACCACGCCGTTGCCGCGCGCCCCGTACGGGCACGGCTCGTCCGGCCCGCGTTCCCCGGTCACCCCGAAGCCATGCGCGTCGTCCACGTACAGCGTGGCCCCGCGCGCCCGGCACACCGCCGCCGGCGCCGGCAGGTCCGCCACGTTGCCGCTCATGCTGTCGACGCCGTCCAGACACACCAGCCGGGGCGCGCCGGCCGGCGCGGCGGCGAGCAGGCCGTCCAGCTCGTCGGGCCGCTCGGCGTGGAAGCGGCGCAGTGTCGCCCCCTGCCCGCGCGCCACCCGACAGCCGTCGTACACCGTCTTGTGCGCGGTGGCCTCCACGAACACCTGCCCCTCGGCGGCCAGCACCGGGATCACCGAGGCGTGGATCAGCGTCAGGGTCGGCAGCAGCGGCGTGTCGGGGGCGCCGAGCAGTGCGGTGAGCCGCTCCTCGATCAGCGGATACAGCCGCGGGCTGCCCAGCAGCCGGGACCAGCTCGGATGGGTGCCCCAGCGGCGCAGCGCGGGCTCCACCGCGGCGATGATCTCCGGGTCCCGGTCGAAGCCGAGGTAGTTGCAGGAGGCGTAGTCGATCAGCCAGTGACCGCCGCTGCGGATGTGCCGGCCGCGCACCTCGTCGAGGACCGCGTCGCTCATCGGGCTGGTCCGGCGCAGGTGTTCCAGCTCCGCCCGGCGGGTGGCGGGCCGCAGCGGGGCTGCGGTCCGGTCCGCGGCGGGCGGCCGGCCGTTCGGGCGCAGCAGGGTGCGCGCGCTGTGCTCCACCGTCATCGGCCGCGCGAACAGGAAGCCCTGCCCGAACCGGCAGCCCATGTCGGCCAGCAGATCCCGCTGCTCCGGGTCCTCGATGCCCTCCGCGATCACTTGGAGGCCCAGAGTGCCGGCGATCCGGACGATGCCCTCGACCAGCGCGACCTGCTGCGCGTCACGCGGCAGGTCGTCGATGAACGACTTGTCGATCTTCCGTACGTCGATCGGGAAGTCCCGCAGACAGCGCAGCGAGGAGAACCCGGTGCCGAAGTCGTCGACCGCGATGTGCACGCCGAGGTCCTTCAGGGCGTGCGGCACCGCCTGGATCTGCGCGTCGCGGCGCAGCAGCACCGTCTCGGTCAGCTCCAGCTGGAGCGAGCCGGGCGCCAGCCCCGGAGTGCGCAGCGCCCGGCCGACCTGGTCGAGGAAGCCGGTGTCGTGGAACTGCCGCGCGGAGACGTTCACACTGACGTACGGCGGGCTCTCCCGGTCGCGCAGCCGCTGCAGCCCCGCGATGTCGCGCACCGCGTGCTCCAGCACCAAGCCGCCCAGCGAGGCGATCTGCCCGGCCTCCTCGGCCAGCGGGATGAACCGCTCCGGCGCGACCGGCGGCTGCGGCGGGCGCGGCCAGCGCACCAGCGCCTCGAAGCCGACGACGTCACCGACGGTGATGTCCACGACCGGCTGGTAGCGCAGCGCGAACTCCTCGCCGGCGACCGCCTGCGCGAGCCGGCTCTGCAGATCGTGCCGCCGCACCATCCGGGACTGGAGCATCGGCCGGAACCGGCGCCACTGGCGTTTCCCGGCCGACTTCGCCGCGTACAGCGCGAGGTCGGCGTGGCGCAGCAGCTCCTCCGCGTCGGTGCTGTCCCGGGCGGTGGCCACACCGACACTGGCGGAGACCGTCACGGTCTCCTCGCCGAGCGCGAACGGCCGGGACAGCGTCTGGATCACCTGCGCGGCCAGCAGCTCCGCGTCCAGCGGTTCGCGGGCGTCCTCCATCAGCACCGCGAACTCGTCACCGCCGAGCCGGGCCACGGTGTCGCTGCGCCGCAGCGTCCGCGTCAGCCGGTCATCGACGGCGATCAGCAGATGGTCGCCCGTGGAGTGCCCCATCGTGTCGTTGACCAGCTTGAAGTCGTCCAGGTCGACGAAGAGCAGACAGGTCAGCGACGACTCGCGGCGGCCGCGCAGCAGTGCCCGCTCGACGCGCTCCAGGAGCAGGGGGCGGTTGGGCAGGCCGGTCAGCGAGTCGTGGAAGGCCCGCTGGGTCAGCTCCTGCTCCAGCCGTCGCTGCTCGGTCACGTCGCGCAGGGTGACCACCAGCCCGCCGACGGTCCGCTCGTCCCGGAAGTCGCTGCACCGCACCTCCACCTCGACCCGCCCGCCCTGGCGCGGCACCCACCAGTGGCCGTGGGTGCCGCGCGGGCCGTGCTCGCGGACAGCGGTCAGCTCCCGCACCGCCCGCTGCCGGTCCGCCGGGGCGAGCAGTCCGGGCAGCGACCGGCCGGCCAGGTCGGCGGAGCCGAACACGCTCGCCGCGGACGGACTGGCGTACCGGATGGTGTCGTCGTCGTCCAGGATCAGGATGACGTCGGAGGTGTTGCGCACCAGGGTGCGGCAGTAGGCCTCGCTCTCCCGGCGGACCACCTCCTGGCGCAGCACCACGCGCTCCATGGCGAGGCCCGTGTGGGAGGCGAGGATGTCCAGCGAACGCCAGTTCTCGGTGAGCCGGCGGGCCGGAGCCGCCACCAGCAGCACGCCGGGCAGCTCGCCGGACGGCCGGTCGGGCAGGGCCATCGGGCACACCAGCACGGCGGGCATGCCGGCGAGGTCGCCGCCGAGCCGGGCGGCGGCGTCCGGATCGAGGTCCGCGAACGGCAGCAGCCGGGTGTGGCCCGGGTCCAGCGGGGCGGCGTGCTCGGCGGACAGCAGCAGGGTGCGGTGCCGGACCGTCGGCCCCAGCAGGATGTCCACGGCGGCCTCGCAGGAGCGCGCCACCTCCTCCCGGCGGACCGCCGACACCAGCGAGACGGCGGCCCGGCGCGGCGCCAGTTCCCGGGCGACGGCCCTGCGGTGGGACACCACCATCCCGGCCGGCCCCAGGGTCACCAGCAGGAACAGCAGCGCCGAGAACACGGCGTTCACCGGGGCGTCGTAGACGGTGCCGCGCAGCCCCTCGTCCAGGAGGACCGCCGGGGCGATCAGCGTGGCCAGGGCCAGCAGCACCAGGCGGCGGCGCGGCGGCAGCAGGGAACCGCGATGCGGGACCGCGGCGGTCAGCCGGACCATGGACGGGTGCAGCGCGGCCAGCCCCCACGCCGTGCAGAAGACGATCCAGCCGGAGTCGGTGAGCGTGCCCGCCTGCCACAGTCCGTTGAGCTGGAGCAGGCCGTAGGCGATGTCGAAGCCGAGCAGTGTCACCGTGCCGACGACCAGCAACCGCACCGACCGGCCGCCGCCGTGCACCGGATGCGGCGTCAGCAACCGGGCAAGCAGGGCGAGGACCAGCACGTCGCCGAGCGGGTAGGCGACGCTGATGGCGCGCTGCTGCCAGGTCAGGCCCTCCAGTTCGGTCAGCGGCCGCATCAGGTACACCCACACCGGCAGCGCGAGCGCCGCGGTGAAGATCAGCGTGTCCAGCAGGCTGGGCAGGTCGCGGCCCGCGCACCGGTAGCGGACCAGCCCGGACAGGCCGGTCGCGAACAGCGCGTAGGTGGCGAGATAGCAGGCGTCCGCGGGCGACGGGAACGGGTCGGAGGCGTGGAAGTACTCCTCCATGACGTTGTAGTACGTGTCGCCGCTGACGAACGTGACCAGGCCGGCCGCCAGCACCCACCACGGCCACGGATGGGCGGGCCGGTTGAGCCGTACGCCGGCGACGACGGCGGCGGCGCCCGCGAGACCGATCACGGCCCACAGCGGGGTGCGGGTCGCGGGAACCGTCATGTAGACGACGGTGGCGACCGCGACCAGCGCCACATGAGCGGCCATCAGCCGCTGGGCCGGCAGCAAGGGCAGGCTCCTCCTCGGCCCCGAGGAGACCGGGCCGTCGAGGGGGCCCGGTTCGCTATCGATCGTAGGCATCGCCGGTCGGCACCTGCATCTCGGACGGCAGGGGCCGAGCCGAAGTAGTCGACGTTCCTCCACGGCAGCCCGGTGAGCACCGCCGCCGAGTTCAGCAGGCAGGTGGCCGAGAAGTCCTCCGCCGGCTCGGGTCCGAGCCCGCCGATGTCGCGCAGCGCACGGGTGCGCACCGCGTAGTGCGAGCCGATGCACATCGGTGCGAGGCCGTCGCAGTGGCCGAGCTGGAGCGGCCCCTGTCAGCTCGCCTCGCGGTGGAGCCGGCCCCGCGCGGCCCAGGAGCCGTCGGCGTTGCCGTCGCATACGCTGGGTGCGGCGACACAGCCGATCGCGGGGTCGGCGAACGGGCGGACCATCTCGGCGGGACAGCACGGTGCGGGCACGTGGTCGACGTCGAGCTGGGCGACGGCGTCGGAGCGCCCGTACCCCCAGTGGTCGTAGAACCGGGCGAGATTGCCCTCCTTGCAGCGGGTGCGCCGCCGCCGGTCGGCCGGCTGACAGGCCGCGGCTCCGCGCCGCGAGGACATCCGCACGTGGTGTTCGCGGCACCACCGGGCGGTCCCCTCGCTCGGGACCTCCTCGCACAGTCATACATCGCGGGCGTACGGAGAGTCCTGGCCGAGCATCGCCTGCAGGGTGCGGCGGGCGGTGGACCAGGGCTCCGAGGGCGCGCGGGTCACGACGAAGGCGACCGGCAGCAAGGGGATCGCCAGGTCGGGGCTGACCCGGCGCACCCTCAGGGCGGGGAGGAAGAAGCAGGCGGGTACGGCGGTCAGGTACAGCAGGATCACGCTGTCGACGACCAGCCCGGCCGGCCCGCCCGGTGCTGCGGCTCCAGCCAGCGCAAAGTCATACATATACGTTGTAAACGTACGGCTTCAGCAGACAGCGTCGGGAGCGGTTTCCGATGGCCCACAGCAACCGGTTCCTGCCGGTCCTGGTCGCTCACGGCTGGGCGGTGAGCCTCGTCTGGTTCTGGTCGTGGTCGCTACGGCAGGCTGAACCGGGAGCGGGTGCTCGCCTCGGCGCTGGAGATCGTCGACCGGGACGGGCTCTCCGGGCTGAGCATGCGGCGGCTCGGCGCGGAGCTGGGCGTGGAGGCGATGGCGCTCTACCGCTACGCCTCCGGCAAGGACGCGCTGCTCGACGGGCTGGTGGAGGCGTTCTGCCTGGAACTGGAGCGGGAGCTGGGCGAGGGGGAGGGAGAGGGGCTGGCGGCAAGGGAGGGTATTGAGTCGGGGAGCGGGGCCGGGGCGGGGGAGCGCGCCGGGGACTGGCGGGGCGGGCTGCACCGCATCGCGCGTAGTGCCCACCGGGTCGCGCTGCGTCACCCCAACGTCGTCCCGCTGCTCGCCACCCGGCTGCTGTCCACCCCGCTGGCCCGCCGCCCGGCGGCCGTGCTGCGCAGCGACGAGCGGATCCTGGCGCTGCTGTCCGACGCGGGGCTGAGCGACCGTCAGGCGGTGGCCGTGCACCGGGCGTTCACCGCGTGGCTGCTCGGCTATCTGCTGGTCGAGCTGCGCGCGACGGACGATGCGCCCGAGGAGCCCGATCCCGCCTTCCGTATCGGGCTGCACCGCATCTCCGCCCAGGAGCTGCCCCGGTTGCGCGCCACCGCCCTCGCCCTGGCCGATCCGGGCGGGCCGAAGGCGCTGGCGGCGGGGCTGGACGCGCTGCTCGACCGCTTCATGTGACGGTCAGGGGGCGGTCCCAGGGCGCGGGGACGTGGGCGGGACGCGGAAGAACCTGCGGTGCAACTCCCTGACCCGGTCGGCCAGTTCGGGCACCGGGCCGTCCACCGTCACGCCGGGCGCCACCTCGTGCACCGGCAGCGTCCGCACCGGCGGCGCGGGCACGCCCCACTCCGTCAGCCAGCCGGAGAGCTGCTCGGAGGACACCACGTATACGATCCGGCCGAGGCCCACCCAGGCGTGCGCGGCGGCGCACATCGGGCAGTGCTCGCCGGACGTGTAGACGGTCGCCGCCGCCCGCTCCTCGGGCGTCAGCCGCGTGGCCGACCAGCGGGCCAGCTCGAACTCCGGGTGGCGGGTGCGGTCGCCGGACGCCACATGGTTGTGGTCCTCGCCGAGCACCGTGCCGTCCGCGCCCACCAGCACCGAGCCGAACGGCTCGTCCCCGGCGTCCAGCGCCTGCTCCGCCAGCTCCACGCAGCGTCGCAGGTACGGCAGTTCGGTCTCCTTCACGACCATGGCGTACGGTCCTCCTCGCGATGTGATCTCGCCGGCCTGTGCGCCCGCACCCTCCCGCAGCCGCCCGGACTGTGCTGTCCGGGCGCGGCCGTCAGTGCCGGACCCTGGCGACCTTGGTGCGGCTCAGGGCCACCACGCCCAGCGCGGCGAGGGCGATCTGGATGAGCCATTCGACCCAGTCGACGCCGTTGGTGTCGCGCACGCCCAGTGCGGCGGCGAGCGCGGAGCCGAGCAGCGCGGCCACGATGCCGACGAGGATCGTCCAGAGCACGCCGATGTGCTGACGGCCCGGCACGGCCAGGCGACCAAGGACGCCGATGACGATGCCGATCACCAGGGCGCTGACGAGGCCGGATATCTCCATCTTCGCTCCTCCTGTCGAGAGACTGCCGGGATGCGGTGAAGCACCCCGCTCGCATGCGGGTGCCCCGCAGGGGTCCGGACCACGCGCCCCCGATGTCCGGTGCCTGGCTTCGTGCGCACCCCCGTGCCGGTCGCCGTGCCGCACACGCCGTGCCGCACACGAAGAGACCGGCCCGCTCGGGCCGGCCTCGCCGTCCGTCCTCGTCCACCCCGTCTCTCTGTCTCTCTCGCCTGTCTACGGCCGGGAGGCGCTCTTCACGGCCGTCGCCGCGCAGACCGCACCCAGGACCACGGCCAGGGCGCCGATGATGGCGTTGCTCCAGATCACGCCCGCGTCCGGTCCGCCGCCGACGTTCATTCTGCTCTCGTTTGTCCTTTACGTGCAGCTCGCTGTGAGGGCGGCCAGCTGCGCCTCGCGCACCGGCGCGGTCAGGCCCTGGACCAGCAGGAACATGCCCTCGCGGGCGAGCCGCTGCGCCGGGTGGTCCAGGCTCATGGTCCGGCCGCCGCCGGCCACCACCGCCGCGGTGGTGGCCGCGCGCATCAGGTCGAACGCCCGGGCGCGCAGCTCCAGCCGCTCCTCGACGCCTCCCCGCTCCACGGGCTGGTCGGCGAGCGCGTACGCCCGCCGCCGCACCTCGTCCAGCCGGCCCCGCAGGGCCCGCGCCGTCTCCCGCCCGCGCGGGGTGTCCTCCAGCAGCCGCAGCGCCGCGTACGCCACCCCGAAGACGGCCGGGGAGGCGTTGGCGCTGCGGGGGATGTCGACGAGGGCGAATCGCTCGCGGGGGGTGCGCAGCACCAGCGACTCCTCCGGCACCCGCAGGCCGTCCAGTTCCAGGGACACGGTCCGCGCGGCGGTCAGCGCGGAGAGCCGCATCGGCGGCGAGGCGCGCAGCCCCGGCTGCTCCCGGGCCTCGGTGAACACGAACACCACCTCCGCCGCCTCGGTCACCCCCGCGAGCAGCATCACGTCGTTCAGGCCCCAGCCGGTGTACCAGGGCACCGTGCCGTCGAACCGCCAGCCGTCCCGCTCGGCCGTCGCCCGCACCGGCACCCGGGGAAAGGCCCGCACATGGGCGTAGGCGACGCCCGCCAGCAGCTCACCGGTGGCCAGCGGGCGCAACAGGCGCTCGCGCACCGGGAGTTCGGAGCGGGACAGCAGCCGGACCGGCGTGTGGTGCTGGGTCTGCACGAACCAGGTCGTGCCGCACGCCCCGGCCAGGATCTCCTGGACCTCCCGCGCCACCGCGTCCGGCGCCCCGGCACCGCCGTACTCCCGCGGCGCGCTCACCCCCAGCACCCCCGACGCGCGGACGGCGGCGAGATGTCCCGGGGGCAGCCCTTCCTGGTCGACCCGCTCGGCGTGCGGGAGGAGTAGATCCCGCGCGAGTCGCCGGGCGCCGGTCACGACGGGATGCGGTGTGGTGGTGGTCATGGGGCCATTCTTCCGGGGCGGCGCCCGCGCGGGTGGCCCCCGGGGAGCACCGACCCTCCCCGGGGGCGAGCGGGGGGAGTACCCGGGCTCCCCCCGCTCGCAGCGGGCACGGGGCCCACGCTGCGTACATCTCTTCCGGTCCTACGGGGCTGCCGGATGCACCGAATCGCCGAATCTCCGCATCGCTGTATCGCCGAATAACCGAATGGCCGAGTCGCGGAAGCACCGCATCGCGGGATCGCCATCGAACGGCCGGGGTCAGCGGCGCGGCGCCTCCTCGTGCAGGCTGCCGCGCAGCCGGCGCAGTCCGCGGCGGGCGTGGCTCTTGACCGTGCCGAGCGGCCAGCCGGTGCGCTCGGCGATCTGCGGGTGTGTCAGGTCCTCGTAGAAGGCGAGCCGCAGCACCCGCTGCTGCGGGGGCGGGAGTTCGGCCAGCGCCTGCCCGATCAGCACGCGGTCCAGTACGGCCTCGGGGCGATGGGCGTCCTCGTCCCCGAGCAGCGGGGACGAGCCGGCCGAGGCGAGCAGATCGAGGCGGCGGGTGCGCGCGGCCAAGGCGTCGGCGATCGTGCGCCGGGTGATGCCGACGATCCAGCCCGTGATCGTGCCCCGCTCCGGCCGGTAGGTGCGGCGCCCGCGCCAGACGCCGAGGAAGACCTGCTGGGTGACGTCCTCCGCCTCCTTCGCGTCGCCCAGCGAGCGCCACGCGAGGGTGTGCACCAGGGGCGACCACCGGCGGTAGGCGGCGACGAGACAGGCCTCGTCGCCCGCGACGAGACCGCGCGCCAGCTCCGCGTCGTACACGTCCGCCGGTACGGCGGTCGGTCGGGGGCCCATGCGGCGACTCCTCACGGGGCGGCGGTGGACGGGCGGACGGGGTCGGTGGACACGGCCGGTGGACAGGGCGCGGGTGGGGTGCGCGGGGGTGCGTGTGCCGGGGTGTGCCCGGCTGCCGCCATCGTCCGGAGCATCCGCCACGGGCTCAACTCGCATCGATCGTGCGTCGTATAGTCGGCGCATGTCCGACAGCCCGCCCGGTGAGACCGGTCTGACCACCGGAGCGGTGGCCCGCCGCCTCGGCGTGTCGCCCACCACCCTGCGCTCCTGGGACCGCCGCTACGGCATCGGACCCGCGGCCCGCGTCGACGGCAGGCACCGGCGCTGGACACCGGCGGACGTGGAGATGCTGGAGACGATGTGCCGGCTGACCTCGGCGGGCGTGCCGCCGGCGGAGGCGGCCCGCGCCGCGCGGCATGCCCGCACCACGGGGGCGCCCCCGCTCGCACCGCCCGAGCCGAGCCGTTCCCGGGCGGCCGGCTCCCTCCCGCTCGGCGACGTCCGTCAGGAATGCCGCGGCCTGGCCCGCGCCGCCGTCCGGCTGGACGCCCCGGCGGTCGAGGACCAGCTGGCCGCCGCGGTGGATGAGCACGGACTGACCGTGGCCTGGCAGGAGGTCATGGTGCCCACGCTGCACGCCGTGGGACGCAAGTGGGCCACCTCCGGCGACCGGTACGTCGAGGTCGAGCACCTGCTGTCCTGGCACGTGTCCACCACGCTGCGCCGGCACACCCCGCCCCCGTCGGCCCAGGGAGCCGGCCTCGCCGGACCCGTGCTGCTGGCGTGTGCCCCCGGCGAGCAGCACACCCTGCCGCTGGAGGCGCTGAACGCCGGGCTCGCGCAGCGCGGCGTCCCCACCCGGATGTTCGGCGCGGCGGTGCCGGCCGAGGCCCTGTCGGCGGCGGTGCGGCGGACCGGCCCGGTGGCCGTCGTCCTGTGGGCGCAGGCCCGTTCCACCGCGAGCCTGCCGCTGGCACGGCACGTCGGCGGCACCCGGTGGGGCGTCAAGGGGGCGCGCCGGCAGCCGCTGGTGGTGCTGGGCGGACCCGGCTGGGCGGGACGCCCTCCGGCCGGGCTGCCGAAGCCGGCCGGACTCGCGGAGGCGCTGGACCTGCTGAGCGGGACGTACCGCTCCCACGCCTGAGCGCGCTCGCGAGGTCCGCGAGGCGGGAACGGGCGGCGGGAACAGGCGGCGGGAACCGTGGACGGGAGGGCGGGAGCGGGAGACGGGACCGTGGACGGGAGGGCGGGAGCGGGAGACGGGACGGGCGGCGGGAACGCGGGAGCGGGAGACGGGACGGGCGGCGGGAACGCGGGAGCGGGAGACGGGAAGGCCGGAGCGGGAGACGGGACGGGCGGCGGGAAGGCGGGAAGGCGGGAACGGGCGACGGAACGGCCGGGGTGGCGTCCGCGTCAGTCGCGCTGCCGCGCCCGCCTGAAGCGGGCCAGCCCCTCCGCCAGGCCGACGATCGGATCCGGATAGTCCGGCGCGATCCGCCCGGCGAGCCGCCACGGCTCGTGCACGGCGGGCCCCGCCACCTCCCGCAGCTCCGGCACCCAGCGCCGTACGTACGCGCCGTCCGGGTCGTGGCGCCTGCCCTGGGTGACGGGGTTGAGGACCCGGTTCGGCCGGGTGTCGGTGCCGGTCCCGGCCACCCACTGCCAGTTGAGCTGGTTGTTGGCCAGGTCGCCGTCCACCAGGAGGTCCAGGAAGTGGCGGGCGCCGACGCGCCAGTCGACGTACAGCGTCTTGGCCAGGAAACTCGCCGCCAGCAGCCGCGCCCGGTTGTGCATCCAGCCCTCGTACAGCAGCTGGCGCATCGCCGCGTCGACCACCGGATAGCCGGTACGGCCCTCCCGCCACGCCTCGATGTCGGCGCGCGCGGTGCGCTCGGTGCGCCAGCGGTCGTGCTTGGTGCGGTAGTCGGCGGACGCCGCCCGTGGCCGGGCCGCCAGCACCTGGCGGTGGAAGTCGCGCCAGGCCAGCTGCCGTACGAACGCCTCCGCGCCCGGACCGTCCGCCCGGCGCGCCAGGTGGACCAGCTCGACGGGGGAGAGGGTCCCGAAGTGCAGATGCGGCGAGAGACGTGAGGTGGCGTCGGCGGCGAGGTCGTCGTGACGGTCGGCGTAGGCGGCGAGACCGTACCGCAGCCAGTTCGCGAGCCGCCGCCTGCCCTCCCGTTCCCCGCCGGTGGCCAGCCCCGGCGACGTCCCGGTCACCTCGTGGCGGGCGGGGACCGGCTCGGAGCCGACCCCGTCGGGCACCGGGACGAACCGGGGCGGGCGCAGCGGGGCGCGCAGCCGCCGGCGCTCCCAGTGCCGGAAGTACGGGGTGAACACCGCGAAGTGATCGGAGGAGGACGGGGTCACCGCGCCGGGCGTGACCATGCAGGTCACCGTGTCGTGGACGTGCAGCCGGCGGCCGTCGGCGCCCAGCTCCCGGCGCAGGCGCTCCTCGCGGCGGTGCGCGAAGGCGCTGACGTCGGCCGCGAGGTGCACCTCGTCGGCGTCCGTCTCCGCCGCCACCCGGCACACCTCCGCCACCACGTCGCCCGAGCGCACCACGAGGCGCCCGCCGCGCTCGCGCAGCCCCGCGTCCAGGTCGCGCAGGCAGTCCGCGAGGAACGCGCGCCGGTTCGGCACGTCGAACCCGGCGGCGGCCACCGCCCGGTCCCGCACGAACAGCGGCACCACCTGCCGGCCGCCCTCCAGCGCGGCGCGCAGCGGCGGGTGATCGTGCAGCCGCAGATCGCAGGTGAACAGGACGATCGAGGTGTTCATGGGGTGGCTCCGGGGCGGACGGGTGAGGGGTCAGCGGGCGGGCTCGGGCGTCCGGTCGGACGGGACCGGTCTCCTGGCCGCGGCCTTCGCGATGTTGCGGGCCATGCCGCCGAACACCAGGGCGTGGAAGGGCGACACGCCCCACCAGTAGGCCTGGCCGAGCAGGCCGCGCGGGTGGAACAGGGCACGCTGGCGGTACCGGGTGCGCCCGGCCGGGTCCGTCTCGGCGTACATCTCCAGCCAGGCCAGCCCCGGCAGCCGCATCTCGGCCCGCAGCCGCAGCAACCGCCCCCGCTCGATCTCCTCCACCCGCCAGAAGTCCAGCGAGTCACCGGCCCGCAGCCGATGGGCGTCGCGGCGGCCGCGGCGCAGTCCGACCCCGCCGGCCAGCCGGTCCAGCCGGCCGCGCACGGACCAGGCGAGCGAGAAGGAGTACCAGCCGTGCTCGCCGCCGATGCCCTCGATGACCCGCCACAGCGCCTCCCGCGAGGCGTTCACCGTGACCTCGCGCTCGTCCGTGTAGAGACTGCCGCCCGCCCAGTCCGGGTCGGTGGGCAGCGGGTCGCTCGGGGCGCCGGGCACCGCGGCGTTCGACCAGCGGGTGTCCACCCGGGCCTCCCGCACCCGCTGCAGGGCGAGCCGTACCGCCTCGTCGAAACCGAGCGGATGCCCGGGTGGGTCGGGGACGTAGCGGGCGATGTCGTGCTCGTGGCAGACGACCTCGTGACGCAGCGACTCGGCGAGCGGCCGGGCGATGGACGCGGGCACCGGGGTGACGAGGCCGACCCAGTGGCTGGACAGGCCGGGCGTGAGGACCGGTACGGGGACGACGAGACGGCGCGGCAGTCCGGTGATCCGCGCGTAGCGCAGCATCATGTCGCGGTACGTCAGCACCTCCGGGCCGCCGATGTCGAAGGCGCGGTTCACCTCCGCGGGCATCCGCGCGCTGCCGACCAGCACGCGCAGCACGTCCCGTACGGCGATGGGCTGGATCCGGGTGTGCACCCAGCTGGGGGTGACCATGACCGGCAGGCGCTCGGTCAGGTACCGCAGCATCTCGAAGGAGGCCGAGCCGGAGCCGAGGATCACCGCCGCCCGCAGCACGGTCGTGGGCACGCCGGACGCGAGCAGGATGCGGCCCACCTCGGCGCGCGAGCGCAGGTGCGGCGACAGGTCCCGTTCGGGGACGCCCGCCGGGGTGAGGCCGCCGAGGTAGACCACGCGCCGCACCCCCGCGGCGCGGGCCTGCCGGGCGAACACGGTCGCCGCCCGCCGGTCCGTCTCCTCGAAGTCCTTGCCGCTGCCCAGCGCGTGCACCAGGTAGTAGGCCACGTCCACGTCCCGCAGGGCCGCGCCGACCGAGGCGTCGTCCGTGACATCGCCCCGGACGATCTCCACGTCGCCGGCCCACGGGTGGTCGCGCAGCTTGCCGGGGGAGCGGGCCAGACAGCGCACCCGGTGTCCGGCGCCCAGCAGCTCGGGGACCAGCCGCCCGCCGATGTAGCCGGTCGCGCCCGTCACCAGGCAGCGCAGCGGCTTCGCCGTCGTGTCGTCACCGTTCATCTCGCGCTCGGTCCCTTCTCGTCCCGCTGCACCGCACCGCGTCCCGGCGCCGGGCCGCCGCCGTCTGCTGATGACTTCCACGGAAGGGGCCGTCGTGGATGCGCACTGCGCCGGACGGCTGAGGCACGCCGCGCCGCGGCGGTGTCCGGAGGTGTCAGGGGGAGGCCGTTCCGGGGCGGTGCGCCCAGCCGGTCGATGCCCAACCGGCGGAGGCCGGGCCGCCCGGCGGGCCCCGAGCCGGGCTCGCCTCCGGTGCGCGCCGCCGGTCCCGCGCGCCGTGCGAGCCGTCCGGCTCACGCCGCCGTCCCGCGCACCGCGCGAGCCCTCGCGGAAGGTGCCCGGTACGGCGCGGGCGCCGACCGGTCGGATGGGGGCCGGTGTGGTTCTATAGGCTGATCACGTGGCCACAGCAGACGACCGGGAGCAGCCGGCACGACCCTCGGAGCCCAGCGGGGGCGCCGCGTCCGACCTGCACTCCTTCGCCGTCCAGCTGCGCCGGCTGCACGGCGAGATCAACCGCCTGATGCAGGGCTTCGCCGGCGAGCAGGGGCTGCACACGACCGACGTCCACGCGCTCGCCGCGATCCTCGACGCCGAGGAACCCATGACCCCCGGGCGGCTGCGCGAACACCTCGGCCTCACCTCCGGCGCCGTCACGGCGTGCCTGGACCGGCTGGAGCGCGCCGGACACATCCGGCGGGTGCGGGAGAGCGCGGACCGCCGGGTGGTCCACCTGCACTACGCGGCCGACGCCCGCCCGGCCGCGCGGATCCACTTCCGCCCGCTCGCGGAGGCGACCCAGGCCGCCACCGACCGCTTCGACGAGGACGAACTGGCCGTGGTGCTGCGGTTCCTCACGGCGATGAACGAGGAGCTGGGCGGGCGCAGGCCCCGCGGCGGCCGCTGAGCCCCGCGTCCTCGGTTTCTTCGGTTCCTCGGTTCCTCGGTTTCTGGGTTCCTCGGTTTCTGGGTTTGCTGGGTTTCCTCGATCGAGCGGCCGGATCCCGCATCCGGGGGCCACCTGTCACCGGAAGAGAGTACGTCGCCTAAGATCACCCTCGTCGCGAGATAACTCAATCATTGAGATTCTTGATGACTGAGTCGATCGCGGCTCTGACGTCCCGCCTTCCCCGACCCCACGCCACCTCACCTCAAACCTCACCCCACTCCCACCCCACCCCCAACGCCGTACGTCCTACGCCGGAGCCCGGAGACCATGCCCCCCAACCCCCGACGTGCCCGTCTGCTCGTCCCCCTGCTGCTGCTCGCCGTCTGGCTCGGCATCGGCGGCGCCCTCGGTCCCTTCGCCGGCCGGCTCGGCGAGGTCGCGACCAACGACCAGGCCGCCTTCCTGCCGCGCAGCGCCGAGTCCACGGAGGTCATCACCGAACAGCGGGCGTTCCGCCAGGAGGAGACGCTGCCCGCCGTCGTGGTGTGGACCGACCCCGACGGTGCCTCCGTGGCCGAGCGCCGCGACCCGGCCGGCCGCGTCCTCGCCTCGCTCACCGGCACGCCCGGTGTGGCGGGCCAGGTCTCCCCGGCGCTGCTCGCCGAGGACGGAAAGGCGCTCCAGGGCGTCGTACCGCTGCGGCCCGACCTCGGCGACGACCTGCCCGACGCGCTGGAACGGATCCGTACCGCCGCCGAACGCGTCCCCGGCACCACCGTCCAGCTGGCCGGACCCGCCGCCACCCAGGCCGACCTCTCCGACGCCTTCGCGGGCATCGACGGCCTGCTGCTCGGTGTCGCCCTGGTGACCGTCCTGGTCATCCTGCTGCTGGTCTACCGCAGCGTGCTGCTGCCGCTGGTGATCATCCTGGGCTCGGTCTTCGCCCTCGGACTGGCCTGCGCGATCGTCTACGCGCTCGCCGACCGGGGCGTGGTGCGCGTCGACGGCCAGGTGCAGGGCATCCTCTCCATCCTCGTCATCGGAGCGGCCACCGACTACGCGCTGCTCGTCACCGCCCGCTACCGCGAGGAACTCGCCGCCCGCACCGACCGGTTCGCGGCCGTCACCGCCGCCGTACGGCGCTCGTGGGGCGCCGTCGTGGCCAGCGCCGCCACCGTCGCGCTGGGACTGCTGGCCCTGCTGCTCAGCGACCTGACCAACAACCGGGCGCTCGGCCCGGTCGGCGCGATCGGCATCGGCTGCGCCGTCCTCGCCTCCCTCACCTTCCTGCCCGCCGTCCTCGTGCTGCTCGGACGCGCCGCCTACTGGCCCGCCAAGCTCCGCCCGGCCGCCGACCCGAGCGACGGCACCGGGATCTGGCAGCGGATCGCGAGCCTGGTCGACCGGGCACCGCGCCGGGTCTGGGCCGTGTCCCTCGCCGCGCTGCTCGCCTGCGCGGCGTTCGCGCCCGGCCTCGCCTCCAAGGGCGTGCCCCTGGACGAGACCTTCGTCAACGACGCCCCGTCCGTGGCCGCGCAGGCCACCCTCGGCCGGCACTTCCCCGGTGGCTCCGGCACCCCGGCCGTGGTCATCGCGGACGCCGACCGGCTGCCCCGGGTGCTGGCCGCGGCCCGGGCCACCGAGGGCGTCGCCGCGGCGGCAGCGGTCACCGGCAACGGCCGTCCCGGCGGCGAACCGCTCGTCGTCGACGGACGGGTCCGGGTCGACGTCACCCTGCGCGCCGCCTCCGACAGCGACGCCGCCCAGGACACCGTGGCCCGGCTGCGGACCGCCCTGCACGCCGTACCCGGTGCCGACGCCAAGGTCGGCGGCTACACCGCGCAGCGGTACGACACCCTGCGCACGGCCGAGCGGGACCGCGGCCTCATCGTGCCCGTGGTGCTGGCGATCATCTTCGTCATCCTCACCGCGCTGCTGCGCTCCCTGCTGCTGCCCGCCCTGCTCGTCGCGACCGTGGCGCTCAACTTCCTGGCCACGCTGGGCGTCTCCGCGCTGGTCTTCCCGCACGTGTTCGGCTTCACCGCGACCGACCCGTCGGTGCCCCTGTACGGGTTCGTCTTCCTGGTCGCCCTCGGCGTCGACTACAACATCTTCCTGATGGACCGGGTCCGCGAGGAGTCGCTGCGGCACGGCGTCCGCCACGGCGTGCTGCGGGGCCTGGTGAGCACCGGCGGGGTGATCACCTCGGCCGGTGTCGTCCTCGCCGCCACCTTCGCCGCGCTCGGCGTGATCCCGCTGGCCTTCCTGGCGCAGATCGCGTTCATCGTCGCCTTCGGCGTCCTGCTCGACACCCTCGTCGTCCGCTCCCTGCTCGTCCCCGCCCTGGTCCGCGACATCGGCCCGCCCGCCTGGTGGCCGGGCCGCCTGGCGCGCACCCGCCGGGACACCCCCTAGGGACCCACCCGGGCGCCGCAATGTCCTCTGCGGCGCCCGGGTACTCGGCCGGGCACGGACCGCCGTACGGACGGACCGCCGTACGGACCGACGGACCACCCGACGCGAGCGGGCCAAGCCGGCATGCACCCGGCCGCCTGACCCCACCCCCGGGCGGGCCACCTCTTCACCCTCCTCCCGGCCTCTCCTCTCACCCGCCTTGACACCCCGTCCCTGCCTACCCTGGAAGCGTGGCTCGTTCCAACGACGAGGTCGCCGCGCTGTTCGCCGAGTACGCGGACCTGATCTCGATCACCGGAGGGGACGCGTTCAAGGCACGCGCCTACGAGAAGGCCGCCCGGGCGATCGGCGGCCACCACACCGATGTCGCCGGCCTCGACGTGAAAGGGCTCCAGGAGATCCCCGGCGTCGGCAGGTCGGTCGCCGAGAAGGTGGTCGAGTACCTCCGCGACGGCACCGTGTCCGCCGTCGAGGAACTGCGCGCGAGGATCCCGGCCGGCGTCCGGCGGCTGACCGCCATCCCCACCCTCGGTCCGAAGAAGGCCCACGCGCTCTACGAGGAACTGGGCATCGCCTCCGTCGAGGAACTTATCGACGCCATCCACGCCGAACGCCTGCGCGACCTGAAGGGCTTCGGGCCCCGCACCGAGGAGAAGATCCTCCACGGCGTCGCCCTGCTCCGGTCCGCCGGCGACCGCGTACTGATCGACGTCGCCATGGACACCGCGGAGACGATCGTCGGCGAACTGTCCGCCGTCACCGGCTGCAAGCGCTGTGCCTACGCGGGCTCCCTGCGCCGGGTCCGCGAGACCATCGGCGACATCGACGTGCTGGCCGCCGCCGAGGACTCGGGCCCCCTGATGCGGGCGTTCACCGCGCTGCCCTTCGTCACCGAGGTCATCGCCCGCGGCCGGACCAAGACGTCCGTGCGCACCGCCAAGGGCCTCTCCGTCGACCTGCGCGTCGTACCGCCGCAGTCGTGGGGAGCGGCCCTGCAGTACTTCACCGGGTCGAAGGCGCACAACATCCGCACCCGCGAACTGGCCGTGCGCCAGGGCCTGAAGCTTTCCGAGTACGGCCTGTTCGACGCCGAGAGCGGCGAGCGGATCGTCTCCGAGACCGAGGAGGACGTCTACGCCCGGCTCGGACTGCCGTGGATCCCGCCCACCCTGCGCGAGGACCGCGGCGAGATCGAGGCCGGACTGCGCGGCGAACTGCCCGAACTGGTCACCGAGGACGACATCCGCGGCGACCTGCACACCCACACCGACCTCACCGACGGGCTCGCCCCGCTGGAGGAGATGGTCGCCGCGGCCGCCGCGCGCGGCTACGCCTACTACGCGATCACCGACCACGGACCCGACATGGCCATGCAGCGCATGACGGACGAGCGGATGCTCGCCCAGCGGGAACGGGTCCGCCAACTGGACGGCGCCTACGGCCGGCACGGGAGGCGCCAGGCCACCGGCGGACAGGGCGGAATGCGCCTGCTGCACGGCGCCGAGCTGAACATCGGACCCGAGGGTGACGTCGACTGGCCCGCCGGCTTCCTCTCCGGGTTCGACCTGTGCGTGGCCTCCGTCCACTCCCACTTCACCCAGGACCGCGACGCCCTCACCCGCCGGATCGTGCGCGCCTGCGAGAACCCGTACGTCAACGTCATCGGCCACCCCACCACCCGCATCATCGGCAAGCGGCCCGGCATCGACGCCGACCTCGACGCGGTCTTCGCCGCCTGCGCCCGCACCGGCACCGCCCTGGAGATCAACGCCCACCCCGACCGGCTCGACCTGCGCGACGAGGACATCCTGCGTGCCAAGCGGCACGGCGTGAGGTTCGCCGTCGACAGCGACGCCCACGCCGTCGTCCACCTGCCCAACCTGCGCTACGGCGTGGGCACCGCCCAGCGCGGCTGGCTCACCGCGGACGACGTGATCAACACCTGGCCGCTCACCCGGCTGCGCCGCTTCCTGCGCAAGGGCCGAGGGAGATGACATGAGACTCGTCGAGGAAACCCCGTACCGCTTCCGGCTCGACCCGCACGGCGCCATGCGGGTGCCCGGCGTCGTCTTCGCCTCCCGCGACCTGCTCGCCGACGCCGAGCAGTCCCTGACCCAGGTCGCCAACGTCGCCACCCTGCCCGGCATCGTCACCGCCTCGTACGCCATGCCCGACATCCACTGGGGCTACGGCTTCCCCATCGGCGGCGTCGCCGCCACCGCCGTCGACGAGGGCGGGGTGATCTCCCCGGGCGGTGTCGGCTTCGACATCTCGTGCGGCGTACGGCTGCTCGCCGCCGACTGCGACCGCGCCACCCTCGCCCCCGCGCTCGGCGCGATCATGGACGGCCTGGACCACGCCATCCCGCGCGGCGCAGGGCCCGGCGGGGTTTGGCACCCCGGCCCCGGCGAACTGGACCGCATCCTCGAAGGCGGCGCCCGCTACGCCGTCGACCGGGGCTACGGCGAGGAACGCGACCTGGTCCGTTGCGAGGACGGCGGGGCGGTCGGTGACGCCGAGGTGCGCGAGGTCGGCGGACGGGCCCGCGAGCGCGGCCTCGGCCAGGTCGGCAGCCTCGGCTCCGCCAACCACTTCCTGGAGGTCCAGCAGGTCTCCGAGGTGTACGACGAGAGCGTCGCCGCCGCCTTCGGCATCACCACCGGACAGGTCTGCGTCATGATCCACTGCGGTTCGCGCGGCCTCGGCCACCAGATCTGCACCGACCACGTCCGGGCGATGGACCGCGCCATGGCCCGCTACCACATCACCGTGCCCGACCGGCAGCTCGCCTGCACCCCCGTGGACTCCCCGGAGGGCCGCGCCTATCTCGGCGCGATGGCCGCGGCGGCCAACTACGGGCGCGCCAACCGCCAGTTGCTGTCCCACGCCGCCCGAAGGATCTTCCGGCGCGCCGCGGGCGCCCGCCTGTCCCTGGTGTACGACGTCTCCCACAACCTCGCCAAGCTGGAGACCCACCCCGTCGACGGGCGGCCCCGCCGGCTGTGCGTGCACCGCAAGGGCGCCACCCGCGCCTTCCCGCCCGGCCACCCCGACCTGCCGGCCGACCTGCGCGAGGCCGGGCAGCCGGTGCTGATCCCCGGCACCATGGGCACCGCCTCCTACGTCCTCGCCGGAGTCACCGGCGGCGACGCCTTCGCCTCCACCTGCCACGGCGCCGGCCGCCGGATGAGCCGCCACGAGGCCGCCCGCACGGTCACCGGCCGCGAACTGCGGGCCCGCCTGGAACGCGCGGGCATCGCCGTGCGCCCCCGCTCGTGGCGCGGCCTGTCCGAGGAGACCCCCGAGGCGTACAAGGACGTCGCCGCGGTGGTGGCCGCCAGCGAGGGCGCGGGGCTGTGCCGCACGGTGGCGCGGCTGGTGCCGCTGGGAGTGGTGAAGGGCTGAGCGCATCAGGGGCATCTGCCAGGCATCCGCCCAGCCGGTCACACGTCGACCGTCACCGTGCACGACCAGCCGTACGCGTCCGGCCGGATGCGCAGCTCGTGCCAGGCGACCGCCTTCGGCACGGCCCCCGTGATCTCCACGCTGTCCAGGTCCGCCATGGTGAACCGCACGTCGAGCGCGCCCTCGGCGGACCCGGCCGCCACGTCGACGGGGACCTCGCCGCGCACCTCCAGGCGGTAGACGACCTCGTCGAGCAGGGCCGCCAGCAGTTCCTCGTCGCCCTCGTCGGGCAGCCGCGCCCGGGACACCCCGGACGGCCGCGCCCCGGTGACGTCCGCGAAGCACTCGACCAGGCCCCGTACGGCTTCGAGCAGGCAGCTGTCCCGGTCGGCGCCCCACGCCTCGATCCGTACGTCGGCCGTGTGCCCGGACGCCCGGTGCCCGCTCGTACCCCGGCGCCGCACCGCGATGTCGTCGTCCGTGTCACCGACCATGCCCCGCCGAGTTCCCCGCCCGCCCCGCCCCCACACGGCCCTCCACCAGGAGGTACGCCGCGTCGAACACCAGACTGCCGTCGCCGGCCCGGTTGTGGGCGGCGAACAGGGCGGCGAGGTCGGCGCGGGCCCGGTCCCAGCGTCCGGCGCGCTCTAGGGCCCGGCGGTGGGCGCGGATCGGACCGGGCTTGGCCTCGAAGACGGACACGGCGTGCGCCACCGACGGATACCTGACCCGCACCCGCGCCGGGCGGCAGCGCACGGTCACCGGCAGCTGCGCGAACCAGGCCTCGACGCGCTCGGGTTCGCCCCACCGGGTCGGCCCGTCCGCGGCGGCCGGGGTGTCGAGATGGCGCAGCACCGTCGGGGCGATCCGGCCCATGATCCCGTCCGGTGTCCACGAGGCGACGGCGAGCCGCCCGCCGGGCCGGGTCACCCGCACCAACTCGGCGGCGACACGCGCCGGTTCCGGGGCGAACATCACACCGAACGTGGACAGGACGACGTCGAAGGCGCCCGCCGGGAACGGCAGCCGGCGGGCGTCCCCGGCCACCCAGCCGACCGGACCCGCCGCCCGGCGCGCCCGCTGCGCCGCGATCCGCAGCAGTTCCGGCTCCAGGTCGAGCCCCACCACCCGCGCCCCGGACCGCGCCGCGGCGAGCGCGGCCGGACCGGACCCCGTGCCCACGTCCAGCACGCGCGCCGCGCCGGGCAGTCCGGCCAGGACGGCGGCCACCACGTCGTCCGCCGCGTGCGCCCAGGCATCCCCGGCGGCGGTGTAGTCACCGCCCCGCCACGCGGCCGTCCCCGGCCCGTTCACTGTAGTCATGCTCCAGTGAAACACACTGTAGTGTCACTACAGTCAAAGAGTTCGTGACCACCGGGAGTCAGGTCCATGCCGATGACCCGCGCCGAGAAGGCCCGCCGCACCCGGCAGCGGATGCTCGACGCCGCCACCCGCCTGTTCACCGAGCGCGGCTGGACGCGGACGACCGTCGAGGACGTGGCAAGGGCCGCCGAAGTCGGCGTGCAGACCGTCTACTTCACCTTCGGGACCAAGCGCGCCCTGCTGAAGGAGGTACTGGACGTCGCCGTCGCCGGTGACACCGACCCGGTCGCCACCCTCGACCGCCCCTGGGCGCGACAGGTGCTGGCGGAACCCGACCCCGCCGCCCAGCTCGCCCGCCAGGCCGCGGGTGCCCGCCACGTCCTGGAGCGCGCCGCCCCCGTCCTGGAGGTGGTGCGCGCCGCTGCCGCCGCCGAACCGGAGCTGGCCGAGCTGTGGCGGCTCAACCGCGAGCAGCGGCACACCGTCCAACTCCGGTTCGCCGAGGCCCTGGTGGCCAAGACGGCCCTGCGCGACGGCCACGACGCGGCGTCCGCCGCGGACATCGCGGTCACCGTCCTCGGCCCCGAGACGTACGACCTGCTGGTCACCGGCCGCGGCTGGACCCCGGACCGCTGGGAGCGCTGGGCCGCGGACGCGCTCGTACGGCAGCTGCTGCCCTGAGCGGGCCGCGCCCGCCCCCTCGGGCCGTACCGGCTCAGCCCGCCTGGCCGGTCACCGGATAGTGGTCGGACAGGTTGGTGTACGTGTACGAGGTGCCCCAGCTCGACACCGTCCAGGGCGCCGACGTCTCCTTCACCACGTCGTTCTTCCACACCGCCGGCCGGGCGTGACCGGCACGGTGCAGAATGTGGTCCAGGTCCTCGCGCGGGTCGTCGGGGTAGCGGTCGCGGGCGATGGAGTTCTCCTCGGTGTCGAAGGAGTACGGGTGCCCGGTGCGGGACTCGGCGCCCACCAGGCCTCCGTCGGCGAGCATCGAGGCGTACTCGGCGCCGTGCGCGTCCACGTTCAGGTCGCCGGCGACCAGGACCTGCTCGTGGGGCGGGATGTTCTTCGCGTCCAGGAAGGCGTCGATCGCCTTGAACTGGCGGCTGCGCGTCGCGGCGGCCTCGCCCGGCTCGCAGCCCGGATCGGTGGACTGGGCGTGCGTGCCGAGCACGTGCACCCTGGCCCTGTTCACGTTCAGCACGACGTACGCGAAGCCCTTGTTGGACCACCGGTCCGCCCCGCAGGCGTCCCGGTGGACGTACTGCTCCTGGCGCAGGACCGGCCACTTGCTGAGCACCGTCACCCCGCCGTCCTCGGGGGTCGTGGACGCGTAGGCGCCGCCCGTCGCGTCCCAGCCGTCCTTGCTCCGGCCCACCACCGGCGTCTGGTGCGGGTAGGCGGCCGAGGCGGCCCGCTTCAGCGCGTCCGAGGACGCGTTGTCGAAGGCCTCCTGGAGCACGACCACGTCGTTGCCCCGGAAGAAGGGCGCCTTCGCGATCTGTGCCGCCCGGTGGTCCTGGCCCCAGTTCGGGTAGAGGCTCTTGCTGAACAGGAACACGTTGTACGACAACACCCGCACCGGCGGCGGCTGCTCGGCGGCCGTGGCGGCGGGCGCCGTCCCCGAGAGTCCCGCGGTGGCGAGAGCGAGGGCGAGCAGGGCGGCGCCGGGGGTGCGGCGCGGGACGGACAGCGGCACGGGATCTCCCTGTGGGTGAAGGGGGAAGCGGGCTGTGTGGCGCCGCACATCAAACCACCGGGGATTACTCCCAGGTAACTACCGTGCCCGGAAGAGATGTCGGGCAGACGTCAGCTCACCCACCGCCCCTCCCGCATCACCTGTCGCCCCGTCATCTCGTACTCCCCGCGCATCGCCTGCACGACCAGCGGCCGCACCCGGAAGTACGCGTACGACGGCGCGTCCTCGCCCGGATTCCACCTGTACTTGGCGACGTACGCCCGCACGGTCTGCGCCGGCACCTCCTCCCGCGTGAAGACCTCCGCCTCCCCATCGATCAGCACCACGTCCCGGGTGTCGCCGAACGCCAGCCGGACCCCGCGGCCCTCGCGCAGATTGCGCCCGGTCGGATTCGTCGCCCGCGTCGCCAGCCACACCGCCTCCCCGTCCCACAGGAACCACAGCGCGACCAGCCACGGCTTCCCGCCGCCGTCCGCGGTCGCCACCCAGACGTCCTCCTCCCGCTCCAGCCGGGCCAGGACGTCCTGCTTGCGCTGGGCGGGGGTGCGCGGGGGTCCGGTGATCTTCATGGGGCGACGGTACGGCCCGCGCGGCCGGCGCGCCTCGGTACGGAGACGGAGGGCCGCCCGGCCGTGAGTCCTAGGCCGGACGTGAGCCGCTGCCGCGCCGCAAGGGTGGGTTCTCGGTCAGCGGGGCGACGATTCGCCTGCCGCGCGCGCCGAGCGGAATGCCCACTACCGCATCATCCGACGTCACAGGGGATTCGCTCCCGGGGTGAGGGCCGCCGGCCTGGTCCGGTGCGTGGCCGGAACCGGCTTCCGCCGGTCGGCGAGGGGCGTCGCTAGTACCCCGGTCGGTGGCAAGTATGACGGGGCGCCGCGATCGTGTGACGTGAGGGAAGAACTGAGGCGATTGTGACTGGTGTGAGTGGAGCGCTGATGGCTCGTGGTGCCTGTTGTGGCGAGGGAAACCGCCCGCCTAGCTTTGTGCAGCGTCGGCGCCCCGCCCCACCGCGGGCCGCCGGCTCACATGCCAGGCGCGGCGCCAAGCCGCACATCCGTCAACGAAGGGATCATGACCATGGCTTACGAGCGTCCCACCCTCACCAAGGTCGGCGACTTCCAGAAGGTCACGGGCCTGGCCGGGCAGGGGAGCCCCGACCTGCTGGGCGGCCACAGCCTGCTCTGATCTTCCTCACCAGCTCTCTGATTGACATGTACACGTAAATCAGAGGGGGGTCAAGAACGTGGGCGGCGCCTTTCGGTGCCGCCCACGCTCCTGCCGCCGGACCCTCATCGACCGAAAGGACCCGCCCATGGTGACCGGCCTGTCGTTTCCCACCGGGGCCGGCTGGTTCCTGGTCCTCCCCGACACGGACGCCGTCGCGGCCCTCGCCGCCCGAGCCAGATCCGACGGGGTGCGGGAACTGCCGCACGCGTCCGGCCGCCCCTGGCTGATGGGCCGCTGGCCGGCCCACGCCCTCACCACGGCGCAGTGCGGGACCGTCCAGCTCGCCGTGCTCGGGCAGCACGCGGTGACGGAGGAGGAGGCGGCGCGCGCCGCCCGCGCCGGATCGCCCGAGGCCGCCGAGGACCGCGCGCGGACCTGGCCCGGCAGCCACCACCTGATCGCCAGCTGGGGCGGCAGCACCCTGGTGCGCGGCACCGTCACCGGAGTGCGCAGCGTCTTCGCCGCCAGGGCGCCCCGCGCCGGCGGAGCACACCTCGTCTCCGACCGCGCGGACATCCTGGCCGGCCTGACGGACGCGGACCTCGACGAACGCCGCCTGGCCGTGCAACTGCTCAGCCCGGGCATCCTGCACCCGCTGACCATCCAGACGGTCTGGCGCGGCGTCGACGTCGTACCCGGCGACCGGCGCGTCCTGCTCGACCGCGACGGGCGGCTGCGCACCAGCCGGTGCTGGACCCCGCCGCCGGCCGAGCTGCCGCTCGCCGAGGGCGCCCGGCTGGTCCGCGACCGGCTCGCCGACGCGGTCGCCGTACGGATCGCCGGCCGCGAACTCGTCAGCGCCGACCTCGGCGGCGTCGACTCCACCGCGGTCGTCGCCACCGCCGCCCGCGCGGGCGCGAAGACCGTCGCGTACACCGCCGCCGTCCACGACGTCCTCGGCGACGACGTGAGCTACGCGCGGCGCACGGTGGCCGAACTGGACACGGTCGAGCACCACGTCGTGCCCGCCACCGAGGTGCCCCTGACCTTCGACCGCGTGGACGCGCTGGACGACGAGCTCGACACCCCGTCGCCGTACGCCGTCAACCGGCACCGCCGCATGCTCATCGTCGAACGGGCCGCCGAGCGCGGCTCCCCGCTGCACCTGAGCGGCATGGGCGGCGACGAACTGTTCAGCGGCGCCTCCGCCCACGTCCACGGACTCCTGCCCCGCCATCCCCGCACGGCCTGGCGGCTCGCCCGCGGCTTCACCTCCCGGCACCGCTGGTCCCGCCGGACGGCCCTGGCCCAGCTGCTCGACCGCCGCTCGTACGGCTCCTGGCTGGAGCTGATCGCGCGGGACCTCACCCGCCCGCAGCCCGACCTCTCCGTGCCGCTCTTCGACTGGGGCATCCCGCCCCGGCTGCCCCCGTGGGCCACCGGGCGGGCCGTCGAGGCCGTGCGGGACCTTCTCCGCGAACAGGCCGCACACGCCGAGCCGCTCAGCGGCGGCCACGGGGGACACCGGGAACTCGTCACCCTGCGCGCGCTGGCCCGGTTCGCCCGGCACGTCCAGCAGATGTCCGAACCGCTCGGCGTCACCTTCGCCGCGCCCTACTACGACGACCTGCTCGTCGAGGCGGCCCTCGCCGTCCGCCCCCAGGACCGGGTGACGCCCTGGCGGTACAAACCGCTGATCGAGGAAGCCATGCGCGGCATCGTGCCCGAGGCCGCCCGCCGCCGGACCACCAAGGCGCACGCCGCGTTCGAGGAGGAGACGGGGCTGCGCCGCCACCGGGCCTCGCTGCTCGCCCTCTGGGAGGACTCCAGGCTGCGCGAGCTGGGCCTCGTCGACGTGGCCGCCCTGCGCGACTGGTGCCTGCGGCCGCTCGCCGCCGATCTGGAGAGCGCGCTGCTGCATCCGACCGTCGGCTGCGAGGTGTGGCTGCGCGCACGCGAACGAAACCGCGGCCCGGTGGGGCCGACGGCAACCGACACGGGAGGTATCACGGCATGACGATGACGCTGCGCCCCGGAGTGGTGACGGCCGACACCGAGTACGGCATGGCCCTGCTGGACCAGAACAGCGGCGAGTACTACACCCTCAATCCCACCGCCGCGCTCATCGTGCGCACCCTGCTCGACGGCACGACCACGGAAGCGGCGGTCGCCACCCTCACCAGCACGTACGACGTGAGCGCCGAGCAGGTCGAGGAGGACATCGCCCGCATCTGCCAGGAACTGCGCGCCGCCAAACTCCTCACCAACTGACCGGCACGGGCATCGGCCTCGACGCCGGCACTGGCAGCGGTGGGGGTGGCGGTGGCGGTGTGGCGGTGCGGTGGCGGTGGCGGTCCGGCACAGGCAGGGTGGCGGTCCCGGCGGCGGCGCCGGTGGCGGGCCGGCTTCGGCACGGCGGTGGTCTTGGCGGCGGCCCGGCGCCGATACGGCGGTTGTTCCGCCACCGGCACGGGCGCCGGTGGCGGCACCGGTTCAGGCACCTGCCGTTGACCGGTTCGCGGTGGGAGGTCCGCTCACGGAACCCGCTGTGGTGCGGCTCGTGGCACCTCCTGTGATGTCGTTCGCGGGGTCTGCCGTGGTCCGCCCGGGCGGATGGCGCCGTGGGTGCCGTGCGCGGTTCCGGCCACCGCCTCGCCGCCGCAGTCCGGCGCCGGGCACCCGCCGCGGTCCGCTCGCGGCTCCGCCGGGTCCGGCCCCCGGCGCCCGCGCGGGTCCGTTTTACGGCACCCGTCTCGGCCCCGCCCCCGGCACCCGCGGTCATCCCTCCGCTGGGCCCGCGGCCCCGCCAAAACCCAGCTCCCAGCACCGCCGCAGTCCCCCTCCCGCCCCAGCTCCGCTCCCCGCCCCGCCACTCGCCGCACCCCCGCCCTGGAGGAACCCCACTCCGGGCAGGCGCGGGCGGGCCTCCGACTCGCCCCGGAGGAAAGCCGGGGCTCCCCGACCGTCACCGCGGCAGGACAAGCCGTTCCGTCTCCGGAGGAGAAGCAGCAGTGTCCACCTCGCAAGTAGTCCCGCACGACCCCCGGTCGGTGCCCCTCGGCCGGCGGACCGTGACCCGGCTGGTCGTCATCGTCGCCCATCTGCTGGCCCGGCAGCCCCCGGCCCGCATCCGCGCGGTGCTGCTCCGGCTGCGCAGGGGCGCCCGGCCGGCCACCCTCGCCGAGGCCGCCCGGGCCCGCGAGACCGTCCTCGCCGTCAGCCTGTCCGCCGGCGGACAGCGCGGCTGCCTGCCCCGCTCGCTGGCCACCGTGCTGCTGTGCCGTCTGCGCGGTCACTGGCCGACCTGGTGCGTCGGTGTCCGTACCCATCCGCCGTTCGCGGCGCACGCGTGGGTGGAGGCGGAGGGCGTCCTGGTCGGTGAGGGCGCACCGGCCGACTACTTCCAGCGGTTCTTCACCGTGGAGTGACCTCCGAGGGTCTTCCGCCCCGGCCCCGGCGGGCAGGCCGTCCGCCCGTCCGGGGCGGCTCCGCATGACCGGGCGGCCCCGCGGCACCGGCCGGGGTCGGGCCGGGCCGGACCGGGCGTGAGACGCCTGTGCGCGGCAACGGGAACCATGACTGGCATCCGCGAAGTTTTACGTATAACCTCTCCCGTCAATCCCTCCCTGGATGCCGCCGGATCCCGCCCGCCCCGAAAGGTCCCGATGACCCGATGAGTCGCATCGCCCTGGTCACCCTCGTCGTCGACGACTACGACGAGGCGATCCGCTTCTACACCGCGGCCCTGGGATTCCGGCTCGTCGAGGACGCGCCACGGCCGGACGGCTCGCGTTGGGTGGTCGTCGAGCCCCCGGCCGGGGACGCCGGCACCAGACTGCTGCTGGCCCGCGCGAAGGGCGACGCCCAGCGCGACCGGATCGGCGACCAGACCGGCGGCCGGGTGGGCTTCTTCCTGCACACCGACGACTTCGCCCGCGACCACGCCCGCATGCGCGCCGCGGGGGTGACCTTCCTCGAGGAGCCCCGGCACGAGCCGTACGGCACGGTCGCCGTCTTCCAGGACCTGTACGGCAACCGCTGGGACCTGCTCGAGCCCGCCGTGCCCGCCGCCTCCTGACCCACTTCGCACATCCGCACACCGAACCGCCGAGGAACGCACCGCACCATGTCATCTACGCGCATAGGCACCGACCTCGTCCGCAGCCTCCCCAAGGCCGTCCTGCACGACCACCTCGACGGCGGCCTGCGCCCCGCCACCGTCGTGGAGCTGGCCCGGGAGGTCGGCCACACCCTGCCCACCACCGACCCGGACGAGCTGGCCGCCTGGTACTACGAGGCCGCCAACTCCGGTGACCTGGTCCGCTACATCGCCACCTTCGAGCACACCCTCGCCGTCATGCAGACCCGCGAGGGCCTGCTGCGCACCGCCGAGGAGTACGTCCTCGACCTCGCCGCCGACGGCGTCGTCTACGCCGAGGTGCGCTACGCGCCCGAGCTGAACACCAACGGCGGGCTGACGATGCGCGAGGTCGTCGAGACCGTGCAGGAGGGTCTGGCGGCGGGCATGGCCAAGGCCGCCGCGGCCGGGACCCCGGTCCGCGTGGGCACCCTGCTGTGCGGCATGCGGATGTTCGACCGCGTCCAGGAGGCCGCCGAGCTGGCCGTCGCCTACCGGGACGCCGGCGTCGTCGGCTTCGACATCGCCGGCGCCGAGGACGGCTTCCCGCCCGCCGACCACCTCGCCGCCTTCGAGCTGCTGCGCCGCGAGAGCGTGCCCTTCACCATCCACGCCGGCGAGGCCCACGGCCTGCCCAGCATCCACCAGGCCCTCCAGGTCTGCGGCGCCCAGCGCATCGGCCACGGCGTCCGCATCACCGAGGACATCCCCGACCTCGCGGCGGGCAAGCTCGGCCGCCTCGCGAGCTGGGTGCGCGACCGCCGGATCGCGCTGGAGATGTGCCCCACCTCCAACCTCCAGACCGGCTGCGCCACCTCGATCGCCGAGCACCCGATCACCGCGCTGAAGGACCTCGGCTTCCGGGTCACCCTCAACACCGACAACCGCCTGGTGTCCGGCACGACGATGACCCGCGAGATGTCCCTGCTGGTCGAGCAGGCCGGCTGGACCGTCGAGGACCTGCGCACGGTCACGGTGAACGCGGTCAAGAGCGCGTTCATCCCGTTCGACGAGCGCAAGGCCCTCATCGAGGACGTCGTGCTGCCGGGCTACGCCGCCGCGCTCTGAAGCAGCCCGCGCACGTACGCGGCCTGTCCGACGTGCTGAAGGTCGTCGGACAGGACGCTGACCAGCCGTACGCCGAGGCTGACCGGCGGATCCCAGTTCTCGTCCACGACGCGTTCGAGATCCCTGGCGGTCAGCCCGCGCACGAACCCCAGCGTCTGCTCGTGCACGGCGTCGTAGTACCCGGTCAGCAGGTCGGGGGAGTCGACCCGCACCTTGGCGACCTTGGCCGGGCTGTGCCCGTACCCGGTGTCGCCCAGCGGCAGCTTCAGCCCGAACCGCTTCGCCCAGTCCTGCGCCAGCCACACCTGGTCGAGCCCGGAGGCGTCGGCGACGTGGTCGTCCTGGACCCGGGTGAGATGCCAGATCAGCCAGGCGATGGAGTTGGCGCCGCCGGCCGGCCGGGCGTTCAGCTCCTCGGGCCCGAGACCGTCCACGGCGGCATGGACTTCTTCCTGGATACGGCCGTAGCCGTCGATGAGGACGTCCTTCGCATGCATACGTCCACCATGACCCGGACGCGCCCCGCGCGCCCCCGATTCCGTCAGCCGGTCCACCACGAAGGCGCCGCGGGCGGAAGCGCGCCCCGCGGGTGGAGGCGGGCCGCAAGCCGCTGCGCCCCGCGGGGCGATGCGGGCCGCAGGCGGAAGCGGGCCGCGGGCCGATGCGCGGATGTGGGCCGCCGACGGGTGCGCCCCGCGGCCGATGCGCCCCGCGGCCGATGCGCGCCGCAGGCGGCTGCGCACCGCCGGACGCCTCCTCGCCCGCCGTCAGCCGCCGTCAGCCGACCGTCGGCGTACCGCTCACGCGCTCCCCGTCTCCAGCAGCGCCATCAGCGCTCGCGCGGCCGGGCTGGTCGCCTCGGGCGGGGGCAGCACGGCCACCGTCTCGTAACCGGCCTCGCCGGTGCCCTTCAGGGGGAGAGCGGTCAGGGACGGGCGCTTGTGGTGGAAGTGGTGGGGGACGACGGCGATGCCCAGGTTCTCGTCCAGCAGGTCGAGGAGGCTGTGCACGTCGTTCACCTCCAGCGCCACCGTCCGGCGTACGCCCGCGGCGGCGAACGCCGCGTCGGTGGTGCGGCGCGGCCCCCAGTCGGGGTGGAAGTCGACGAACACCTCACCGCCGATGTCCTGCGGAGTGACGGCCGCGCCGGCCGCCGCCAGCGGGTGGTCCGCGTGGCACAGGACGGTCATCGGCTCGCTGGTCAGCGCCACGGCCCGCAGGTGCTCGGCGTCCGTGTCGGTGCGCACCACGAACGCCAGGTCAAGCCGCCCCGCGGCCACCTCCTCGGCCAGCGCGCCCGAGCCGGCCTGCCGCAGCCGGATCTCCACGTCCGGATGGCGCCGCCGGAACGCGGCGAGCAGCCCTGCCACCGGCACCCCGGCGATGCACTGCTCGGTGCCCAGCGCGAGCGTGCCGCGCAGCACGCCCTGCACGGCGGCCACCGCCTCGTGCGCCGCCCGCACCCGGTCCAGCACCCGCTCCGCCTCCACCAGCAGCGCCCGGCCCGCTTCGGTCAGCGTCACCCGGCGGGTGGTCCGCACGAACAGCGGGGTCTGCAACTCCCGCTCCAGCGCGCGGATCGACGCCGAGAGCCCCGACTGGGAGACCATGAGCCGTTCGGCCGCCCGGGTGAAGTGCTGGTCCTCGGCGACCGCGAGGAAGTGCCTGAGCTGGCGCAGTTCCATGACCGAGAAGCGTAGTCGCTGAATCCCATCGGATTCTTCTGTTGGACCACTGGCCGCAGGTCACGCCAGAGTAGGGGACGGTTCGGACGGCTCCGGCCCCGGAGCCGTCTTCCGTGTGCCAACCCCTCTGGAGTCGCGTTGTACACCGCACACCCCGACCGCTACGCCACCATGCCCTACCGGCGCACCGGACGCAGCGGCCTCAAGCTCCCGGCGCTGTCGCTCGGCCTGTGGCACAACTTCGGCCCCGACCGCCCGGTCGAGACCCAGCGCGCCATCCTGCGCCGCGCCTTCGACCTCGGCGTCACCCACTTCGACCTCGCCAACAACTACGGCCCGCCGCCCGGCGCCGCCGAGTCCGCGTTCGGCGAGGCGCTGCGGGCCGACTTCGCGCCGTACCGCGACGAGCTGGTCATCTCCACCAAGGCGGGCTACCTGATGTGGCCCGGCCCGTACGGCGAGTGGGGCTCGCGCAAGTACCTGCTGTCCTCGCTCGACCAGAGCCTGAAGCGGATGGGCCTGGACTACGTCGACATCTTCTACTCGCACCGCCCCGACCCGGAGACTCCGCTGGAGGAGACGATGGGCGCCCTGCACTCCGCCGTGCAGCAGGGCAAGGCGCTGTACGTCGGCGTCTCGAACTACTCCGCGGAGCAGACCCGCGAGGCCGCCCGCATCCTCGGTGAGCTGGGCACCCCGCTGCTGATCCACCAGCCGCGCTACTCGATGCTGGACCGCCGCCCCGAGGAGGAGGGCCTGCTCGACGCGCTGGACGAGCTGGCCGTCGGCTCCATCGCCTACTCCCCGCTGGAGCAGGGCGTGCTCACCGCCCGCTACCTCGACGGCATCCCGGAGGACTCGCGGGCCGCGAGCGACAGCCCGTTCCTGAACTCCGACGCGCTGACCGAGGAGCTGGTCGGCAAGTTGCGCGCGCTCGACGAGATCGCCAAGTCCCGCGGCCAGTCGCTGGCGCAGATGGCGCTCTCCTGGGTGCTGCGCGGCGGCCGGGTGACCTCCGCGCTGGTCGGCGCGAGCAGCGCGCGGCAGCTGGAGGACAGCGTCGCCGCGGCGGAGAACCTGGACTTCGACGCGGACGAACTGGCCCGCATCGACGCGGTAGTCACGGCCTGACCGACGCGGTCGTCCCGGCCTGACCGAGCCGCTCGTCCCGCCCTTGTCGACGCGGTCCTCACAGCCCAGGACGATTCACCGGATGCCCGGAGACGGTCACGTCACCCTCTCCGGGCATCCCGGTTTCGCGATCAGGAACTCAGCCGCTCCTCGATGCGCACGGTCACCGTGTCGCCCTCCTCTTTTCCGATCACCCGGCGGATCTCCGCCTTGACCGGCAATTTGTGCGTGCCGTCGCCCAGCGCCATGAAAGAGCTGCGGAAGGGGTGTCCGTCGATCGTCCCGCGGATCTTGACCAATCCCCGGGTGCCGAAATAGGCGACCGATTCCGGCCAGACGACATAGGTCCAGCCGCCCTGCTCCGGGCTCTTGGTCAACACCGCGGTGAATTCCACGTCCGCTTTTCCCGTCGTATTCATACGAGGGAGACTCCGGTCCGCCCGAAAACTCATCGCAGGCCGTCACGATCCGGCCAATCGAGCCGCCGGGAATATGCCAGGAGACTGGCCGGAAAGCCATGGTGACAGTGGTTCAACAGTGAAGATACTCGACCCCAGGGGCAGTTCACCGCACAGGAGCCGCACGGAAAGCGCGACACCACCGGCCGGCGAGCGACGCGACGGGGGAGGAGAACGTGCACGACGAATTCCTGTGCCATGTCACCGCCTACGGGACCTGCGGCGGGCAGCGCATCGGAGTGCCGCTGGGCACGTACCGGGCCCCCACCCTGGCCCTCGCCCTGTGGTGGCTGCGCGACCGCGCCACCTGGATCGCCGAACGGCTCGACCCCCACCCCGGCGACGCCCCCTACCCGCCGAACGCCCTGGTCCCCGTCGGCGACACGGTGACCGACGTGCCCGCCGTACTGCGCTCCTGGTGTGCCGACGCGGACCGGCAGGAGCTGGTCGCCGACGAGCTGGCGGCCGGACGGCTGGTGCGGATCGCCGTCAGCGACGACACCACGGAGTACGAGCTGCTGGCCGAGTCCGTCGACGCCCTGCGCATGCAGCGGACCATCCCGGCGCTGGTCATGCCCGTGGCCTGACCGACGTTCCTGACCGCACCTTCCTGACCTGCGACGATCAGGCACGCAGGGGGACGGATCGGTAGAATCCGGGGCATGGCGGAGCGGCCGGCCGCGTCCACGGCACCCGAACTCGTCCTGGAGACCGAGACGGGGATCACCGTGATGACCCCGGCCCACGACTACCGCGTCGGCCGCGACCCCCTCAGCGACATCGCCTTCGACGACGACCGCGTCTCCTGGCACCACGCGGTGCTCCGTCCCGAGGACGACCACTGGACGCTCCACGACCAGCACAGCACCAACGGCACCTACGCCGACGGCCGGCGCGTCCACCAGTGGGGCGTCGGCCCCGGCACCGTCATCCGCCTCGGCAGCCCCACCGACGGCCCCCGCATCGTGCTCAGCACAGTCACCGGCCCGGCCGCCCAACGCCCCGCCGGGGTCTCCCGGCCCGCCCTCACCCACACCTTCCGCCACCCGGCCGGCGTGCGTCCGCTGACCACCCGCACGGTCCGCATCGGCCGCGCCGCCGACAACGACCTGGTCGTCGACGACCTGATCGTCTCCCGGCACCACGCCGAGCTGCGGGCCCGCACCGACGGCGGCTACGAGATCGCCGACCTCGGCAGCCACAACGGCACGTACCTCAACGGCACCCGCGTCACCAGCGCCGCGGTCCACCCCGGCGACATCGTGGGCATCGGCCACTCCGACTTCTGCCTCGTCGGCGACCAGCTCCAGGAGTACGTCGACACCGGCGTGGTCTCCCTCGACGTACAGGACCTCACCGTCTCCGTCGACCGGGGCCGCAGACAGCTGCTGGACCACGTCTCCTTCCCGGTGGGGGAGAGGTGCCTGCTCGCCGTCGTCGGACCGAGCGGCGCCGGCAAGTCCACCCTGATGAACGCGCTCACCGGCCGGCGCCCCGCCGACCACGGCACCGTCCTCTACGACGGCCGCGACCTGTACCACGACTACGCCGAACTGCGGCAGCGCATCGGAGTCGTCCCGCAGGACGACATCCTCCACACCCAGCTCACCGTCCGCGCCGCCCTCTCCTACGCCGCCGCACTGCGCTTCCCGCAGGACACCGCCAAGGCCGAGCGCCAGGCCCGCGTCGAGGAGGTGATCCGCGAGCTGGGCCTGGAGGCCGGCGCCGGCCGGCGCGTGCACACCCTGTCCGGCGGCCAGCGCAAACGGGTCAGCGTGGCACTGGAGCTGCTCACCAAGCCCTCCCTGCTCTTCCTCGACGAACCGACCTCCGGCCTCGACCCCGGCATGGAACGCTCGGTGATGCACATGCTGCGCCGCCTCGCCGACGGCGGCCACACCGTCATCGTCGTCACCCACAGCGTGCTCAGCCTCGACGTCTGTGACCGGCTCCTCTTCCTCGCCCCCGGCGGCAAGGTCGCCTACTACGGCCCGCCCGGCGACGCCCTCGCCTTCCTCGGCTTCACGCACTGGCCGGAAGCCTTCGAGGCCTTCGACCGCGGCCGGGACCGGGACTGGGCGGCGGAGTACCGCGACTCGCCCTTCCACCGGCGCTACGTCGCCGACGCCGGCGTCCAGCCCCGGCTGCCCCGCGCGGGCCCGGTGATCATCGGCCTGCCGCCCAGACCCCGCCGGGCGGGCGCCCAGCTGCGCACCCTGACCCGCCGCTACTGCGCCGTCCTCGCCGCCGACCGTGTGTTCCTCGCCGTCATGATCGCGCTGCCGTTCGTGATGGGCGCCATGGCGCGCGCCCTCGCGGGCGACGAGCTGACCGGCAGGAACGCCCTGAACGTGCTGCTGATCCTGTGCGTCGGCGCCGTCCTCACCGGCGCCGCCAACGCGGTCCGCGAACTCGTCAAGGAGCGGGTGATCTACGAGCGGGAACGCGCCGTGGGCCTGTCCAGACGGGCGTATCTGCTGTCCAAGGTGGTGGTGCTCGGAACGGTCACCGTGGTCCAGGCCGTGCTGCTCACCCTGGTCGCGCTGCTCGGCGTCGACCTCCACGCCCCCGGCGGCGACGGCGTGCTGACCCGGCCGCTCGCCGAGATCACCGTCGCCGTCGCCCTCCTCGCCTTCACCGCGATGATGCTCGGCCTCGCCGTCTCCGCACTGGTCCGCAAGGAAGAGGTGACGATGCCGCTGCTGGTCCTGCTCGCCCTCGTCCAGGTCGTCTTCTGCGGCGCCCTGCTCAAGCTGGACGGCGTGCCCGTACTGGAGCAGGCGGCCTGGCTCGTGCCCTCCCGCTGGGCGTTCGGCGCGATGGCCGCCACCCTCGGCCTCGCCCGGCTCTCGCCCGGCGACCTCACCGGCGATCCCCTGTTCGCCCACTCCACCCCCGTCTGGCTCCTCGCCGTCACCATGCTGATCGCCCTCTCCGCATCCCTCGGCGCCCTCGTCTCCCGACTGCTGCGCCGCCGGGAACCGCCGGCCCTGCGCAAGCGGGCACGGCAGCCGGCGCGCGCAGCGCGGGTCCGCGGCGGGGGAGGGGCGGCGCGGTGACGGGCTAGCGCGCGTCGCGCGCCCTGTGCGAGCTGTCCGGCCGGGGCAGGCGGCGGGCGATCAGGCCGCCGAGGAAACCCGTCACCAGCCCCCACAGCACGGCGAGGCCCAGCGCGCTCCACCAGCGGGGCCGCAGGAACAGGTGCTGGGAGAGGTCGCCGCCCAGGTCACCGATGCCCAGCACGGACAGTCCGAAGGCCGCCGAGACCCGGCCGAGCAGGCAGATCACCAGAACCGTGAGCAGGAGCGCGACCGCCATGTGGACGGCGTGCCGCCACAGCGGGACCCCGGCCGGTGAGCGGACCGCCATCAGACACGCGGCCGCCGACAGCAGCGCCGCGGCGATCGGCAGCAGCCACCACACCCGGCCGTCCTGCTCGGCGAGCGTGCCCAGGTCGACCGCGCTCATCTCGCCCGACCGCATCACCCGGTCCAGCACGTTCGGCATCGGCAGCGCGAACGGCCCCTCCACCCGGCCGTCCCAGGTGGCCCCGAGCCCGACCGTCAACGCCGGCCACGCCAGGTTCGGCAACCCCAGCAGGACGACCGCCAGCGTCTCCACGGGATGCCCGCGCGTCACCGCCACCACCACACCGATGACGACCCCGAGCACGGCGCAGGCCAGCAGCAGCGCCACCATCGCGTACGCCGCCGGGCCCGCCGCCTCCCGGAACCGCGACAGCCGCCCCGGCAGCGGCACCCCGCGCGCGACGAGCAGCGCCACCACGAGCACCCCGGCCAGCCACAGCACGCCGAAGACGACGGTCGGCGGCACCTCCGTGGTGAACCCCACCTCAGGTTCGATCCCGAACAGCTCGCCGAGGTCGCTGATCAGCCCCTCACCGAGGGAGAGGCGGAAGGTGTGCCGGGCGGCGAGGGCCAGCCCGGTCAGGGCGAGCAGCCACAGCCCACCGATCCGCGCGGCCCAGCCGGCCAGCTCCCCGGTCCCCGTGACCGCCCTGTGCCGCAGCGGCCGCAGGAAACCGGCGGCGAAGACCAGCGCGCCGACCAGCGTCACCGACAGCGGGATCACCGTGAGACCCCCTTCGGCCCCCGCCAGCGATCCGGCGCTCCCCGACAGCTCGACGCCGCCGCCGACGGCGGCGACCACGGTCGCCGCGACCACCTTCGGGTAGGCGCCGTCCGGAATCCCGGTCGCGCCGGCCGCCCACAGCCCCAGCGCGGCGACGACGCCCATGGCGAGCACCCCGGCCAGCGTCACGGCCAGGGCCTGCACCCAACCGGGGCGGGCGCCGGCCTGGCCGGCGGAGTCTCGCGGGCTCACACGCCCACGCTAGACAGCACCGGCCGGCCGCGCCCGCCGGGAGGTCCGTACGCGTCCCGGGCGCGCCCGGCGGCACCGGTGCGACGCCCACAGCACCCTGGAGTGCTCCGCCGGGCTCGGGGTACGAGGACTGGTGCAGCAGTATCCGGCCACGCCGGCTTGGGAGAGAGAACGCATGATCGAGCACCGGGACGCGACGGTCGCACCCTCCGCTTTCGACGTACCCGTGGAACCGCTCCGGCGGGCGGCGCACTACACGGGCGAGCCCGGGTGCATAGCCGAGGCGCGTGCCTTCGCCGCGCAGTTCCTGAACCAGCTCGCCACCGAGTGGTGCGCCGACATCACCGCCCGCACCCAGGAGGCGGTGCTCCTGGTGGTCAGCGAACTGGTCACCAACGCCGACCGGCACAGCGACGGCCCGTACATCCTGGACCTGGAGGGCACGGACGCCGCGGTCACGGTCTCCGTCTACGACAGCAGCGACGCCCTGCCCCGGCGCTTTCCCCGGGACCCCGAGCGCGTCGGCCGGCACGGCCTGGAGATCGTCCACGCGCTCGCGTCGCGCGTCGCGGTCGAACGGGTCCCGGTCGGCAAGCGCGTCTGGGCCGAGGTGGAACTCGGAGACGGGTGACGACGCGGGCGCGCAGTGCGGCGCACGTACAAGGTGTCGTCGTGTACGCGGTGTCGTGTACGCGGACCTGAGGCAGCAGAATCCGCGGAGCGGGGCCCCCGGAGCGCACGGACCGACGGGAGCACGCCCCGGATGCCGTCGGTCCCGTCCCGGGGGCCCCGCGGCTCAGACGCGGTCCAGCTCTCCGAGCATGCCCTCGCGTAGCCGCACGATGATCCGCTTCAGCAGCCGGGACACGTGCATCTGCGAGCAGCCGAGCTGCTCACCGATCTCGGCCTGGGTCGCCTCCTCCACGAACCGCATGTGCAGGATGCGCCGGTCCCGCTCGTCCAGCTCGGCCATCAGCGGGGCCAGCGACTGGAAGTCCTCGACGAGCCGCAGCCCGTGTTCCTCGACACCGATGAAGTCGGCCAGCACGGCCTCGCCGTTCTCCGGCCCGTCACCGGTCAGCGCCGCGTCCAGGGACGAGGAGTTGTAGCCGTTGGCCGCGATCTGGGCCTCGACGACCTCGTCCTCGGAGAGGTTCATCAGCGTGGCCAGCTCGGCCACCGTGGGCTCCCGGTCCAGCCTGCTGGACAGCTCCTCGCGCGCCTTGGCCAGCTCCACGCGCAGTTCCTGGAGCCGGCGCGGGACGTGCACGGCCCAGGTGGTGTCGCGGAAGAAGCGCTTGATCTCGCCGACGATGTACGGCAGCGCGAAGGAGGTGAACTCGACCTCGCGGGACAGGTCGAACCGGTCGATGGCCTTGATCAGGCCGATCATGCCGGTCTGGACGACGTCCTCCATGTCGTCCCCGCGGCCCCGGAACCGCCCGGCGGCGAACCGCACGAGCGACATGTTCATCTCAATGAGGGTGTTGCGCGCGTACTGGTACTCGTGCGTGCCTTCCTCGAGCTCCTGCAGCCGGCGGAAGAACTGGCGGGACAGCTCCCGGGCGTCCCTGGGCGCCACGGCCCGCGGGTCCACGACCACCGGCTCCCGCACCTGGTCCGTCCCGGCCCGGTTCTCCTCGACGAGCGGTGCCTGAGACCCGGTCACGGCGGTGGCGGTGGCGGTGTCCATTACCTCTCCCACGAAAGTCATGGTGCGACGTCTGCCTCTTCGGACGATGCTGCAGTTGTGTCCTCGCGTCGCGGTGACGCATCCGTGCGGGTACCCGGACTGTCGCCGACCATGCACTCTTTGTTTCAAGGCGGCGCGAAACAGTCGCCACGCTACCTCCATTCCGCCCTGTGCGGTGCACCGCGTCCGCGGGACCGAGCGCGACCGAGCCAGACCAAGGGGGGGACCAAGCGGGAGAGCGGGGTCCGGGGGCATGCGCGCGGCGCGGGCGAGAGGGCCGCGAACCGCCGGGCGATTCGCCCGATTCCACCGAGGGCGGAACGCCGCGCCCTTCCCGTGCGGCGCCCCGCTCCTAGGCTGGAGAGGTGACGAACCAAGCGCCGAACGAAGCCCGTGTCATCCCCCTGCGGCCCCGCGCCACCGCACCGGCCCCGCACGGCCCGGCCCCGCGCCCCGCGGCACCGGCCCCGCGCCCCGCGCTCAAGGAGCCGCTCTGGCGCGACCTCGTCGGGGACGTCCTGCGGCGTGAACGGCTCGCCCAGGAGCGGACGCTGAAGGACGTCGCCGACGCGGCCCGGATCTCCATGCCGTATCTGTCGGAGGTGGAGCGGGGCCGCAAGGAGGCCTCCTCGGAGGTGCTCGCGGCCGCCGCCCACGCGCTCGGCCTCGGCCTCGGCGACCTGCTGACGCTGGCTCAGCGGGAGCTGGTCCGGGTCACCTCCCGCCCGGCCCGTCACGGCCGTACCACCACCACCTCGTCGTACGACGGACTCTGCCTGGCCGCCTGAGCCACCGGGCCCGGCCGGCGTCTCACCCCGTCGTGAGGCGCCGGCTCAGCACCTCGTCGGCCAGCCCGTACGCCACCGCCTCCCGCGCGGTGAACACCTTGTCCCGGTCCATGTCGGCCCGCAGCGTGGCGATGTCGTGACCGGTGTGCCGGGACAGTACCTCCTCCACCTGCGAGCGGATCCGCACCATCTCCTTCGCCTGCAGCGACAGGTCCGCGGCGGTGCCCTGGCGGCCGCCGGAGGCCGGCTGCCCCAGCAGCACCCGCGCGTGCTCCAGCACGAACCGCCGCCCCTTGTCACCGCCCGCCAGCAGCACGGCCGCCGTGGAGGCCGCCTGGCCGACGCAGAACGTGGAGATCGGCGCCTTCACGAAGGTCATCGTGTCGTAGATCGCCATCAGCGAGGTGTACGAGCCGCCCGGCGAGTTGATGTACACCGCGATCTCGGTGTCCGGCGCCGCCGACTCCAGATGCAGCAGTTGCGCGATGACGACGTTGGCGACGCCGTCGTCGATCTCGGTGCCGAGAAAGATGATCCGCTCCGACAGCAGCCGGCTGAACACGTCGTACGACCGCTCGCCCTGCGGGGTGCGCTCCACCACGTGCGGAATCGTGTAACTCCCCATGACTACAGCCCCGTCCGTCGACGCGTCGCGGCCGGCAGGACGGACGTGAAGGAGTCCACGATCCGGTCCACCATGCCGTACTCCCTGGCCTCCTCGGCCGTGAACCAGCGGTCGCGGTCCCCGTCCCGGGAGATGGTCTCCGGGCTCTGCCCGGTGTGCTCGGCGGTGATCCGCTCGATGGTGCGCTTGGTGAACTCCAGGTTCTGCGCCTGGATCTCGATGTCCGCCGTGGTCCCGCCGATGCCGCCCGACGGCTGGTGCATCATGATCCGCGCGTTCGGCAGCGCGTACCGCTTGCCGGGCGCGCCGACGCTGAGCAGGAACTGCCCCATGCTGGCCGCGAATCCCATCGCGAGCGTGGAGACGTCGTTGGGGATCAGCCGCATCGTGTCGTAGATGGCGAGACCGGCGTGCACCGAGCCGCCGGGGCTGTTGACGAGCAGGGTGATGTCGGTGCGCGGGTCCTCGGCGGACAGGATCAGCAGCTGGCTGCAGACCCGGTTCGCGGAGACCTCGTCGACCTGGGTGCCCAGCAGCACGATCCGCTGTCCGAGCAGTTGCGCGGCGAGATGGTCGTCGAAGCGGGTGGCAGGGGTGTCGCCCTCCTCGGCCCGCGGGGTGAGCTTGCTGAGTGGAGTCATCGGTTCTCCTCGTGGTGGCCCGGATGCCGTCCACTCCACTCTCGGCCGCGCGAGGCGCCCGCAGGCGTCTTCTCTGCCCGCCGCAGATTCGCCACGGGCAGAGCCCGCCTCGGCCCGGCTCGCCGGCTCCGCTCGTCAGCCCCGCTCGCGCAACTGCCGGAAGAACGCCCGTACGTCCGCCACCAGCAGCTCCGGCTCCTCCATCGCCGCGAAGTGCCCGCCCCGCGGCTGCTCCGTCCAGCGCACGATGTTCTCGGTGCGGTCGGCCTTGTGCCGCAGCGGGAGCTGGAGTTCGGCCGGGAAGAGGGCCACGGCGGTGGGCGCGGTGGACGGCTCGGTGGGCCGGGCGGCGCGGCCGGTGGCGTGCGCCCGCTCGTAGTAGATACGGGCCGAGGAACCGGCGGTGCCCGTCAGCCAGTACAGCATCACGTTCGTCAGCAGCCGGTCCCGGTCCACGGCCTCCTCGGGCAGCTCCTCGGAGTCCGTCCACTCCCGGAACTTCTCCACGATCCAAGCGAGTTGGCCCACGGGCGAGTCGGTCAGCGCGTACGCCAGGGTCTGCGGCCGGGTCGCCTGGAGCACCGCGTACCCGGTGCCCTCGCTCGACCAGGCCTGCCACCCGCGCCAGGAGGCGAGCGTCCGCTCCCGCTCCTCCGGTTCGAGGGCCGCCAGCTCCTCCTCGGCCGGCTCCGAGGTCGCCTGGGCGCCCGGCAGCAGGTTCAGATGGACGCCGAGCACCCGGTCGGGGTGGGCGCGGCCCAGCTCGCGGGAGATGGCTGCGCCCCAGTCGCCGCCCTGCGCGCCGAACCGCTCGTAGCCGAGCCGGCTCATCAGTTCCGCCCAGGCGTCGGCGACCCGGCCGGCCTCCCAGCCGGGCTCGGCCGTGGGCCCGGACAGCCCGAAGCCGGGAATGCTCGGCACCACCACGTGGAACGCGTCCGCCGGATCCCCGCCGTGCGCCGCCGGATCGGTCAACGGCCCGACCACGTCGAGGAATTCGACGATCGAGCCGGGCCAGCCGTGGGTGAGGACCAGCGGGGTGGCGTCCGGGACGGGGGAGCGGATGTGCGCGAAGTGCACGGTCGCCCCGTCGATCGTGGTGGTGAACTGCGGCCACTCGTTCAGCCGTGCCTCGGCGGCCCGCCAGTCGTACGCGTGCCGCCAGTGGTGCACCAGCTCCCGCAGATAGCCGGCCGGCACACCGTACGACCAGCCCACCCCCGGCAGCTGGTCCGGCCAGCGGGTGCGGTCGAGGCGGTCGTGGAGATCGGCGAGATCGGCCTCGGGAACGGCGAGGCGGAAGGGGCGGATCGCGTCCGTGGACGGTGACGTGGTCATGCCCGCGATGTTAGGTGCCTGGGGCGACGAAGCCACCCGAATTGTTTCTCCGCCGCGGCCGATGAGTTTCCCGGCGGGCGGCGGTCCACACTCACGACCGCGTTCCGCCCCCGCACTGGAGGTAGCCATGACCGCCGACGGATTCACCACCTGTCTCTGGTTCGACACCGAGGCCGAGGAAGCCGCCCACCACTACGTCTCCATCTTCAAGAACTCCAGCATCGGCAGGGTCGCCCGCTACCCCGAGGGAGCCCCCCGCCCGGCCGGCACCGTGATGACGGTCGAGTTCACGGCCAACGGCCAGCGGTTCCTGGCCCTCAACGGCGGCCCGGAGTTCAGGTTCAACGAGGCGGTGTCCTTCATCATCCACTGCGAGAACCAGGAGGAGGTCGACTACTACTGGACCAAGCTGACCGAGAACGGCGGCGAGCCCGGCCCCTGCGGCTGGCTCAAGGACAAGTACGGCGTGTCCTGGCAGGTCACCCCGGACCGGCTCGAGGAGATGGTCAGCGACCCGGACCCGGCGAAGGCGCAGCGCGCGATGGCCGCGATGATGTCGATGGGCAAGCTCGACATCGCCGCCCTGGAGCGGGCGTACGCGGGCGAGTGACGGCTCAGCCGCCGTCCTCGGCCGCCGAGCCGGCCACCCGGGCGACCGCTCGGGCGATCTCCCGGGCGATGCGCACGACACCGGGGGAGCGCACCGGGCACGGCTTCGGGTCGGACGTCGTCGGGGCGAGACAGAAGTGCAGGTAGTCGTCGTCCCGGTGCAGGGCGGTACGGCCGCTGCCCGGCTCCGTGCAGTAGTCCGGGTGCGCCCGCTCCCAGGCGGTGCACGGCAGGAACCGGACCCAGGTGTGGCGTCCGGAGGCGGGGCTGACGGCACGGCCCGCGTCGGCCACCAGGCCGCCGGAGGCGGCGGCCCGCTCCGCGTAGACGGCGTTCACCTTCCGCACCCGCTCCGGGGTGATCGGGTCCGGTCCCTGGAGCACCCACACGATCCGCGGCGGGGACTGTCCCCCGGCGTCCGTGATCTGCTCCGCGAGGCGCCGCGCGTCGGCGGCGTACCGCTGGAGATAGCGGTCCGGCGCGGCGTCGTAGGTGATCCCGTCCATGCAGGGGGTGTAGCCCCAGGCGTTGCCCCAGAACTGGAGCACCACGACGTCCGGCCGCACCGAGCGCACCAGCGCCGCCGCCTTGTCCGCGCCGGGCACGAGGGACCGCTCGCCGGTGCCCTCCAGGTAGTCGCAGAGGGTGGTGCCGGAGTACGGGGCGCTGGTGTAGCGGGCCTTCAGGTCGCGGCGCAGCTCCTGGCCGAGGACCCGCTGGTTCTCCATCGCCAGCGAGTCGCCGAGATACAGCACGGCCGGGGGCCGCGCGGGCGCGGCGGGTGCCTTCCGGTGCGTGGTGGCCGACGCCTTCGGCGAGGACGGGGCGGCCGGTGGTCCGGCGGCCCCGGACGCCGGATCCCCGCATCCGCCCAGCAGCAGCGCACCGGCCAGTGCCCACCCCGCCGCCCACCGTCCGCGCATCCGGTCACCCCCGCCCCGCCGCCGACACGGCTCCCCAGGCAAGCACAGCCCGGCGGCGGGCGGAAGACACGCGTCGGACGCGGCCGGCCGCGATCGGCAAATACGGGAAACCGCCGTCGCGACAGGCGCCCCAGGGCACCCGGGAGGGAGCGGGCTCGGCGCGCGGCGCGCCCGGTGCGTGGCTAGCGTGAAGAACCGGACCATCCCGCGCAACCGGAAGAGGGCCGCGATCATGGCCGTGAAACCTGAGGGGCACCCCTGCTGGGCGGACGCGATGTTCACCGACCTGGAGGGGGCCAAGAGCTTCTACGGCGACGTCCTCGGCTGGACCTTCGGCGAGTCGCAGACGGAGTACGGCAACTACACCGAGGCGTACCGCGACGGCAAGGCGGTCGCCGCGATCGTCCCGCCGGTGCCCGGCCAGGAGGGCCGGTCGCAGTGGTGTCTGTACCTCGCCGCCCCGGACGCCGCCGCCACCGCCGCAAAGATCAGGGAGAACGGCGGCGAGCTGGTCATGGGCCCGATGCCGGTCGGCGACCAGGGCACCATGTGCCTGGCCCGCGACCCCGGCGGCGTCGTCTTCGGCGTCTGGCAGGCGGGCGGCCACGAGGGGTTCCAGGCGGAGATGGGCACGCCGGGCGCGTACTGCTGGGCGGAGGTCTTCACCCGGGACGCCGAGGGGGCCGACGCCTTCTTCCCGGCCGTCTTCCCCTACACGGCCCAGCGGATGGAGGACGACGACATCGACTTCCGGGTCTACAACGCCGGGGGTGCCCCCGTGCTCGGCCGGATGAGGATGACCGACGACGACTTCCCGCCCGAGGTGCCGTCGTACGTCAACGTCTACTTCGGCGTCCCCGACTGCGACGAGGCGGTCGCGAAGGCCACCCGGCTCGGTGCCGAGCTCGGGTTCGGCCCGATGAGCAGCCCCTTCGGGCGGTTCGCCGCGCTCGTCGACCCGCAGGGCGCGAGATTCTCGGTGATCGACACCACGACCACCGAGGGGGAGATGCCGCAGCTCACCGACGTCTCCTGACGCGACCGTCGGCGACCGGCGCCCGGCCGGGCCATGGCATGATCGGACACATGCGTGAACGAGTGGTGGCCGCGTGCGACGGGGCATCGAAGGGAAACCCCGGGCCGGCGGGCTGGGCCTGGGTCGTCGCCGACGAGACGGAGACGCCCGCCCGGTGGGAAGCGGGCCCGCTCGGCCGGGCCACCAACAACGTCGCCGAACTGACCGCCCTGGAGCGGCTGCTCGCGGCGACCGACCCGGCCGTGCCGCTGGAGATCCGCATGGACTCGCAGTACGCGATGAAGGCCGTGACGACCTGGCTGCCCGGCTGGAAGCGCAACGGCTGGAAGACCTCGGCGGGCAAGCCGGTCGCCAACCAGGACCTGGTCGTGCGGATCGACGAGCTGCTCGACGGCCGCTCGGTCGAGTTCCGTTACGTCCCCGCCCACCAGGTGGACGGCGACCCGCTCAACGACTTCGCCGACCGCGCCGCCAGCCAGGCGGCCTCCGTCCAGGAACCGGCGGGCAGCGCCCTCGGCTCCCCCGAGCCGCCGCCCGCCCCGGACGCCCCCGTCAAGACGCAGCGCGGCCGCCGCGCCCCGGCGACTCGCAAGGGCGGCGGCGGCTCGGCGCGCACCATCAAGGCCAAGTTCCCCGGCCGCTGCGCGTGCGGCCGCTCCTACGCGGCGGGCGAACCCATCGCCAAGAACGACCGGGGCTGGGGCCACCCGGAGTGCCGCACCGCGCCCGTCGGCTGAGGCAGGGGGCGGCACTGCACCGCGGGCCGGGGCGCGGCGTACCACCGGCACGCCGCGCCGGGAGCGCGGGGGCGTCAGACCGCGCCGCGCCAGCCCCCGGTCTCCTGCCCGCGCTTCTCGATGAACTGCTTGAAGCGCTCCAGGTCGCCCTTGGTCTGCCGCTTCACGAAGCCCAGCTTGTCACCGACCTTCTCGGTGGCGCTCTCCGGCTGGAACTCCATCTGGAGCATCACCTTGGTGTGGTCGTCGTCGAGACGGTGGAAGGTCACCACACCGGCCTGCCGGGCGTCGCCCGCGACGGTCGTCCAGGCGACCCGCTCGTCCGGGACCTGCTCGGTGATCCGCGCGTCGAACTCCCGCTGCACCCCGTCGACCTTCGTCACCCAGTGGGTGAGCGTGTCGGTGCGCTGCTCGACGCGCTCCACGCCGCTCATGAACTCGGGGAAGGTCTCGAACTGCGTCCACTGGTTGTACGCGGTGCGCACCGGGACGGCGACCTCGATGGATTCCTCGACCTGCGACATGCCGCGGTCACTCCTTTCGTCGTTCGTCGTTCGTCGTACGGCTCCGGGGCGGGTACCCGTGACCGGCGCGGGGATGCACGCGGAGTGACCGGCCGTCCGGTGGTCAGTCGGGGTCGGTGTCGAAGGTGTAGTGCGGCGTGTGGTCCAGGAGAGCGGCCGGGGCGGTGTCGTTCCACGGCTTCATCGTCTCGTTCAGGTCCACCACGTTCGGCGTCCCGGCGGCGGGCAGATAACCCGCGTCGGGGTGGCGGCGCTGCCACTCGGTCCACAGCTTGTCGATGTAGGCGTGGTGCAGCCAGAACACCGGGTCGTTGGGCGACACCCCGGTGGCCATCTGCCCGCCCACCCACACGTGCACGCGGTTGTGCAGATTGACGCCGCGCCAGCCCTCCAGATGGTTGCGGAACCCGTCCGAGCCGCTGTTCCACGGCGCCATGTCGTACGTCGCCATGGCGAGCACCGACTCCACCTCCGCCCGCGTCGGCAGCTCCCGCACGGCGACGCCGAGCGCCCGCCGCAGATACGTACGCCCGTCGACGCGCACGGTGACCGGCCAGTTGCCGGCCGACGCCGCGAACGGGCCGTCCATCACCCGGCCGTCCAGGCTGCGCCCGGTGCCGCCCATGAAGTCCGGCGCCCACAGCGAGGACCGCGTGGTGCGGTCGGCGGACCAGTCCCAGTACGGCAGCGCGACCGAGGCGTCCACCGATTGCAGGGCCCGTTCGAACTCCAGCAGGAATCTGCGGTGCCAGGGCAGGAACGAGGGGGAACGGTGGCCGGTGCGTTCGCCGTTGTCGGTGTCACCGACGATGAAGGCGTTGTGGGTGGTGACGAACTCGTCGTAGCGGCCGCTGCGCTTGAGTTCCAGGACGGCGGCGACGAACCGCCGCTTCTCGTCGGCGGTCAGGGTGGCCTGGTTCTTGCGGACGGTCATGTGCGCGTGCTCCAAAAGGCGTTGCGTGCGGATCAGTTGGCGGGGAACGGCAGCAGCCGCGCGCCCTGGAGTTCGTCGACCGCGGCCCGCGCGGCGGCCCGCGGGCTGGGCACCGGGTCGTAGTGGCTGACGACGCTGATCCAGCTGCCGTCGGCGTTGCGCATCACATGCAGCTCCACCCCGTCGATGAACACGGCGTAGCCGCCGCCGTGGTGCTGGTGATGGCCGCCGGCCGTCCGGCCCTGTATTCGGCGGCCCTTGTAGACCTCGTCGAAAGAGGCGGGGGCGGCGGGCGCGGCGGGGGCGGGGGAGTGGCCCGAGGCCTCATGGGCGTGTGCGGCGGCGTCGGCGGACGGGGCGGCGAGCGCCTGGGTACCGGCTGCGGCGGCGAGGGCGGCGGCCGTGCCGAGGGCGCTGCGTCGGCTGAGTTCCGGCATGCGGACCTCCAGGGATGCGGTGGGTCGGATGACTCCGCATGCCTATCGGGCCGCCCGGCACCCCGGCGAACGGTTGGCTGCGATCCGGACAATTACCCACATGTCGTACAGTGTTGAACCAAGTTGATCTTGCCGGTGAAGATCGTCCGGTGTGGCCGGAACGGGCAATTCCTTCCGTGGGGCCCCTGTTTCGCGAGGTAACTTGCCCCGTCCCGGCGTCCGCAGTGGCGCGGCTCACGCCGGAAAGCTGACGCAAACCGCCGTCCGGTGGCTGCTACCCTGCGTGTCCCCATAACCACAAGAGGTAGTTACCAGAGGTGCGTGTGAAGGTCGCCTGCGTCGGCGGCGGGCCCGCCGGCCTGTATCTGTCGATCCTGCTCAAGCTCCAGGACCCCTCCCACGAGATCACCGTCCACGAGCGCAACCCGGAGGGCTCCACCTACGGGTGGGGCGTCACCTACTGGCGCGGCCTGCTCGACCGGCTCCACCTGCACGACCCCGAGTCGGCACGCGCCCTCGACGAGGCGTCCGTCCGCTGGACCGACGGCGTCGCCCACATCGGCGACCACACCGTCCGGCACACCGGCGACCAGGGCTTCGGCATCGGCCGCCACCGCCTGCTGGAGATCCTGGCCGCCCGCGCCCGCTCCCTCGGCGTCCGCCTGGAATACGACCAGGAGATCACCGCCGACCGGCTGCCCGACGCCGACCTCGTGGTGGCCGCCGACGGCGTCCGCAGCGCGCTGCGCACCCGGTACGCCGACCACTTCGGCACCGAGGTGACAGCGGGCCGCAACCCCTACATCTGGCTCGGCACCACCAAGGTCTTCGACGCCTTCACCTTCGGCTTCACCGAGACCGACCACGGCTGGATCTGGTGCTACGGCTACGGCTACGGCGCCGACCGCTCCACCTGCGTCGTCGAGTGCGCCCCCGAGACCTGGACCGCCCTCGGACTGGACCGGGCGGACGAGGCCGAGGGCCTGGTCCTGCTGGAGAAGCTGTTCGCCGGCGTCCTCGACGGGCACCGCCTCATCGGCCGCTCCCGCGGCGACGGCAGCGTCCCCTGGCTGACCTTCCGCACCCTCACCAACCGCACCTGGCACCGCGGCCACCTCGTCCTCGTCGGCGACGCCGCGCACACCACCCACTACTCCATCGGCGCCGGCACCACCCTCGCCCTGGAGGACGCCATCGCCCTGGCCGGCGCCCTGCGCGAGGCGCCCACCCTGCCCGAGGCCCTCGCCCGCTACGAACACCGGCGCAAGGCGGCCCTGCTGCCCGCGCAGAGCGCCGCCCGCTACAGCGCCCGGTGGTACGAGAACCTGCCCCGCTACCTCCGCCTCCCGCCCGAGCAGATGTTCGCCCTGCTCGGCCAGCGTCACTCGCCCCTGCTCCCGCACGTCCCGCCCCGGCTGTACTACCGCCTCGACCGGGCGGCCGGCAGCCTGGAGCCACTGCGCCGTTTCAAGCGCTGGCTCGGCCCGAGACTCGCCCGCGCCGCGCACACCCGCAGCCTGACCGGCAGGGACGGGTGACACACTGACGCCATGGAAGAGCGTGTATTCGAACGATGGGGTCAGCGGGCGTCCGTCATCGGCCTCGGGACCTGGCAGCTGGGCGCCGACTGGGGCGACGTCGACGACAAGGAAGCCCTCGCGGTGCTGGAGGCGGCCGCGGAGTCGGGCGTCACCTTCTTCGACACCGCCGACGTGTACGGCGACGGCCGCAGCGAGCAGACCATCGCCGCGTTCCTGCGCGGCCGGCCCGATCTGCATGTCCTCGTCGCGACCAAGATGGGCCGCCGCGTCGACCAGATCCCCGAGAACTACGTCCTGGACAACTTCCGCGCCTGGAACGACCGCTCCCGGCGCAACCTCGGCGTCGACCGCGTCGACCTCGTCCAGCTGCACTGCCCGCCGACCCCCGTCTACTCCTCCGACGAGGTGTACGACGCTCTCGACACCCTGGTCGCCGAGGAGCGGATCGCCGCCTACGGCGTCAGCGTCGAGACCTGCGCGGAGGCGCTGACCGCCATCGCCCGGCCGAACGTGGTCAGCGTGCAGATCATCCTCAACCCGTTCCGCATGAAGCCGCTGCGCGAGGTCCTGCCCGCCGCGCGGGAGGCCGGCGTGGGCGTCATCGCCCGGGTGCCGCTCGCCTCCGGCCTGCTGTCCGGCAAGTACACCAAGGACACGGTGTTCCCGGAGAACGACCACCGCACCTACAACCGGCACGGCGAGTCCTTCGACCAGGGCGAGACCTTCTCCGGCGTCGACTTCGCCACCGGCGTGGAGGCCGCCGCCGAGTTCTCCGCCCTCGCCCCCGACGGGTACACCCCCGCCCAGCTGGCACTGCGCTGGATCGCCCAGCAGCCCGGCGTGACCACGGTGATCCCCGGCGCCCGCTCGCCGGAGCAGGCCCGCGCCAACACGGCCGCCGCCACGCTGCCGCCGCTGTCCGACGCCACGCTGGAGGCGATCCGCGACCTCTACGACCGGCGGATCAAGGACCAGGTCGAGGGCCGCTGGTAACGCTCTGCTCACCGGACCCCCTCGTCAGGACAGTTCCGCCGCCGAGGGGGAACCCGGACGGGAAACACCAGGTCGTTTCCACCGGGGAGGCAGCGTCGTGACGGCCGCCGAAGACAAGGCGAAGGACAGCGCGCAGGGCAACGCGAAGGACAGCGCGAGGGACAGCGCGAAGGGCACCGAGACGAGGCCCAGGGGACGCAACGAGACCGAGGAGGAGAGAGCCGACCGGATGTGGGTCGAGCTGATCCAGGAGGTGCGCGTCGCCCAGATGGGCGTGCAGATCCTGTTCGGCTTCCTGCTGACGGTGGTCTTCACCCCGACGTACCGCGAGCTCGCGGACACCGACCGCACGATCTACATCGTCACGGTCGTCCTCGGCGCCGCCGCGACCGGCGCCCTGATCGGACCGGTGTCCCTGCACCGGCTGGTCTCCGGCCGCCGGATCAAACCGCAGGCGGTCAGGTGGGCGTCCCGCATGACCATCGTCGGACTGATCCTGCTGCTCGCCACCACCACCGCGTCGCTGCTGCTCATCCTGCGGGTGGCGACCCACGACGGCTTCGTGCCGTGGCTGGTCACCGGTGTACTGCTGTGGTATCTGCTGTGCTGGTTCGGGATACCGCTGTGGACCCGGCACCGGCACACCAGCCGCTGAACGTCGGCACCGGCGCGCGCCGAGCGCCGCTCATGCCTTCACGAGCCGGCGGCGGGTCCGGGACGCCCACGCGTCCCGGACCCGCCGCCGGTCCTTTTCCACCCAGCCCGTCGCGTTCCACCCAGCCCGTCGCGGTGTGACCCTCGGCTCACCGCGCCCCTCGGCTTCCCGCGACGATCTTCAGCTCTCCGCGATGACCTCGGCCAGGAAGTCGTCCACCCGCACCCGCTCCCGGCCGGGCGGCACCACGGCGTAGGTGTCGCGCAGGAACGCCGCGACCGCCGGCGCCCAGGCGAAGACGGCCGCGTGATGCTGCCCGCCGCCGGAGCGCGGGTCGCCGAAGAAGTCCAGCCGCAGCTCCTCCCAGTGGCCCGTCGCCACCGGCCGCATCCGGACGTCGCCGACACCGACCGGCCGGCGCAGTCCGTCGGCGAGCATCTCGCGGTCCAGCCGCCACCGGGCGAGCACCCGGCCGTCATGGCTGAACACCGCGGTGACGGCGTACGGATCCTCGGCCTCGTAGCCCAGGTGGGCGAGGACCGGGAAGCGGTCCGCGGTGCCGGCCTGGAGCTGGACGACCAGGGTCCTGTGCACGAAGGGGTTCACCACAAGGCCTCCGGGGAGAACGGACGTAAAACCTTCCAGTACCCGCTCCACGCACAAGATGCTCCGCCCTCCGGGTGATTCGTCCGGCCCGGCGGTCTCAGTCGAGGGCGTCGTGCAGCGCCGGCAGCAGGGTCTTCGCCGACCAGTCCAGGAACTCCGGCTGCGACTCGCCGCCGATCTGCACCAGCGCGATCTCGGTGAAACCGGCCTCGGCGTACGGGCGTACGGCCTCCACGAAGACCTCCGGGTCGTCGCCGCAGGGGATCGAGTCCGCCACGTCGTCGGGGGTGACGAACTGCGTGGCCGACTCGAAGGAGTCGGGGTGCGGCAGCTCGGAGTTCACCTTCCAGCCGTTGCCGAACCAGCGGAACTGGGCGTGCGCCCGCTTGACCGCCGCGTCCCGGTCGGTGTCGTAGCACACCGGCAGCTGGCCCACCCGGGGCTTGCCCGCACCGCCGTGCCGGTCGAACGCCTCCAGCAGCCCCGGCTTGGGCTCGGTGGCGATGACCAGGTCCGCCAACCGCCCCGCCAGCGCACAGGAGCGGTCACCGGAGACGGCGATGCCGATCGGCGGCGGCACGTCGGGCAGGTCCCACAGCCGCGCCGACTCCACGTCGAAGTGCTGACCGCGCCGCGTGACGTGCCCGCCCTCGAAGAGGGCCCGGATGATCTCGACGGCTTCCTCCAGCATCTCGTGCCGCACGTCCACCGGAGGCCAGCCGCCGCCCACCACGTGCTCGTTCAGGTTCTCGCCCGAGCCCAGGCCCAGCCGGAACCGGCCCTCGGACAGCAGCTGCAGGGTCGCCGCCTTCTGCGCCACCACCGCCGGGTGATAGCGGAAGGTCGGGCAGGTCACGTACGTCATGAGCGGGATACGGGACGTCGCCTGCGCCGCCGCTCCCAGCACGGCCCACGCGTACGGCGAGTGACCCTGCGCGCGCAGCCACGGGAAGTAGTGGTCCGAGGTCACCGAGAAGTCGAAGCCGACCTCCTCGGCCCGCACCACATGGTCGACCAGCTCACGGGGCCCGGCCTGCTCGGTCATCATCGTGTATCCGATTCGCACCATGACCGGCGAGTCCCCGGCCGGACGCGGCGAAAACGGGACGCGAGTGACCGGGGGCAACCGCTCCCGGTGGCGGGCGCGCGACCCGTCCCGGCGGAGGGCGCGGCCAACGGCGTCCGGCGTACCCCTCCCCACCGCTGATCGCGGGGGAGAGGATGACCGCATGAGTGTGCGACCGCTGCCTTCGAGCACCCCCGCCGCCCAGGGCGTCGACGCCTCCGGTGTCCTCGCCTTCCTCGACGCCCTCGACGCCGCCCCCGGGATCGAGCCGCACAGCCTGATGATCCTGCGCCACGGCCACGTCGTGGCCGAAGGCTGGTGGGCTCCGTACACCGCGGGCCGCCCCCAGCTGCTGTACTCGCTCAGCAAGAGCTTCACGGCGACCGCCGCCGCGCTCGCCGCCGCCGACGGACTGCTCGACTTCGACGCCCCGGTGATCTCGTACTTCCCGGAGTTCGCCGCCGACATCACCGACCCCCGCAGCCGCGCCATGCGGGTGCGGCACGTGGCGACCATGGCCAGCGGCCACCTCGCCGAGACCCTCGACGCGGCCCGCGCCCTCGACCCCGAGGAGCTGGTCCGCGGCTTCCTGCTGCTGCCGCCCGACCGCGACCCCGGCACCGTGTTCGCCTACAACCAGCCCACCACCTACACCCTCGCGGCCATCGTCCAGCGCGTCACGGGACAGCCGCTCACCGGCTATCTGCGCCCGCGCCTCCTCGACCCGCTCGGCATCGGCGAGACCGCCTGGCTGCGCGACCGCACCGGCCGCGAACTCGGCTTCAGCGGGCTGCACGCCACGACGGACGCCGTCGCCCGGCTCGGCCGGCTGTATCTGCGCGACGGCGTGTGGGAGGGCGAGCGGCTGCTGCCCGAGGGCTGGGTCGCCGAGGCGAGCCGCGCGCACATCCCGACCGCCGGCGGCATGGGCGACACCGACCGCCAGGACTGGGACCAGGGCTACGGCTGCCAGTTCTGGATGTCCCGGCACGGCTACCGCGGCGACGGCGCCTACGGCCAGTTCTGCCTGATCCTGCCCGAGCACGACGCGGTGGTCGTGACGACCGCCGAGACCGAGCGGATGCAGCAGCTGCTGAACCTGGTCTGGGAGCACCTGCTGCCCGCCTTCGGCGCCGTGCCCCCGGCCGGCCACGAGCCCGCCGAGGCCGCTCTGCGGGAGCGGCTGTCCCGCCTCGCGCTGCCCCCGGCGCCGGGCCGGCCCGCCCCCCAGGGGCGGGCCGAGGACTGGGCCGCCGCCGCGTTCGTCCCGGCCGGCGGGGTCTGCGCCGCCCAGCCCGGCCTGTCGGCGGTCACCGTACGCGGTGGGGCGGACGGCTGGACGGTGACGCTCACCGACGACGGCCACGACCTCGCGCTGCGCCTCGGCGACGGTCCGGGCTGGTCCGTGGCCGAGGAACCCGCCCCCACGGCCGTCAGCGGCGGCTGGACGGATTCCGCGACGCTCGCCCTGGACGTGGCTTTCCTGGAGACACCGCACCACCTGCTGCTCACCTGCACGCTCCCCGACCGCACCTTCACCGCCCGCTGGAGCACCCAGCCCCTGCACGGCGGCCCGCTGCGCACCCGGCGCGCTCCCCGTCACCCGTCGGCCTGACGGCGCGTCAGCCCCGCGTCGCTTCCGGCGGAATGCGGAACGTGCGCAGGGCGGTGTCCAGCGCCTGCCGGTTCTCCGCGGCCCCGAAGCCGTCGGCCGGGGCCGTCCAGCGCAGCGAGAAGCCCCGGCCGCCGCCGAGCAGGAAGCCCCGCCCGAACGTGCGCACCCGGAAGCCGCCGGTCCCCGCGACCCACTCCATGTCCGCCGCCTCACGGCCCTGGTACGTGGTCGCCCGGATCGCGCCCAGCCGCCGGTAGCCGTCCACGGTGCCCTTCAGCCCGGGCTCCACGTCGTCGCGCCAGACGGCGACCGGGTCCGGGCCGACCCGCTCGCTGTAGGTCACCGCGAGCGTACGGTCGTCGCCGTCCGCGCCGAGCACGACGCGGTAACCCACGTCCGGGACACGGGTCGTGCGCAGCGGACGCCAGCCCTCGGGGAGGGCCACGGAGAAACCCTCGGGGGCGGCGTACGTGCGGAAACCCTCCGGCAGTCCGGTGGCGCCCGGCGGGCCGGGCGGATTCGGCGCGGGCGTGCGCGCCGGCGGCGTGGTCGGGGAGGGGGCCGCGGAACGGGGCGGGTCCGGACGGGCGGAATCGGGCTCGCGCGGGCCGGCCTCCTCTTCTCCGGTGGCGGACCCGCCGGAGTCACCGCGGCGACCGTCGGACGTGCCGGAGGTGCCGGACGCTCCGGACGCGGAGGGCCGGGAGGGCGGCGGCGCGTCGGACGCGACCGGACCGCCGTCCCGCAGGCTCATCGTCGCCACGAGGACGGCCACCGCGACCGTGACCACCGCCACGGCCGTCCCGGCGGCCACCGTGCGCCCGCTCCACCCCGGCGCGGCATGACGGACGGCCGCGTACGCCCGCCGCACCCGGGGCTGCGGGGCGCTGGGCAGGGGCGCCCCCGGATCCTCGTGCAGCACCCGCAGCAGGGCCGCGCGGACCACCGGCCGGGTCAGCCGCTCCCGCGCGTCCTTGCGCAGCAGCCCCTGCACGACCCGGGCGAGCGGCCCGGCGCGCACCGGGGTGCGCAGCGGCAGCCGGTCCACGCCCCGCAGCGTCGCCTCCGGACGGTCCCGCTCGCGAAACGGCGGACGCCCCTCGACCAGGGTGTACAGCACGGCACCCAGCGCCCACAGGTCGGCCGCCGGGCCGACGCGCTCGTCACGGGCCTGCTCGGGAGAGGCGTACGACGGTGCCGTCAGCCGCGGCGCGAGGGTCACCCCTGCCAGCCCGAAGCCGGTGACCACCACCGGGCCCCGCTCCGGCACGACGACCTGGCCGGGGCTCAGCTCGCCGTGCGTGACACCCTCGGCGTGCGCCGCGTCCAGCACGTCCAGCAGCTCCAGCCCGATCCGCGCCGCGAGCACATAGGGCAACGGCCCGCGCTCGGCGAGGAGTTCACCGAGCGGGGTGCCGCCGACCCAGTCGGACACGGTCCACAGGACACCGTCCTCCACGACGGCGTCCAGCACCGGCGCCACCCGTCCGGGGCACAGCCCCTCCACCGTCCCGGAACCACGGATCACCCGGCCGGCGATCCGGCGCGCCCCGTCGTCGCCCGGCGCCTGCGGCAGCCCGATCCCGGTGACCAGACACGGCCGGCCGGTCCCGGCGTCCTCCCCGTACCAGCAGACGCGGTTCGTCTCGCGGTGGACGACGTCGAGGAGCCGGTACCTGCCCGCCACCGACTGCCGCGTGCCGACGTACGCCTCGCCCATGGTCATCCCTCGCTGAATGCCCGGCTCACCCTTTGCCAGTGGTACGGGAGGCGCGACGGGGCGCGTTCAACGCGCGGACGGGTATTCCGGGCGACGGCACACTTTTGACCCTGAGTCAGTTCCGGCGCTCGCCAGGGCCTGACCCGAACGACACCCCCTAGGCGCCCAGCACCTTCGCCCAGTCCCGCGGCACCCTGCCCGCCGGCCCCGGCGCCGGCTGGTCGGCGGGGTGGCTGACGGGCGGCGCGAGCGCCGGACCGGAGTCGTACAGGGTCTCGGTGGCGAAGTCCCAGAACCACTCCTCGCCGGGCTCGTAACTCTGCACCAGCGGATGACCGGTGGCCTCGAAGTGGGCCGTGGCGTGCTTCGCGGGCGACGAGTCGCAGCAGCCCACGTGCCCGCACCGGGCGCAGCGCCGCAGATGGAACCACCAGCCGCCGTCGGCCTCGCACTCCGCGCACCCGGTGCCGCTCGGCGGCACGCTCGGGTCGATGCCGTTCTGCTCGGTCATGCCGTCTCCTCCAGGGGTTCGGGAGTCGTCTCGTCCTCCGTGACGGTGAGCGGCAGGAGCACCTGGAAGCGGGTGTCCCCGGGCACGGACTCCACCTGGAGGCTGCCGTGGTGCTTGTTCACCACGATCCGCCAGGAGATGTCCAGGCCGAGCCCGGTGCCCTCGCCGACCGGTTTGGTGGTGAAGAACGGGTCGAAGATCCGGTCGCGGATCTCCGGCGCCACCCCGGGCCCGGTGTCCCGGAACTCCACCAGCAGCCGGTCGTGCTCGCGCGCGGTCCGCACCGTCAGCGTCCCCTCGCCGCCCGCGCTGTCGATCGCGGACACCGCGTTGTCGATCAGGTTCGTCCACACCTGGTTCAGCTCCGCCGGGTAGGCGGGGACCGGCGGGAGAGTACGGTCGTACTCCTTGACGACCTTGATCCGCTCGCCGATCTTCCCGGACAGCATCAGCAGGGTGCTGTCGAGGAGTTCGTGCACGTCGGCGATCCGGTAGGGCGCGCGGTCCAGCTGCGAGTACTGCTTGGCGGCGTCCACCAGGTGCGAGATGCGGGCGGTGGCGTCCGCGATCTCGTCCATCAGCAGCTCGGTCTCCACCGTGTAGTTGAGCCAGCCGATCGCCCCAGGCAGCACCGGCTCGTCGACGGCCGCCGCGACCTGGTCCAGCCAGTCCAGGTCGAGCCCGGCCTGCACGAACGTGGGGGCGAGCCGCCAGCCGTCCTGGATGCCGTGGTCGTCCAGCCAGTCGGCGATCGCGTCCTCGCGGTCGGACGCCTCCAGCGGGCTGAGCGCGGGCGCCTTGCCGACCTGCTCGGCGGTACGCTCCTGGACCTCGATCAGATGCGCGAGCACCTCGCGCGGATACGGCCCCGCCGAGATGACGCTCAGCTTGTGCCGCATCTTCGCCACCCGCTCGCGCAGCGCCTCGGTGGCCCGGACGGCCGCCGCCGCGGGGTTGTTCAGCTCGTGGGTGAGCCCCGCGGACAGTGAGCCGAGCGCCAGCAGCCGCTCCCGCTGCCCGATCATCCGCTGGGTGTTCTTCGACCCGAAGAACAGGCCCTCCAGCAGATGCACCGCCATCGGGAACCACTCGCGCATGATGCTCGCGAACGTGTCGGCGGGCAGCACGAAGAAACGCGTCGGCTCGGTCACCCGCATCGAGTTGTTGTAGACCTGCCGGACCCGGTCGCCGAGGTACGCCTGCATGGCGCCCGCGTACACCCCGCGCTGCGAGGACCTGATGACCTCGACGTCGTCGCCGCCGACCCGCCGGGACAGCACGACGGTGCCCTCGATCATCACGTAGAAGCAGGTGGCGGGCTCGCCCTCGGCGTAGACGGGGCCCGGCTCGAACAGCTCCACGCGCCCCTCGGCGCACAGCCGCCCCAGCTGTTCGGGGCTCAGCTCCTCGAACAGGAACAGGGAGCCGATCTCCCGCGGGCTGCACGGCATCGGCCGGCCGCTCACGACTGCTCCAGGTAGCGGTGGACGAGCATCACGGCCATGGCTCCCTCTCCGACGGCGGACGCGACCCGCTTCGCGGACTCCGCGCGCGCGTCACCCGCGACGAACACGCCGGGCACATTGGTCTCCAGGTGGTACGGCGCCCGGTCCAGCTCCCAGCCCGCCGGCGGCCGCCCGTCCGCGGTGAGGTCGGGCCCGGCGAGGATGAACCCCTGCCCGTCACGGTGCACGGTGCCGTCCAGCCAGTCCGTCAGCGGGGCCGCGCCGATGAACACGAACAGCCACTGCGCGTCGACTTGTTCGCTCCGCCCGGTCGCGGCGTCCCGCAGCGTCAGCGCCTCCAGATGGCCCGAGCCGTGCGCGGCCTCCACCACCGTGCCGCAACGCACCGAGATGTTCGGCGCCTGCTCGATCTGCTGGATCAGGTAGTGCGACATCGACGCGGCCAGCGACTCCCCGCGCACCAGCAGCGTCACCGACTTGGCGCCCCGCGCCAGGTACATGGCCGCCTGCCCGGCGGAGTTGGCGCCGCCCACGATGTACACGTCCTGGCCCTGGCAGCCGGCCGCCTCGGTCAGCGCCGACCCGTAGAACACCCCGCACCCGGTCAGCTCGTCCAGGCCCGGCGCGTCGAGCTGCCGGTACGACACACCGGTCGCCAGGATCACGCTGTGCGCGGCGACCGCCGAGCCGTCGGAGAACCGCACGACCCGCGCGGACCCGTTGACCTCCAGGCCCGTCACCTCGCGCGCGGTCAGGATCTCCGCGCCGAACTTGGCCGCCTGCCGCCGCGCCCGGTCGGTGAGCTGCGCGCCCGACACGCCGTCGGGGAAACCGAGGTAGTTCTCGATGCGGGAGCTCTGCCCGGCCTGCCCGCCGGTCGCCGACCGCTCCACCAGCACCGTGCGCAGCCCCTCCGAGGCGCCGTACACCGCCGCCCCGAGCCCGGCCGGGCCGCCGCCGACGACCACCAGGTCGTAGAACTCGGCGGCCGGTGTGGTCGCGAGTCCCACCCGCGCCGCCAGCTCCGGCGCCTCCGGCTCGACCAGCGGTGTCCCGTCCGGGGTGACCACCAGCGGCAGCCGGGCGCCGTCCTCCCCGGCGGCGGCCAGCAGCCGCCGCCCCTCCGGCTCGTCGGACGAGTACCAGCGGTACGGCACCTGGTTGCGGGCCAGGAACTCCCGTACGTCCGACGAGCGCGCCGACCAGCGGTGCCCGACCACCTTGGTGCTGGGCACCGGCCGGTGGTCGCCGGCCCGCCACGCCTGGAGCAGGTCGTCGATGACCGGGTACAGCTTCTCCTCGGGCGGGTCCCACGGCTTGAGCAGATAGTGGTCGAGGTCGACGACGTTGATCGCGTCGATCGCCGCGTTGGTGTCCGCGTACGCGGTCAGCAGCACCCGCCGCGCCCCCGGATACACGTCCAGGGCCTGCTCCAGGAACTCGATGCCGTTCATCCGCGGCATCCGGTAGTCGGCCAGGATCACCGCCACCAGGTCGCCGCGCAGCTTCAGCTCGCGCAGCGCCTCCAGCGCGGACTCGCCGGACTCGGCCCGCACGATCCGGTACGACGCGCCGTAGCGCCGCCTGAGATCGCGGGCGACGGCGCGGGAGACCCCCGGATCGTCGTCCACGGTCAGAATGACGGTCCGCGCTGTGTCGGCGGCCTGTGCCATGCGTCTCCCACCCCAGAGCGGTCGGACATCCCGCCGCGGTGGCTCGCTCGTCGCCGCGCCGGCTCCCGCCATCGTATGTTCGATGGCCCCGGTTCGCTCAGGTATACGAAAGGCCCGGTCACGCGGCCGTGGGAGGCGGTCAGGCCGTGCGGGAGCCCAGGACGCAGAACTCGTTGCCCTCCGGGTCCGTGAGCACCACCCACGGCTGCTCGCCCTGCCCCACGTCCGCGGGCCGGGCGCCGAGCGCGAGCAGGCGCTCGACCTCGGCCCGCTGGTCTTCGGGGCGGAAGTCGAGGTGCAGGCGGTTCTTGACCGACTTGGCCTCGGGGACCGGCACGAAGACCAGCCCCGGCAGCCGCTCCGGCGCGGGGCGGATCTCGAACTCGTCGGGGGCGTCGCCGACCACCGTCCAGCCGAGGGCGTCGGCCCACCAGCGGCCCAGGGCGACCGGATCGGAGGCGTCGACGACGACTTGCTCCCAGACAAGGCTCATGCGGGCAGCGTAGGGAAGACTGACGGTGATCGCCGGACGGACGGAGTCGACGCACAGGGTCGGGCGAGGAAGAGGAGGCAGTGGGATGACGCGGCCGATCACCGCAGGGGTGGACGGAACCGAGGAGAGCCACACGGCGCTGGCCTGGGCGGCCCGGGAGGCCGTCCGGCGCGGACGTGACCTGAGGGTGATACACGCCTGGCGGTTCGCGCAGCACGAGACCGTGGACGGTGACCGGGAGACCCAGGGCCGCTGGGTGCGCGAGGCGCTGGAGGGTTCCGTGCGGGAGGTCACCGAGCGGCATCCCGGCCTGGACGTGACGACCGCGGTGGTGGAGGACGACGCCGTCGAGGCACTGGTCGCCGCCGCGGCGGAGGCGGAGCAGCTGGTGCTCGGCTCGCGCGGGCACGGCCGCGTCCTGGGCTTCCTGCTCGGCTCGGTCGGACAGCAGGTGATCGCCGAGACCGCCGCTCCCGTCGTGCTGGTCCGCTCCGGGAACCGCGCCTCGGACGAGGCGGAGGGCCGGCAGATCGTCGTCGGCCACGAGGGCGGCCCCGAGGACGGCGCCGCGGCGCTGCGGTTCGCGTTCGAGACGGCGGCGGCGCGCGGGGCGACCCTGCGCGCGGTGCGGGCCTGGACGCTGCCGCCGGTGTTCGCCTACAGCCCGGCCTCACTGAAACTCCTCGACGAGGCCGGCGGCCCGGAGCCGTACGAGCAGAAGGCGCTGAGCGAGGCGCTGCAGCCGTGGCGGGAGCAATTCCCGCAGGTCCCGGTGGTGGAGCACGTGGAGATGGGCAGCGCGGGGCAGGTGCTGCTGGACGTGTCCGCGCGGGCCCAGCTGGTGGTCGTCGGCCGCCGTGCCCGGCGGACCGCCGTGGGCGCCCGGATCGGCTCCGTCGCGCACGGGGTGCTGCACCACGCGCCGTGCCCGGTGGCCGTCGTACCGCCCGCCTGATCACTCGGCGGGCGACGGGCTCTCCAGCGTCTCGCGGGCGCGCGGCAGGATGTTCTCGACGTAGTCCTGCACGGCCGTGTCGAGACCGATGTCGTGCTGGGCCCGCTCCGAGAGGTACCAGCGGTGTTCCAGCAGCTGGTGGTAGATCTCGGCCGGGTCCATGCCGCCGCGCAGCTCCGGCGGCACCGCGCGGACGGTGGGCCGGAACACCTCGCGCACCCAGCGGTGCGCCAGCACCTCCGGGCGGGCTGCCAGGGGGTCACCCGGAGCGTAGTCGTCCTGGGTGGCCATCCAGGACTCCAGGTCGCTGAGCAGCCGCCGCGCCTGGTTCTCCTCGGTGTCCAGCCCGGTCAGCCGCAGCAGCTGCCGCTGGTGGTGCCCGGCGTCGACGACCTTCGGCACGAAGGTGACGGTGTCGCCGTTGGAGGAGTGGTCGATCTGCATCTCGGCCACGTCGAAGCCGAGGTCGTTGAGCCGGCGTATCCGGCGCTCGATGTAGTGGTACTTGCCCGCCGGGTAGACGGAGGTGCGCGTCAGCTCCTTCCAGAGCCCCTGGTAGCGGGCGCAGATCTCGGTGCCGAACGCGATCGGGTCGACGGACGGGTGCAGTGCCCCGGACGCCTCCAGGTCCAGCAGCTCGCCGCTGATGTTGACCCGGGCGAGGTCCAGGTCGTAGTCGCGCTGCCCGTCGCTGAGCCGGGGGTGCAGTTCGCCGGTCTCGGCGTCCACCAGATAGGCGGCGTAGGCGCCCGCGTCCCGCCGGAACAGGGTGTTCGACAGCGAGCAGTCGCCCCACGCGAACCCGGCCAGGTGCAGCCGCACCAGCAGCACCGCGAGGGCGTCCATCAGCCGGTGCATGGTCGCGGGCCGCATGGTCGTCTCGAACATCGAGCGGTACGGCATCGAACCGCCCAGGTGCCGGGTGATGAGCACCGGCTCCAGCGGCTCGCCGTCGGCGTTCGTGCGCCCGGTGACCACGGCGAGGGCGTCCACCGCCGGGATGCCGAGCCGGTCCAGGTCGCGCAGCAGCCCGTACTCCCGCAGCGCCGGCCGCTCGGCCAGCTCCTTCACGGCGACCACCTCGTCGCCCGCGCGCGCGTACCGCACCACGTGCCGCGAGATGCCGCGCGGCAGCGGGACCAGGTACTCCTGCGGCCACTCCTCCAGCGGGAGCTGCCAGGGCAGTTCGAGCAGGAGCGCGGGGTGCTCCGGGTTGGTGGCGCTGATGTGCAAAGCCATGGCCTGACCTTAACGGCGGATGTGCGGGCCCGGCCCGCCCGGTCTCAAGCGGCCCGTTCCGCCGCCTGCCGCGCGGCGTCCCGTACCGGACCGCGGTGGACGGGCCCGTGCCCGGGCAGCAGGACGTCCGCGTCCAGCCCGGCGAGCACGTCCAGCGAGGCCACCGCGCGGGCGCGCTCGTGGTGGAACATGTCCGGCAGCAGCTGCGGGCCCTTCGCGCGGCTCGTGGGGTGGCCGGTGACCAGGGCGTCGCCGGTGATGAGCACGCCGGTGTCCGGCAGGTGGTAGGCGCAGTGGCCCAGGGTGTGGCCGGGGGTGTGCACCGGCACCGGGCGGCCCGGCAGGTCCAGCGGGCCCGCCGCGGGGAGCGCCTCGGGCGCGGCGACGGGCAGGCGCGCGGTGCCGCCGGAGCGCAGCGCGTGCACCGCCCAGGGCAGCACGCCCGGCCGCCAGCCGTTGCGCAGCACCCGCCCGATCGACACCTGGTGCAGGAACTCCCGGCGCGCGTGCGGCACTTCGGCCTCGTGGAGACGGACGGGAGCGCCGTACGTCGCGCGCAGGAACTCCGCCGACCCCAGGTGGTCGTTGTGGGCGTGGGTGACGAGCACGGCCGCGACCGCCTCCGGTGAACTCCCCACCGCCGCGAGGGAGTCGAGGACCAGCTGCCGGTCCCCGGGATAGCCCGTGTCGACCAGGGTGACCGCGTCCCCCTCGGTCAGGATCACCCAGTTGGTGTTGCTTCCGTGCACCAGACAGACGCCGTCCGCGACGTGCCGCACATCAACCCGCATCCTCGCCCCGCGTGGTGAGTTCCGTCCCCGACCCGGACAGCAAAGCAGACGGCGCCGCGTCCGTGTCGGCCGGGCGGAGGAGCCGGCGCCGCGTTCACGTCGGCCGGGCGCCGCGGATGGTGCTCAGTCGACGTCGGCCGGGCGGAACGGACGACGCTCGGTTGGCGTCGCCGGGCGCCGCCGACGACGTTCAGTTCACGTTGGCGGGGCGGAACTGGATGCTGATCCTGGGGCCCGCGGCGCGAGTCGTCTTCGGTACGCAGTGCTCCCAGGTGCGCTGGCAGGAGCCGCCCATCACGATGAGGTCGCCGTGCCCGAGCGGCCGTCGCAGCGTCTCGCCGCCGCCCGCCGGGCGCAGCAGCAGATCCCGCGGCGTGCCCACGGAGAGGATGGCGACCATGGTGTCCTCGCGGGCGCCCCGGCCGATCCGGTCGCCGTGCCAGGCCACGCTGTCCCGGCCGTCGCGGTAGTAGCACAGCCCGGCCGTGGTGAACGGCTCGCCCAGCTCGTCGGCGTAGTGCGCGCTGAGCGCGTCGCGCGCCTCGGTCAGCACGGGGTGCGGCAGCGGCTCGCCCTCGCGGTAATAGGCGAGCAGCCGGGGGACGTCCACGACGTGGTCGTACATGTGCCGCCGCTCGGCCCGCCACGGCACGTCGGCCGCCAGGTGTGCGAAGAGCGCGTCGGACCCGCTCAGCCAGCCCGGCAGGACGTCGATCCAGGCGCCGGAGCCGAGGTTCGTCCGGCGGATCCCGTCCAGGGGGCCGAGCCGCAGCTCGTCGGTCTGGTCGAAGAGGGAGCCCTGGAGGTGCATGCGTCCAGGGTACTCCGCTAATCGAAAATACGTTCCCATCGATCTTCGTCCGGCCCGGTCACGCCACGCCCCGCCCCGCCTCTTTCGATACACCGATGTATCCGATACATTCGCGCATCGAAACGGAGGTCGCCCCATGGCAGCGCCACCCCCCATCCGCCGCGTCACCAAGCGCCGCGTGCGGACCCGGGCCAACCTCCTCGACGCCGCGTTCGCCGTGTTCGCCGCCAAGGGCTTCGGGCGGGTCTCCATCGAGGAGGTCTGCGAGGCCGCCGGCTACAGCCGGGGCGCCTTCTACTCCAACTTCGACAGCCTCGACGAGCTGTTCTTCGCCCTCTACCGGCAGCGCGCCGACCTCATCGCCGACCAGGTCTCCGGCGCCCTCGCCCAGGACGGCCCCGACCTCGACGTGCCCGCCGCCGTCGACCGGGTCACCGACGTGCTGCTCCTCGACCGGGACTGGCTGCTGGTGAAGACCGACTTCCTGGTGCACGCCGCCCGGCAGCCGGACATCGCCGCGACCCTGCTGGAACACCGGGCCCGGCTGCGTGGAGCCATCGCCGACCGGCTCGCCCGCGCCCGGGGCCACACCGAGCTGCCCGCCGTGCTCGGCGACATCGACGCCGCCGCCCACGCGGTGGTCGCCGCCTACGACGGGGTCACCACCCGACTGCTGCTGGACAAGGACGTCGACGCCGCGCGGACCTGGCTGAAACAGCTGCTCACCGCGTTGCTGACGGACGGCAGCGGCACCACAGGATGAGGAAGGGACGGTCGCCATGGACGCCGACGTCATCGTCGTCGGAGCGGGCCTCGCGGGCCTGGTCGCCGCACACGAACTGACCAGCCGGGGCCGCAGGGTCGCGCTGGTGGACCAGGAGAACGCCGCCAACCTCGGCGGCCAGGCCTTCTGGTCGTTCGGCGGGCTGTTCCTCGTGGACTCCCCGGAGCAGCGCCGCCTCGGCATCAAGGACTCCGTCGAGCTGGCCTGGAACGACTGGCAGGGCAGCGCCGGGTTCGACCGCGTCGAGGACGAGGACTCCTGGGCGGTGCGCTGGGCCCGCGCCTACGTCGAGTTCGCGGCGGGGGAGAAGCGGTCCTGGCTCGCCGGGCACGGCATCAGCTTCCTGCCCACGGTCGGCTGGGCGGAGCGCGGCGACCTCACCGCGCACGGCCACGGCAACTCCGTGCCCCGCTTCCACATCTCCTGGGGCACCGGAACCGGCGTGGTCGAGCCGTTCGTCCGGTACGCCCGGCAGGCCGTCCGCGACGGACTGCTCACCTTCCACCACCGCCACCGCGTGGACGAGCTGGTCGTCGAGGGAGGCACGGCGCGCGGCGTGCGCGGCACGGTGCTCGCGCCCGACGACGCGCCGCGCGGGGTGGCCTCCAACCGGGACGCCGTCGGCGCGTTCGAACTCACCGCCCAAGCCGTGATCATCACCACCGGCGGCATCGGCGCGAACCACGACATCGTCCGCCGCCACTGGCCGCGGCGCCTGGGCACCCCGCCGGCGCACATGGTCACGGGCGTGCCGGCGTACGTCGACGGGCGGATGCTCGACATCAGCGCCGAGGCGGGCGTACGGCTGGTCAACCGCGACCGCATGTGGCACTACACCGAAGGCCTGCACAACTGGGACCCGATCTGGCCCGGCCACGGCATCCGCATCCTGCCCGGACCGTCCTCCATGTGGTTCGACGCGCTCGGCCGCCGGCTGCCCGGGTCCTGCCTGCCCGGCTACGACACCCTGGGCACGCTCAGGTACCTGCGCACCACCGAGGACATCGCCGCCTACGACCACTCCTGGTTCATCCTCACCCGGAAGATCGTCGAGAAGGAGTTCGCGCTTTCGGGCTCCGAGCAGAACCCCGACATCACGGCCAAGGACCGCGCGGCGTTCCTGCGCGAACGCGTCCTCGGCAAGGGTGCCCCCCGCCCGGTCGACGCGTTCCTGCGCCACGGCGCCGACTTCGTGACCGCGCCCACCCTCGAACAGCTCGTCGAGAAGATGAACGGCCTCACCGACAAGCCCCTCCTCGACGCCGCCGCGATCCGCCGCCAGATCGAGGCCCGCGACCTCCAGATCGCCCACCCCTACGCCAAGGACGCCCAGGTCCAGGGCATCCGCAACGCCCGCCGCTACATCGGCGACCGGCTCGGCCGGGTCGCCGCCCCGCACCGTCTGCTCGACCCGGCCGCGGGGCCGCTGATCGGCGTCAAGCTGCACGTCCTGACCCGCAAGACGCTCGGCGGCATCCAGACCGACCTCGACTCCCGCGCCCTCGGCACGGACGGCACCCCGATCGAGGGCCTGTACGCGGCCGGGGAGGTGGCGGGCTTCGGCGGCGGCGGCGTCCACGGCTACAACGCGCTGGAGGGCACCTTCCTGGGCGGCTGCCTCTTCTCCGGCCGGGCGGCCGGCCGCGCGGCGGCCCACCAGACCGGCTGACCCACCAGACCGGCTGACCCGTCGCACCGGCTGACCCGCCGCATCGGCTGGCCCGCCGCTGACCCGCCGGGTCCCGTGCGACGGGCTCGCCCTGCGCGACGGGGCCCTGATCGCCACGGGCCCTGCGGCGGACCCTAGTGCTTCAGCACACCCGCCAGCACCGCCGCGTGGCTCCGCTCGGGGGACCTGACCGCGGTCAGCAGCGTCACCGGGCCCTCGCGCACCCACCCCCGGGCGCGGGCGAGGGCTTCGGCCGCCTCCGGGGCGGCCAGCTCCGCCTCGTACCGGCGGGTGAACTCCTCGTACGAGCCCTCGCCCGCGTGGTACCAGCGGCGCAGCTCGGCCGACGGGGTGAGTTCCCTGGGCCACTCGTCCACCCGGGCCGCGTCCTTCGACACGCCGCGGGGCCACAGCCGGTCCACGAGGACCCGCAGGCCGTCGTCGGGGTCCGGCGGTTCCTGGACGCGGCGCACACGGACGCTCATACGGGGACCTCCCTGGGGCTTAGAGTGCCGGGAGCCTAACCCGCGGCGAGGCGGACCGCCCGATTCCGATCCGGTCGAACGGGGTACCCCGTTCGCCTGACGGCGAAGAGGGAGGTCTTGTCATGAGCGCCTGGGACGACCTGCCGGTCGTGGACACGCTGGCCGAGCTGGCCGGGCTGGTCGAGGAGCGGCAGGACGGGCTGTACGTCCGCTGGTCACGGGGGCCCGAGGCCGACCTGGGCAAGGCGTCGAGCACCGACGAACTGACCGGCGTCCCCATGCCGGGACTGTCGGCCAACCCGCTCGACGTCGAGGACTGGTGGCAGGGCCGCTCGGTGCGCCTGTGGGTGGCCCGCAGGCTGTACGACTACGCCCATCTGCCGCACGAGAAGGGCCCGGGCGTGCGTCCCTGGGTCCTGGAGGGCCGGGAGAACGGCCGGGGCCCCGACAACGAGCCCTTGGTGGAGGACGTCCGCCCGCTCTGCCGCCTCAGCGACGAGGTGATCGACGAGGCGCGGGCCGAGGTGGCCCGCCAGGAGAACGAGTGGGGCCCGCTGCGCCGCGGCTCTCAGCGGTGAGCCCACCGGCTCGGCGGCTCTCAGCGGTGAGCCCACCGGCTTGAGCGAGCGGCGCCGCGCCGCTCCGGTGCCGGTGGGCCCGCCCCTGGAGCGGACGAGACCCCCTGGGGGGTGTCCGCTAGCGTGAGGCGCGGCGGGAGTTCACCCTGCGCTTCAGGGTCCTGCGTTCCGTCTCGCTGGTGCCGCCCCACACCCCGATGCTCTGGTCGGTGTCCAGCGCCCATTGCAGACACGGTTCCCGGACGGGGCAGCGCCGGCACACCGCCTTCGCCTGTTCCGTCTGCATCAACGCCGGTCCGGAGGTGCCGATCGGGAAGAAGAGATCGGGGTCCTCGTTGCGGCATTCCGCGCGCTCGCGCCAGTTGGTCATGGATGTCACCCGTGTCAGAAGTAATGGACATGTGCCGTCGGTTGTTCGGTTCCGGGTCACCGGTCCATGCGGGGGTGAAACCCGTCAGTGCGGCGGACGCAGGGCCTCGGCGGCCGTCGCCGTCACCGCGCGGGCGACCGCCGCGAGCGCGGGGGAGTCCAGTTTCCACTGCTGCCAGTACAGCGGGACGTCCACCGTGCGGTCCGGCGCGAGGTGCACCAGCCGGCCGGTCCGCAGCAGCGGCTCGGCCTGCACCTCGGGCACCATGCCCCAGCCGAGACCGGCGGCGACGGCCTCGACGAACCCCTCCGACGTGGGCACGGAGTGACGCAGCGGGCCCGCCCCGCCCCGGCCCCGCCGCAGCAGCCGGACGAACCCGTCCTGGAGGTCGTCGCGCCGGTCGAAGACCACGACCGGCGCGTGCGGCAGCGTCTCGGTGAGCGGCCCGCCGAGATGGCGTCCGGCGAAGTCCGGGTGCGCGACGGCGACGTACCGCATGATGCCCAGCGCGCGCACCGAGCAGCCCGTCACCGCCTCCGCCGACGACGTCACCGCCGCCATCACCAGGCCCTCCCGCAGCAGCACCGCCGTGTGGTCCTGGTCCTCGCGGCGCAGCTCGTAGCAGAGCCGCAGCTCCTCGGGGACTCGAGTGAGCGCGGTGAGGAACCAGGTCGCCAGCGAGTCCGAGTTGACCGCCACCGACACCCGGGTGGGCTCCCCGGACCCGCTCAGGCCCAGCTCGGCGCGGGCGTCCCGCTCCAGCCGGACCAGCTGCCGGGCGAGCCGTACGACGATCTCGCCGGACTCGGTCGGGCGCACCGGCTTGGTGCGCAGCAGCAGGACCCGGCCGGTGCGCCGCTCCAGCGCCTTGACCCGCTGGCTGACCGCCGACGGCGTCACGTGCAGGGCGGCGGCGGCCGCGTCGAAGGTGCCCTCGTCCACCACCGCCAGCAGGGTGCGCACCTGGTCGAGCGGCAGCTCCGGCATACCGGGCGCAATCATTTCGTCCTTCACAAGCACTAAAGATACGTAAGAATCTTTAGCTGTACGCAGGGGCGGCGTCTGCCTAGCGTCAGGGGCATGTCTTCCACGCTCACCGCCGCCGCCGCGGGATTCGGCACCGGCCTCTCGCTCATCGTCGCCATCGGCGCCCAGAACGCCTTCGTCCTGCGCCAAGGGGTCCGCCGGGAGGCGGTCCTCGCCGTCGTCGGGATCTGCGCCCTGTCCGACGCGCTGCTCATCGCGCTCGGCGTCGGCGGCGTCGGAGCGGTCGTCGTTGCCTGGCCGGGCGCGCTGACCGCGGTCGCGTGGATCGGCGGCGCGTTCCTGCTCGGGTACGGCGCGCTCGCCGCCCGCCGGGTGCTGCGTCCGGCCACGGCGGGGCTGCGCACGGAGGGGGAGGCGGCGACCTCACGCCGCCGTGCGGTCCTCACCTGTCTGGCCATGACCTGGCTCAACCCGCACGTCTACCTCGACACCGTCTTCCTGCTCGGCTCGATCGCCGCCGACCAGGGCCCGCTGCGCTGGACCTTCGCCATCGGCGCCGTGCTCGCCAGCCTGTGCTGGTTCACCGCCCTCGGGTTCGGCGCCCGGCTGCTCGGCCGCTGGCTGGCCAAGCCCGCCGCGTGGCGGGTGCTGGACGGTCTGGTCGCGGCCACGATGATCGCCCTCGGCCTCTCGCTCATCCTGGGCGGCTGAGCCTCCGCCGCCTCGGCCTGACGGCGTCGCCTGCCCAACTCCCGTGCTGCTGCGGGGTTGGTGCACCCTGGTCCCCCTAGATGTATCGAGCAACCAGGAAGCCCGTGGACACCAGCGACAGCAGTACCGAGCAGCAGCCCTCCGCCCCGGCACCGGCCGAACCGTCCCGCCTTGGCCGGCGCCGCTGGGCCATGGACACCCGCCCCCTGCGGCGCCCCGCCTACCGCAGGCTGTGGTCCTCGACCATCGTCACGGCCATCGGCAGCCAGCTGACGGCCGTCGCCGTGCCCAAGCAGATCTACGACATCACCGGCTCCTCGGCCTGGGTCGGCTACGCGAGCCTCGCCGCCCTGCTGCCGCTGGTGGTGTTCGCCCTGTGGGGCGGCGCGGTCGCCGACTCGATGGACCGTCGCACCCTGCTGCTGATCACCAACAGCGGTATCGCCGTCGTCTCGCTGCTGTTCTGGGTCCAGGCGGTGGCCGGGCTGGATTCGGTGGGCGTGCTGATGGTGCTGCTCGCCGCACAACAGGCGTTCTTCGGCCTGAACTTCCCGGCCCGTACGGCTTCCGTCGCCCGGCTGGTCCCCGAGGACGAGCTGCCCGCCGCGAACGCGCTGGGCTCCACCGTCTCGCAGACCGGCCTGGTCGCCGGTCCGCTGCTGGCGGGCGTGCTCATCCCGGTCATCGGACTGGCCGAGCTGTACCTCATCGACGCCGTCGCGCTCTGCGTCACCGTGTGGGCCGTGTACCGGCTGCCCGCGCTGCCGCCGCTCGGCGGCACGGCCGTACGGCGGGCGGGGCTGCGCGAGGTCGCGGCCGGGTTCCGTTACATCGCCCTGCACAAGGTGCTGCTGCTGTCGTTCCTCGCCGACATCGTCGCGATGGTCCTCGGCATGCCCCGCGCCCTGTTCCCGCAGCTCGCGTCCGAGACCTACGCCTCGTACGGCGAGGGATTCGCGCTGGGGCTGCTGTTCGCGGCGATACCCGTCGGCGCGGTGGCCGGCGGGCTGTTCTCCGGGACGTTCTCCCGGGCCCGCCGGCACGGGCTGATGGTCATCGGAGCGGTGGTGGTCTGGGGCGTCGCGATCACCGGGTTCGGGCTGAGCACCAGCCTGTGGATCGCGGTGGCCTTCCTGATGCTGGCCGGGGTCGCGGACATGGTCTCCATGGTGTTCCGCGGCGCGATCCTGCTGTCCGCCGCCACCGACGAGATGCGCGGCCGGATGCAGGGCGTCTTCACGGTCGTCGTCGCGGGCGGACCGCGCCTGGCCGACGTGCTGCACGGCACGGCGGGCTCCGCCTTCGGCCCGCGGGCCGCCGTCACGGGCGGCGGGCTGCTGGTGGTCGTGGTGATGCTGACCCTGGCCCTGGCGGTCCCGGCCCTGCGCCGCCACCGGATCTGACCCGGCCGCGCGGCGGTTCGCGGCGGTTCGCGGCGCCCGCGGGTGTCCGCGGCGTCGCGCCCGGCGCCTCCTAGGAGGAGCGCCGGTGCATGGTGTACTGCTCCAGCAGCTGCACCCGCGTCGTCTCCAGCCGGTGGGCGAGGATCTCGGCGACGATGCGCATCAGCGTCATGCCGAGCCGCGGATCCTCCTCGCACAGCGCGAGCACGGGCTCGGCGTCGAACTCGTAGGCGCGGACGGGGCTGAAGGCCTCGGCGCCGAAGTCCCAGCGGTGCGGCGGGAACAGCCAGGACCAGCCCAGCAGGTCGCCGGCGCCGAGGCCGGCCACGGTCACCCGCTGGAGCGACGACACCCGCTGGTCGAGCGAGACCGCGCCGGAGCGGATCACCCAGAACCGGTCGGCGACTCCGTCCGCCTCGAAGATCCGGGCGTCCTCCGGAAAGGACACCTCCCGGGCCAGCGCCATCAGGCGCCCGCGCTGCGGCGGGGGCAGGGCGGTCAGCAGTTTGATCGCTTTGGTCATGACGCGGTGCTCCTCGCCGGCGCTCGGTTCGGGTGCGTTGCCTACGCCCATTTCAGCCGCTGCGGGCGTCGCGAGCACCTCGGCGGAGCGGAGTTTCCCGTCCTGCGGGCGTATTAAAAGCCCTGGCTGGACGGGGGAAACCAGCCAGGGCCGTAGCGGTGCCGGAGGAGGATGCCATCGACTCCGTCACCACGTATGTGTGAATCGTAAACCATCTCTCGGTGCTGGTTGCACGTTGAACCGGGTTACGTGACCTGTTTCACTCGGGTTTCCTCCGCGTTGCGCGCACGTGTCATCCCGCGCACGCGGTCAGCCCGCCGCTCACACGCCGCTCACCCCTCCTTCGCGTGTTTGCCGGGGGTCAGGATCTCGTCCAGCACCCCGATCACCGCCTCGAACGCCAGCGCACGCGCGGCGGCCTCGCGGGCCCGGTCCGGTTCGGCCGCCTCCAGCTCGTCGCCACGCCGCCGCCACGCCTGCTCCTCCCGTACGGCCCAGGCCCTGCCCCGCTGGATCCGCCGCATCAGCTCGTCTGAGTCCACGACATCGGTCATGACGTTCGCGTACCCCGCATTCCGGGACTCGATGGCCGTCCGGACGGGGCGCGACGGGTTTGGGTCCGCCGTCGATGGTCAGCCGAAAAATGGGGGAAATCGGGCGGAATCGCCCGCTCCTTCCCCCTCCCTTCATCCCGACCGACAAGTCAGGGAGCGAGTGACGTGAGCATCCAGCAATGGACCGAGCCCCGAGGTGAGCGACCCGGCCGGCAGGGGCCCCGAAGTGAACCGGCCGGCCGCTACGGGCCGGCCTGCCCGGGCACCTGCCGCCCGGCCGATGTGCGCGGAGCCGTACGGCGCGCGGTGGCGCGGTGCTGCCGGGTCACCGGCGCCCGCTGCGACGAGGACGGCCTCGCGGACGCCCTGCTCGTCGCGTCGGAGCTGACCACCAACGCCATCCTGCACGGCGGCGGTGTCACCCGGGTCGACGTCGACGTCGTCGAGCACGGGGTGCGGGTGTCGGTGTGCGACCGCAGCGACCGGATGCCGGAGGTCAGGTCGCCGCTCGACGACCGCGGGCGCCGCCGGGTCGGCGGCCGCGGCTGGCCGATCGTGTGCCGCCTGGCCCGCGACGTCCGGGTCACCGGACTGCCCTCCGGCGGCAAGCGCATCACCGCGGAGGTGGACGTCTTCTGATCACCATCGGCCCAGGTCGGCGTCTTCTGAGCGCTTGACGCGGAGTTCCCCGCTCCGGTCCGTGTTTGTACTCCAGGCGACCGGGCAAGCGCACTTTCGTGCTTCGGACCGGAGGCGCGCCAGCGGGGAGTGGTCTGCGCTCCGGGGGCCCCGGCCGACCGGACGCACTCCGGACGCACTCCTCTTCCCGCGGTCATCAGTCCCGAGAAAGTCGCTGAGAAGACCGTTCAGGAGCGATTCCGCATGCGCATCGACACGTCGACCAGCAGCACCCCCACCTCCGGGCTCCCCACCACGCACCCCAACCGACGACCGCACGACGACGCCCCCGAGACCGCCCACCTCTTCGCCAAGCTGGCCGAGCTGCCGGACGGTCCCGAGCGTGACGCCGTGCGCGACGAACTCGTCACGGCCTGGCTGCCGATGGCCCACCGCATCGCCGGACGGTTCCGCGACCGGGGCGAGTCCGTCGAAGACCTGCGCCAGGTGGCCGCCCTCGGACTCGTCAAGGCCGTCGACCGTTACGACCCCGAACGCGGAGCCTTCGAGAGCTACGCCGTCCCCACCATCACCGGCGAGGTCAAGCGCCACTTCCGCGACCGCATGTGGGCGCTGCGCGTCCCGCGCCGGGTGCAGGAGCTGCGCAACAAGGTGCGCGTCGCCCGCCGCGAGCTCGCCCAGAACCCCGGCACCCGCGAGCCCTCCGTCGCCGAGATCGCCGCCCACACCGGCCTCACCGAGGAGGAGGTGGCCGCCGGTATCGAGGCGCTGGAGAGCTTCAGCACCCTCTCCCTCGACGCCGAACTCTCCAACGACGAGGACGGCTACAGCCTCGCCGACACCCTCGGCGCGCCGGACAACGCCTACGACGTCGTGGTGGACCGCGAGTCCGCCAAGGAGTGCCTGCGCAACCTGCCGGAACGCGAACGCGCCATCCTCTACATGCGCTTCTTCGAGGACATGACGCAGAGCCGGATCGCCGACCGGCTCGGCATCTCGCAGATGCACGTCTCCCGGCTGATCAGCCGCAGCTGCGCCCGCGTCCGCGACGAAGCCCTGGGCCGGCGCGGCGGCGGTCGGCCGAACTCGGCGCGTACGACGGGATCGTGCACCCCGCGGCGCCGCCGCCGCTGAAGGGGTCCCGGGCAGACCCGGACAGAGGGGAGGCCGGTCCGCTCGGACCGGCCTCCCCTCTCCGCTGCGCAGGACGGGTCAGGACGCCTGTGAGCGGGTGCTCTCCACGTGCGCCCGCACCTGCTCCGGCGTCATGTAGGCGTCGGTGTACTCGAAGTCCTTCAGCTTCGCGGGCTTGCGCGCCTGGAAGCCGGTGCGGACGAAGTCGTCCCCGGCCACCGCGTTCAGCACCCAGTTGGTCATCACCCGCGTCTTGGCGACGTTGGTGCGCAGCGCCGACCAGTGGTAGCCGCGCGCGACGACCTGCGCGGGCAGCCCGTGCAGCTCCACGCCGAGCGGCTTGGACACCGCGTCCTTGCCGCCCAGGTCGACCACGAGCCCGAGATCCTTGTGGATGTACGGCTCCAGGGGCGCGCCGCGCAGCGTCGCGATGACGTTGTCGGCGACCTTGCGGCCCTGCCGCATGGCGTGCTGCGCGGTCGGCGGGCACACGTTGCCGAGCCCCTTGGCCACGTCCGGCACCGCCGCGGCGTCGCCCAGCGCGAACACCCCGTCGTGGCCCGGCACGGTCATCTCGGCGGTGACGGCGAGCCGCCCGCGCACGGTCTCCGCGCCCAGCGTCGCGATGAGCGGGCTCGCCACCACACCCGCCGTCCAGATCAGGGTGCGGGTGGGCACCGCCCGGCCGTCGGTGAAGGTGACCTCCTCCGGGCCCGCCTTCGCGATGGACACCCCCAGCGACACCTCGATGCCCCGCCGCCGCAGCACTTCCAGCGCGCTGCGGCCCAGCTTGTCGCCGAGTTCGGGCATCAGCTTCGGCGCGATGTCGATCAGATGCCACTTGATCAGCCGCGGGTCGAGCCGCGGATAGCGCTTCACCGCGTTGTGGGTGAGCCGCTGCAGACAGGCGGCCGTCTCGGTGCCCGCGTAGCCGCCGCCGACGACCACGAACTGCAGCCGCGAGGCCCGCTCGGCGGGGTCCTGGCTCGCGTCGGCGAGGTCGAGCTGCGAGATGACGTGGTCACGGATGTAGGCCGCCTCGGCGAGAGTCTTCATGCCGAAGGCGTGGTCGGTCAGCCCGGGGATGTCGAAGGTGCGGGTCACACTGCCCGGGGCCAGCACGAGATAGTCGTACGGCTCGTTGACGGTCTCGTCGGTGATGGTGCGGATCACGCAGACCTTCGCCTTGAGGTCCACGCCGATGGCTCCGCCCGGGATGATCCGGGTGCGGTACTTGCGGCTGCGGCGCAGGGAGAGCGCGATCGACTGAGGGGTCAGCACCCCGGAGGCGACCTGCGGCAGCAGCGGCAGATAGAGCTGGTAGGAGAACGGGGTCACCAGCGTGACGTCGGCCTCGTCGGGGCCGAGCCGGCGTTCCAGGCGCCGTACGCACTCCACTCCCGCGAAGCCCGCGCCCACCACCAGGATCCTGGGTCGTGTCACGTCGTCCATCCCTTCCGCGGTGTACGCATCGATCCCACCGTGCCGGACGCCGGAGCGCCAGTCGGGCGCGGCATGCAGATGACCGGCGGGCCTCGGCCGTAACCGCATCGCTGAAGCGGACCTTCGGTGAGCCGGCGCCGGGGCGGGGGCCGTGCCACTGGCTTCCCGCCCGGAACCGGGGTCCGGCCCGCCGGGTGCCCAGCGAGCGCCGGTCGACGCCCCGTGGCGATCAACCCGTCACCACGGCAGGAACGCGTGCACGTCCTTGCCGTCCTTCCCGGTCACCACGCTCACCTGGTCGCACAGGGCGTGCAGCAGATGCCAGCCGATGCCGCCGCCGCCCGTACTGGGGCGGAACGGACGCGGCGCCGGCACCGTGGTACTGGTGTCGTGCAGGGTGACGTGCACCCCGTCGATCGCGCGGCGCAGCCGCAGCTCGAAGGGGCCCGGCGCGTACTGCACCGCGTTCGCCGCCAGCTCCGTCACCACGAGCAGGACATCGTCCCAGTGCTCGGGCAGCGCGGGCGGTGCCACCCGCGCCAGATCCCGCAGGAACGCCTCCGCGGCGAGCCGCGCACCTGTCACGTCGCGCGGCTCGCCCGGAAAGCCGATCGTGCGGCTGGGGATTCCTTGGGCAGCCAGTCTGTCGTCCCATCCCGGCTCGGTCGTCATGTCGCCATTCCCGCGTAGGGTTCGCAGGCTCCTCGTCACCTGTTCCGTCCCAGGTGAGCACTGGGCGAGTTCCCCGGGCCGCAGGGCCCATGCGGACCGGGTCGACCCGACTAGGACTTGTCCGGCCGATCATGTCCGGAGCCAGATGACCAGGGCTGCCGCTGTGGTGGTGCCGAGGTAGGCGTAGCCGCGCTTGTCGTAGCGGGTGGCGACCGCGCGGGACTGTTTGAGCCGGTTGATGGTCCGCTCGATGATGTTGCGTTTCTTGTAGCGGTCTTCGTCGAAGCCGGGTGGCCGTCCGCCGCGTGAGCCTTTGCGTACGCGGGCGGCCTGGCTGTCGGTCTTCTCCGCGATGGTGTGCCGGATACCCCGTCGGCGTAGGTACTCGCGGCAGGGCCCGTTGCTGTATGCCCTGTCCGCTGCCAGGCTGTCCGGCTTCTTGCGGGGCCTGCCCGGCCCCACCCGCGGGACGCGGATCTTCTCAAGCACGGGCTTGAACTGGGTGCAGTCCGCCCGCTGGCCCGGCGTGAGGACCAGGGACAACGGACGGCAGCGGCCGTCCGCGCTCAGGTAAATCTTGCTGGTGAACCCGCCCAGCGAACGGCCCAGGCCCTCACCTCCAGCACCACCTCCTCCAGGCGCCGACGAGGCTCTGCCACGGCGTCTCGTTCTGGCGTTCTACCATCTTGGCCCCCTTTGAAGCGGGCGCCGGAGGTGGGGCGGTGGGGGCGCCGGCCGCATGTTGGTGAGCACGGACGATGGTGGAGTCGACCGAGATGTCCCAGTCGATCTCACCTGCCTTGTCGACGGCGGCCTGGACCTGCTGGAGCAGACGCTCCCACGTTCCGTCTGCGGACCACAGCCGGTGGCGTTCGTAGACGGTCTTCCACGGACCGAAGCGTTCGGGCAGGTCACGCCACTGCACGCCGGTCCTCACCCGGTGCAGGATGCCGTCGATCACCTGCCGATGATCCCGCCACCGGCCACAACAACCGTTGCTAACCGGCAGAAACGCCCGCAGCCGTTCCCACTCGACATCCGTCAGATCCCCTCGTCCCATGTCCACGTCAACGACCCGAACACGGGCCAGTCACATGATCGGCTGAATAAATCCCAGGGCCTGTGCAGGTCCCGCTTTGCGATGCTTATCGCCGGTCCGGGGATTGGCCGCCAAATGATGTCCACGAAGACATCGGGGGCGTCACTGCTGTCCCCCGACGTATGTGACTCAATGATGAGGGAGAACGGTATGGAGCCATCAGAACTCCACCGCGCAGCTGAGGCAGGGCGGGCGACTGCTTCAGAGCTGGGCCTTCAGGTCGACGATGCGATCGTCATCCACAACTCGGACCGCGTCGCGCTGCGCCTGGTCCCTTGTGATGTTATGGCTCGGGTCGCACCGTTGAGGCATCTGGCTGATTCCGAGTTCGAGGTAGAAGTTGCTCGCCGTCTCGCCGACGTTGACGCGCCGGTGGCTGAACTCGAGCGTCGGGTCGAGCCCCGAGTCTATGTGCGCGATGCCTTCGCCATCTCGCTATGGACCTACCACGAACCGGTGGGATCAGAGATCGCGCCGGCCGACTACGCAGACGTGTTCTTGCGGCACCACGCCGCCCTGCGGCAGATCGATCTGGACGCACCGCATTTCACCGATCGAGTCGCCGTGGCACTGAGAGAGGTGAACGACCGGGAGCAGTCTCCCGAGCTGCCCGATGTCGACAGGGCACTCCTCAGCGACACGCTCAGTGGACTGAGCACCGCGATCAGCATCGACAAAGCTGGCGACCAGCTGTTGCACGGGGAGCCTCACCCGGGCAACCTCCTGAACACGAGGAGAGGGCCGCTTTTCGTAGACCTCGCCACCTGCTGCCGCGGGCCGATCGAGTTCGACCTCGCCCATGCGCCCGAAGACGTGGGAAAGCACTATGCGGGGGCTGACCACGACCTGGTCCACCGGTGCCGCGCCCTGAACTGGGCGATGTTCTCCGCCTGGCGCTGGCGCCGAGACGACCAAATGCCCGACCGGGATCACTGGAGAGTGGAGGGCCTCAACCAGGTTCGTGCTGCACTCGATCGCTGCGGACTGGGCTGAACTTGAGACAGAGGGGCTGCTCCTTCCGATCCGCTGCGCCGTGTGCGGCGTCCCGTCACGGTGCAGCGGTCGAAGTCTGCCAGTCTGAGGGGCCCCTCGCCCCGTGCCCACGTCAACGACCCGGACGGACTAGTCACATGATCGGCCGGACAAGTCCCAGCGGAACACGTCGTCCGTGTCGTCCCAGAGCGCCGGCTCCTCGGTGGCGAGCCGGGGCAGCGGTGCCCGTGCCGCGTACATCGCGTCGATGTCCGCCGCGTAGTGCCGCACGATCGCGTCCCGCCGCAGCTTCATCGACGGCGTCAGCAGGCCGTTCGCCACGTCGAAGGGCTCCGGCAGCACCCGGAACACGCGGATCGACTCCGACCGGGACACCGCGCTGTTGGCCGCGGCCACCGCCCGGGCGACCTCCTCCCGCAGCGCGTTCTCCTCCCGCGCCTCCCGCAGCGGCGCGTCCCCCGGCAGCGCCAGCGCCGCCCGCCAGTGCACCAGGAACTCGGGGTCCAGGGTGATCAGGGCACCCACGCATGGCCGGTTGTCGCCGACGACGACCGCCTGGTGGATGAGCGGATGCAGCCGCAGCCGCTGCTCCAGCGCCGCCGGGGCGACACTCTTGCCGCTGCTGGTGATGATGACGTCCTTCTTGCGCCCGGTGATCGTCAGATAGCCCTCGGAGTCCAGCTGCCCCAGGTCCCCGGTGGCCAGCCAGCCGCCGCGCAGCGCGGCCATCGTGGCGGCCGGATCGCCCAGATAGCCCTGGAACAGCGACGGCCCGCGCACCAGGATCTCCCCGTCGGCGGCCACCCGGATCTCCGTGCCCGGCAGGGCCTGCCCCACGGTGCCCGACTTCTCCCGGCCGAGCGGCTGCATGGTGATACCGCCGCCGGTCTCGGTCAGCCCGTAACCGTCGTGCACGTAGATGCCGATGCCCTCGAAGAACAGCGACAGCTCGCGGCTGAGCGGCGAGCCGCCCGAGGTGGCCCGGCTCACCCGGCCGCCGAGCGCCGCCCGCAGCCGCCGGTAGACGGCCCGCTCGTACACCGCGTGCTGGAGCCGCAGTTCCATCCCCGGCCCCGAGCCCCGGCCCAGCCGCTGCCGCTCGCCGGCCGCCGCGAACGCGCGCGCCGTCTCCGCCGCCCGCTCGAACAGCGCCCCGCGCCCCGACTGCTGCGCCGTCCGCAGGAACGTCTTGTACAGCTTCTCGAACAGCGACGGCACGGCGTGGAAGTACGTCGGCCGGAACGAGCGCAGCGCGCTGCTCAGGGCCGCCTCGCTCACCTCCGGCTCATGCCCCAGCACCATCCCGCCGCGCACACACAGACCCTGCACCATCAGGCCGTACACATGGGAGAACGGCAGGAAGACCAGGATCCGGCCCTGTTCGCCCGGCGGCGCCGCCGTATGGCCCCAGCCCGCGAGCAGGGTGTCACAGACGCTCGCCAGGGCGCGGTGGCTGAGCATGCACCCCAGCGGGCGGCCCGAGGCGCCGGACGTGTAGGCGACGACCGCCGTCGCGTCCGGCAGCACGATCCGGCGCAGCGAGTCGACCGTCTCCGGCGGGATCACCTCGCCGCGCGCGGCCAGGTGCGCGAGTCCGCCCGCGTCCAGCTGCCACACGTGCCGCAGCGCCGGCAGCCCCGCGCACACCGAGCCGACCGTCATCGCGCCGTGCTCGTCCTCCACCACCACCGCCGTGCACGCCGCGTCCCGCAGGATCCACTCGACCTGCTCGCGCGACGCGCTCGGATACACCGGCACCACCTCGGCGCCCACCGCCCACAGCGCGTAGGCGAGCACCGTCCACTCGTACCGGGTGCGCGCCATCACCGCGACCCGCCGGCCCGGCGCGATGCCCGAGGCGATCAGGCCCCGCGCCAGATCGACCACCTCGTCCCGCAGCTCGACCGCGGTCACCTCCACCCAGTGATCGGCGGACGCGTCCGGGCGGTACGCGGCGAGCGGCAGGGCGGGGTCGCGTTCGGCTCTGTCGAAGAGGCTGTCGGCGAGCCCGCCGGTCAGCGCGGGCGGCATGGTCGGGGGAGCGAGTGCGACATCGCGCATGCGCTGCTCCTGAGGTGTACGGGCCGTGACGTCGCCGACGAGAACCGTTATCGGCGCTGGTCGAATCTAGCGGTCGGCGGGCCCGTGTGGTGGCCGGTCCGCGGAAGTGGGATCCGATCGATGATCTCGGCGGGATCGGGGGACTCGGTGCATATGACTCATGTCAACCCAGACCCGGAACCCGAGCGGACGACAGGCCTCGAACCGGGCGGCGGCGTACCCCCCGGGGAGACCCCGCCCGCCGAGAGCAGCATGCCGGAGGCCGGCCCCCGGGAGACGCACAACCCGACCAAGGGCTGGGCCAAGGGCCCGCTGACGGTGATCATCGTGCTGGCGGTCCTGGTGGCGGCGTTCTTCGTGGCCTACGCCGTGGTCCTGATGCTCTAGCCCGCGGCGCTCGCGGTGCTCGCGGCGCCCGCAGCCTGCGGGTGTCGCGGGATCGCGGGACGGCCCACGCCCGCCGCGCCCGGACCCGGTCCGCGCGCGGTGCGGGGGAGCCACGCCCTCTGCCGTGACCGGAGGGGGTGGGTCTGCGGCGTGCCCGCGTTCGACCCGTCCCGCTCCTGGGCCGGCGCCCTGCGTTCAGGGCGTCTCGCCCTGGGGTGCAGGGTCCCGTAATCAGCCCGTCTCGCCCTGGGTGCGGCGCACGCACTCGGCGACGACCTCGCGGAGGCTGTCCGTCCGCTCCAGCGTCTCGCGCTGCACGCGGGCGCCGTTGCCCTCCCGGAACAGCCGGGCACAGGTCTCGCGCGCCCGGTCCAGGTCACCGGTTTCCTTGAGCGCGTCCGCGACGTGGTCCAGCAGGGCCCCGACGACCGTCTCGGCCGGCGCGGGCCGCATCCCGGCGGGCAGCAGCAGGTCGCCGGTGAGCCCGGAGCGGGCGGCGCGCCATCCGGCCAGCCGCAGGACGCTCACCCCGAGATCGGCCGGCGGCCGTCCCGCGCGCCAGTCCCGCGCCGCCGTCTCCACCAGCCCCCGGGCGAGGGTGGCGATCAGCACGGCGGTGTCCGCCTCCAGGCACACGTCGGAGACCCGTATCTCCACCGTGGGATAGCGTTCGGACAGCCGGGCGTCGAAGTACACCATCGCCTCGTCGAGCAGCGTGTCCGTCGCCATCATGTCCGCGACGCGCCGCCGGTAGCGCTCCGCCGAGCCGAACAGCTCGGTCGGGCCCGCCGACGGCCAGCGCTGCCAGACCCGGCTGCGGTAGCTGCTGTAACCGGTGTCCTTGCCCTGCCAGAAGGGCGAGTTGGCGCTCAGCGCGGACAGCACCGCGAGCCACGGCCGCAGCCGGTCCACGACCGCCACGCCCTCCTCGTCCGATTCAACGGCCACATGGACATGGCAGCCCAGGACCATCTGTTCGCGGGTGGCGATCCCGTACTCCCGCTCCATCCACTGATAGCGCTCGTTCGCGCCCACGGACGGGCTCACCGGCAGCGGGGACGTGGCCAGCGCGGCGACCGCGCAGCCTATCCCCTCCGCGTGCCGGGCGGCCTCCCGGCGGCAGCGGACGATCTCCGCGCCCAGCGCCGCCATGTCCGTCTGCGGATGCGTCGCGAACTCCAGCATCTGATCGTAGAGTTCCTTCTCGAACACATCCTGTTCGGCGTCCTCCTGAACCGCGCGGGCCAGCACGGCCGCCGAGCGGGCCCGTGGCTCGCCGGTCTCCGGATCCACCAGGAGGAGCTCCTCCTCCACACCGACGGTGCGCACCTGTGCCCGCCTTTCCGATGCTCTGCCGAGGTGGGAGGACCCTCCTCCCGTAGCCCACGACTGCCCCGGCGGCGGCGGTTCACACCGGCACGGGCGTCAGCCAGACCGTGGCCAGTGGCGGCAGGGTGATCCGGACGTGGCCGTCCTCGGGCTCGACCGGACCGGGGTTGGTGACGTCGCTGCCGCCGTAGCGGGCCGCGTCGGTGTTCAGGATCTCCTGCCAGGCGACGACGTCGTCCGGGGCCCACAGGCGGTAGTCGTGGCGGACGACGGGGGAGAAGTTGCTGACCGCGAGGAGCGGACTGCCGTCGGCGGCGTAACGCAGGAACGCGAAGACGTTGTCGTCGGCCGCGTCGCACGCCACCCACCGGAAGCCGGACGGGTCGCTGTCCCGCTGCCACAGGGCCGGACTGCGCCGGTAGTGGGCGTTGAGATCGCGCACCAGATCCTGCACGCCACGGTGGTCGCCCGCCGCGCAGTAACCGTCGTCCAGCAGCCACCACTCGGGGCCGTGCGCCTCCGACCACTCACCGCCCTGCGCGAACTCCTGGCCCATGAACAGCAGTTGCTTGCCCGGGTGGGCCCACATGAAGCCCAGGTAGGCGCGGTGGTTGGCGCGCCGCTGCCACCAGTCGCCGGGCATCTTGGAGACCAGGGCCTGCTTGCCGTGCACGACCTCGTCGTGCGAGATCGGCAGGACGTAGTTCTCGCTGTACGCGTACACCATCGAGAAGGTCATCTCGTTGTGGTGGTACTTGCGGTGCACGGGCTCCTTGCTCATGTACTCCAGCGAGTCGTGCATCCAGCCCATGTTCCACTTCAGCCCGAACCCCAGCCCGCCGCCGTCGGTGGGCCGGGTCACCCCGCCCCACGCGGTGGACTCCTCCGCGATGGTCACCACGCCGGGCACCCTGCGGTACACGGTGGCGTTCATCTCCTGGAGGAACGTCATCGCCGCCAGGTCCTCCCGCCCGCCGTAGGCGTTGGGGGACCACTGGCCGTCCTCGCGGGAGTAGTCGAGGTAGAGCATCGAGGCGACCGCGTCGACGCGCAGCCCGTCGATGTGGAACTCCTCGCACCAGTAGACGGCATTGGCGACCAGGAAGTTGCGCACCTCGGTGCGCCCGTAGTCGAACTCGTACGTGCCCCAGTCCGGGTGCTCCGCCCGCTGCGCGTTCCCGGGCTCGTACAGCGGGTCCCCGTCGAACCGGGCCAGCGCCCAGTCGTCCTTCGGGAAGTGCGCCGGCACCCAGTCCATGATCACGCCGATGCCCGCCCGGTGGCAGGAGTCGACGAAGTAGCGGAAGTCGTCCGGGCTGCCGAGCCGCGGGGTCGGCGCGTAGTACGACGTCACCTGGTAGCCCCACGACCCGCTGAACGGGTGCGCGGCCACCGGCATCAGCTCCACGTGCGTGAAGCCCATGTCCTTCACGTACGCGGGCAGCTCCTCGGCGAGCTGCCGGTAGGTCAGCCCCGGCCGCCACGACGGCAGGTGCACCTCGTAGACGGAGAACGGCGCCTCGTGCACCGGCGTGTCCGCGCGGTGCGCCAGCCATTCCTGGTCGCCCCACTCGTAGCGCGAGCGGGTGACGATCGACGCCGTGTCCGGCGGCAGCTCCGCCTCGCGGGCCATCGGGTCGGCCTTCAGGAACCGGCCGCCGTACTGGGAGGTGATCTCGAACTTGTACCGGGTGCCCTCGCCGATGCCCGGCAGGAACAGCTCCCACACCCCGGAGGCGCCCAGCGACCGCATCGGGAACGCCGTCCCGTCCCAGTGGCAGAAGTCCCCGGCGACCCGCACGCCGCGCGCGTTCGGCGCCCACACCGTGAACCGGGTGCCCGCCACGCCCTCGTGGACCATCGGCTCGGCGCCGAGCGCCTTCCACAGCTGCTCGTGCCGGCCCTCGCGGATCAGATGCAGGTCCAGCTCGCCGAGCGCGGGCAGGAACCGGTACGGGTCGTGCGTCTCCCGCTCCCCGTCGCCGTACGACACCAGCAGCGTGTACGCCGGGATCTCCGCGCACGGCAGCACGGTGGAGAACAGGCCCCCGCCCTCCGGGACCAGGGGGTGGCGCACCCCGTCGACCAGGGCGGTCACCGACTCGGCGAACGGGCGCAGCGCCCGCACGGCCACCCCGCCCGGCACGGGGTGCGCGCCGAGCAGGGCGTGCGGGTCGTGATGCGACCCGGACAGCAGCCGGTCCCGGTCGGCCGGGTCCAGCGGGGGAGCCGTCCCGCCCGGCCGGTACGCGGCCGGGGGCGGGGCGGAGTTCTCGGGGAGTGCGGGGTTCTCGGGGAGTGAGGTGTCGCGCAGCGCCACGGTGTCAGTCTCCTCTCACGGCGAGTCGTTCGATCGCCGCCATCGGCACGGGGAGCCAGTCCGGACGGTGTCTGGCCTCGTAGAGCACTTCGTAGACGGCCCGGTCGGTCTCGTAGGCCCGCAGCAGGCCGTGCTTCTTGCGGGGGTCCCAGCCGGCGCGCGCCGCGTAGCCCGCGCAGAACGCCTCCCGGCAGCGGCGCGCCCACTCGGGGCGCCAGGGCCGGCGCTGCCGGGCCGCGTAGTCGAAGGACCGCAGCATGCCCGCGATGTCCCGGACCGGGGACTGGGCGCTGCGCCGCTCGGCGAGCGGCCGGGACGGTTCGCCCTCGAAGTCGATGACGAACCACTCGCGGCCCGCGCGCAGCACCTGGCCGAGGTGCAGGTCGCCGTGGATCCGCTGGGCGGGCGGTCCCGGATCGCAGGTCGTGAGCGCGCTGAACGCGCCGCGCAGCCCCGGCACGTACGGCCGCAGCGCGGGCACGCTGTGCGCGGCGGCGTCCAGCCGCTCGGCCATCGCCGCCGCCGTGCGCGCGTTCTCGCCGGGCGCGCCGGTCGGGAACGCGGCGGCCAGCGCCAGGTGGACGTCCGCGGTGGCCCGGCCCAGTTCGCGGGCGTGGGCGGTGAAGTCCGTGCCGGTCGCGAGGGCGTTCAGGGCCAGCGTCCAGCCGTCGTGCGCGTCCCGCAGGAACGGCTGGAGCACGCCCAGCGTCGCGGGCTGCGGCTGGGTGGTGCGGAACCACGCCACCGGCGCGGGCACCCGCGCGCAGCCCTGCCCGGCCAGCGCGACCGGCACCTCCAGGTCCGGGTTGACGCCCGGCTGGATCCGCCGGAACACCTTCAGGATGAACTCGTCGCCGTACACCAGCGAGGAGTTCGACTGCTCGGCGTCCAGCACCCGCGGCACCAGCCCGGCCGGCACCGGCTGGGCCGGGTCGCCCTCGAAGCGCAGCGGGCCCGCCGAGCCCGGGTGCCGCAGCCGCTCCAGCAGCAGCTGCGCCGAACGGGGGTCGAGGAGGGCGTCGAAGATCGTCAGACCGGCCAGCGGGCCTTCCTGGGCGCGCCCGATCAGGGCCCGGCCCAGCCGCGGCGACGGATGCTCCTGCACGCCGAGGAACAGCTGGTAGATGTCCCCGGGAGGCGGGGTGCCGCCGGGTGCGGGCACGCCCGCGTGGCTGCCGTGGCCGCCCGCGTGACCGGCGTGCACCAGCAGGTGCAGGCAGCCCGGGAACAGCTCGGTCAGGGACAGCAGCCGCAGATCCGTGACCGGACGGTCCTTCCCCGCGAACCACCGCTGCCTCGGCAGCCACGCCCGCAGCAGGCCGTCGAGCGAGGCCATGGGCCGGACGAGCCCGGCCCTGCCGCTGCCGCTCGGTCGGAGGTATGCGGTCTTCGTCATGGTGACGCCTCCTTTCGTCGGCGCACGCTCACGGTCGTCGGCGTCACAGCCGGCGGCCGATGCGAGATGCGACTCGGACGAGCCGGAACCAGTAGAAGCCGTGGCCCCCGAGGGTCAGCAGATAGGGGAGTTCACCGATGGCGGGGAAGCGGACCCCGCCGAACAGCTCGACCGGGTGGCGGCCGGCGAACTCGCGCAGGTCCAGCTCGGTCGGCTGGGCGAACCGCGCGAAGTTGCTCACGCACAGCACCAGGTCGTCCTCGTACTCCCGCAGGAAGGCGAGCACCGCGGGGTTGGACGACTGGAGCTCCCGGAACGAGCCGAGGCCGAAGGCGGGGTTCTGCTTGCGGATCTCGATCATGCGGCGGGTCCAGTGCAGCAGCGACGAGGGCGACGCCATGGACGCCTCG
>NZ_JBFATR010000023.1:0-105260 GCF_040678395.1 Streptomyces sp. NPDC052687 | reverse complement strand
GCCGCCGCCCGCGACGCCGTACGGCAGGCCGCAGCCCGCCGGTCCGGGCGGGCGCCCGAGCAGGTGGTGCGGGTGCAGATCGGGCGGCTGGAGGTGACGGCGGGCGCGCCGCCGCCCGCCGGCCCCGCCCGCCGTGCGCCCGCCGAACGCCCCGCCGCGACCGTGAGCCTGGCCGACTACCTGGCGCGGGGGCGGGAGTGAGGCGCCCGGCCGGGGCGGGGGCGCCCGTCAGGCACCCCGCCGGCACGGGCACGACGAGCGCCGACACGGGCACGGGCAGGACGAGCGCCGGCACCGGCAGGACGAGAGGAACCGAGGAACCGACGTCATGAGCAACGCACTCGCCATCGCCCATGTCACCCAGGCCCTCGCCCTGCTCATCGAGTCCAACGTGGGACCGGAGTTCGGCGAGGCCGTGCGGGTGGAGCCGCGCAAGCCGCCGGCCGAGCCGCCGGACCACCCCACCGTCAACGTGTTCCTGTACCAGGTCACGCCCAACACCGCGATGCGCGGCACCGACCTGCCCACCCGGGCGGGCGACGGCACGCTGGTCAGGCGCCCCGCCGCCGCGCTCGACCTGCACTACCTGATCAGCGCCTACGGCGACGAGACGGACCTGGTCGGGCAGCGCCTGATCGGCTCCGTGGTCCGGACCCTGCACCAGACACCGGTCCTGCCGAAGGACGTCATCGAACAGACCGGCCAGCGCCCGTACCTGCTGGGCAGCGACCTCGCGGAGGCCGCGCAGCGGGTGCGGTTCACGCCGACGGTGATGGACGTCGACGAGACGTCGAAGCTGTGGGGGATGCTCCACCAGACGCCGTACTCCCTGTCGGTGGTGTACCAGGCGTCCCTGATCTTCATCGACGGCCGCGGCACACCGGTGCCGCGCAAGCCCGTGGAGCGGCACGACGTACGGGTGCTGCCGTTCGGCGCGCCGGGTGCGCCGGTCCCTCCGGGAGGGGGAGGGGGCGACGCGGCCGGTACGGAGGGGGAGCGCGCCGAGCCGGGGACGGAGACGGAGAGGGCGGGGCGGGTGAAGACGCCCGTGAACGCTCCCGCGAACCCGCCCGCCGCAAAGCAGGTCAAGCCCGCAGCGAAGGCGCCCGCGAAGACCCCGGCGAAGACCGCCGCCAAGCCGGCCTCCCGGGCGCGCAGGTCGCCACGCAAGTCCACGGGGAGCGGCGGGCCCGCGCGACGGGGCGGTGACGGGCCCGAGGAGAACTGAGACCGGGACACACGACGGGGGCAGGTGAGGACATGGGCACGACGAACAAGACCGGCACGGGGCACCGGAATGGCGCCGCTGCAGGAAATGTGACCGGTACGGACGACGCTGCCGCGCTGAGCGCGGAGATCCACCGCGTCCTGGCGCGCGTCGACGCGCACGCGGCCCGCGCCACCGACCCGGACACCTCGGCGGCAGGGGAGAGCACGCCCCCGCCGGCCGGGGAGCGGGACGTGGCCTCCGTACCGCCCCGCACGGGCCCGCTCGACGCGCTCGTCGCCTGCTTCGGCCTCACCCCCTTCGAACGGGACCTCGTCCTGCTCACCGCCGCGCAGGAACTGGAGCCGACGACCGCCGCCCGGTGCGCCGCCGCGAGCGGCGATCCGGAGCGGGCGTACCCCACCTTCTCCCTCGCCCTCGCCGCGCTCGCCGAACCGCACTGGAGCGCGCTCACCCCGGTCGCACCCCTGCGCCGCTGGCGGATCGTCGAACCGGCGGACGACACCGCCCTGACCACCGCCCGGCTCCGCCTCGACGAGCGCGTCCTGCACTTCCTCCTCGGCTCGCCCTACCTGGACGCCCGGCTGCACGGCCGGCTGCGCCGCGCCCCGGTCCCGGACCGGCTGCCACCGTCGTACGACCTGGCGGCGGACCGGATCACCACCGCCTGGACGACGGGCGCCCGCCCCGACAGTCCGCCGCTGGTCGAGGTGACCGGCGGCGACCCGCGCAGCCGGGCCGACATCGCCGCCGCCGGGGCCGCCCGCGCCGGACTCGGCCTGTACACCATGAACGCCGAGGACATCCCCGCCGACCCCGCCGAACGCGACCGGCTGGCACGGCTGTGGCAGCGTGAGGCGATCCTGCTGCCCGCCGCGCTGCTGGTCGAGGCGGGCGAACTGGACCGGGACCAGCGGGCGGCGACCGAGGCCTTCCTGGCCGGGGCCGCCGTACCCGTTGTCGTGTCCGGCACCGACCCCCTGGACACGGAGCGCCCGCACGGCACCCGGGTGCCGGTGCCGCGCCTGGACGACGACGAACAACTCGCCGTGTGGGCCGACGCGTTCACCGAGTTCGGCCTCGACGAGGGCGAACTGCGCTCGCTCGTCGCCCAGTTCCAGCTGCCGCCGCACGTCGTCCGCACCGCCGCCGACACCGTGCGCCGCGACCTGCCCGGCGAGGCCGAGCCGGACATCGCGCGCCTCGCCTGGCGGGCGGGCCTGGAGGAGGCCCGCCTCGGCATGGACGCGCTGGGGCGCCGTATCGAACCGCGGGCCGGCTGGGACGACCTGGTGCTGCACGAGCGCCAGACGTCCGTCCTCCGGGAGATCGTCGCCCACGTACGGCAGCGGCCCACCGTCCACCAGGAGTGGGGCTTCGCCGCCGCCCTGCGCCGCGGCCTCGGCGTCACCGCGCTGTTCGCGGGCGGCTCCGGCACGGGCAAGACGCTGGCGGCGGAGGTCATGGCGAGGGAACTGGGCCTGGACCTCTTCGTGATCGACCTGTCCCAGGTGGTCAGCAAATACATCGGCGAGACCGAGAAGAACCTGCGCCGGGTCTTCGACGCCGCCGAACGCGGCGGCGCGCTGCTCCTCTTCGACGAGGCCGACGCCCTGTTCGGCAAGCGCAGCGAGGTCAAGGACAGCCACGACCGGTACGCCAACCTGGAAGTCAGCTACCTGCTGATGCGGATGGAGGCCTACCGCGGCCTCGCCGTCCTCACCACCAACATGAAGAAGGCCCTCGACACCGCCTTCCTGCGCCGTATCCGCTTCGTCGTCGACTTCTCCTTCCCGGCGGAGCGGGAACGCGCAGAGATCTGGCGCCGGGTGCTGCCGTCGCAGGCGCCGGTCAAGGACCTGGACGTGGGGCTCCTCGCCCAGCTGACCGTCGCGGGCGGCTCGATCCGCAACATCGCCCTGTCCGGGGCGTTCCTCGCCGCCGAGGAGGGCGAGGCCCTGCAGATGCGTCACATGCTGGCCGCGGCCCGCACCGAGTACCTGAAGCTGGAGCGGTCCCTGACGCCGACGGAGGTGCGGGGATGGAAGTGAACCCGCGCGAGATACACGTGGACGTGGGTGAGCTGGCCCTCACCGGCTTCCACGCCGACCCGGAGCGGGTCTCGGCCGCCTTCGAGCGCGAGCTGACCCGGCTGGTCCGCGAGCACGGCATACCCCTCGCGGCGGACGGCGCCGTGACCGTGGAGGCCCTGACCGGCCTCCCGCCACTGCCCGCCGGACTCTCCGCGCGGCGGCTCGGCCAGGAACTGGCCCGCGCGGTGCACCAGGGCCTCAGCGGCCACGGGGAGGTGACGCGGTGAGCTCCCAGACCCAGCGGGACCGTGCCGAGCAGTCCGCCGAGCAGCGCCGCCGCAAGCGCAGGGAACGCGCCGCGAAGTCCCGTACCCCCGAACCGAAGAACATCGTCAGCGGCGCCGGCCAGCCCCTCGACCCCGGCGTCCGGCGCGAACTGGAGGAACAGCTCGGCCACGACCTCGGCCGCGTCCGCCTCCACACCGGCCGCGACGCCGGCCGGCTGACCGAACTGCTGGGCGCCGACGCGGTCGCCGTCGGCCAGGACGTCTTCTTCCGCGAGGGCATGTTCAAGCCCGGCACCGACGAGGGCCGCCGCCTCCTCGCCCACGAACTCCTGCACACCGTCCAGAACCCCCACGGCCTCGGCACCCTGCGCGCCGGCCGCGAACTGGGAGCGGTGAGCCTGCCCCAGCAGGCGATCGAACGGGAGGCGGAGGGCGCGGCGCAGGAGTTGGTGCGCGAGCCCGGGCAGGACGCTCCGCAGGTGGAGGAGGGGCAGGCCACGCCTGGGTGGCTGCGGTACGCGACCGTGCACGCGGACCGGGGCCGGGCGGAGCAGATGGACCCGGCCACCCTCGTGGACCGGCTGACCAACACGATCGTGCGCTCGCTGCGCGGCGACCCGCAGGACCTGTCCCTGCGCACCCGCAAGCAACTCTCCCGCCTCCCGCAGGAGATGCTCGACGCCGTCCTCGTCCGCCTGGAGCGACGCCTGCTCAGCTCCGAGCACGAGCGGGTGCTCGACCTCGTCGACGAGATCGAGGCGTACGACGACTACGCCGACGACGACCTGGAGCGCAACGCGCACGACGCCCCGCAGATGGAGCCGGACACCGCCGAGGAGGTACGGGCCGAGCGCGAGGAGGAGCAGCGCAAGGCCGAGGAACGGCGGGCGGAGCGGCAGCGGCCGGGGCAGGTGCCGGGGCCGGAGAAGGAGCAGAGCGGGGACGAGGGCGAGGCCGGAAGCACTCCGCGCAACGGCGGTACCCCAGAGCAGAGGACGACACCGGAGGGCGGAGCCGCGCCGCGGGAGGCGGAGCGGGACTCGCGACCTCCAGGAGCCCCGGGCGGCAGGACCGGGCGGAAGACGTCGGGCGCACCGGCCGCGCCGCGGGAGCAGGCCTCGTCGGCCGCGGGCTCCGGCGGGAAGCCGGAGGGCGGACAACAAGGCGGGCAGCGAGCCGACGGGCAGAAGTCTGCGTCCTCGGCTGAGGGCAAGGAGCAGAAGCAGGACCCGGACGGCAAGGAAGACACCGAACAGCGGGAGACGCCGGCCGCGAGCAAGGAGGAGTCCGCGGCGAGGAACCGCCCGGGCGCAGCCGAGGCGGCCGTGGCCGGCCGGCAGGTGAAGCCGGAGGACAGGCAGGGGCAGCAGAAGCCCACCGGCACTCCGGCCCGCACGGGCCAGGACACCCAGCTACCCGGCCGCCGCAGCACCCTGGAGGGCAAGCGCAGCCAGGACCTGGAGGGTCTTCAGGAGGAGAAGGACGAGGACCCCTTCGCGTCCGGCGGCGAGTCGGAGGTGGAGGTCGGCGGCGAGGAGCCCAGCGCCTGGGACATCAAGCTGCGGCCCGAGGACTTCCTGCCCCGGCAGGACCTGGACGTGTCCGGCGTACCGACCGCGGAAGAGCTGGACCCGTCCGCGTCGCCGTCGATGCCGTCGTTCCCCGCCCCGCCGCCGACCCGGGCCGACGAGGTGCGGGCGCTGCGCGACGCGGAGGACGCCGAGGACGCGGCGGCCGAGGCGGAGCCCGCGGAGGAGACGGCCGGCGAACCGCTGGAGGTGACGCCGTCCAAGGAGACCGAGGGCGGCCCCGACAGCGCGACCGGCCTCGGCGGCCTGGCCCTCGAACAGGCCGCGGCGATGCCGCCCGTGCCGCGTACGGCGTCCAAGGACCCCAAGAGCGGGGACGATCCGAAGGCCGGCCCGGTCGCAGCGCAGACCACCGTGCAGGAGGCGCCGGGCACGGCGGACGGCAAGTCCGAGGGCGGCAGTGACGTCGGGGAAACCGCCGCGAAGGAGGAAGCGGGCACGCCCGCGGGCGGCGACAAGACCACGGCAGCACCGGAGAAGGAGTCCCAGCAGGCGGCGGGCGGCAGCTCGGCGCAGTCCGACGCCGGGACGAAGGGCGGCGCGGGGCCGGAGGGTTCGGGTGCCTCCGGTACGTCCGGGGCGGCGCCCGCGCCGGACACGGCCGGGGACACGGGCGGCACCTCTGGCTCCTCCTCCGGTACGGTCCCGACCCCCGGCCCCGCCCCGGACACCTCGCCCGGGCCGAGCGACCGTACCGACGTCCCCCCGGCGGCGCCCAGGTCCGAGCCCGCGCCCTCGCAACCGGCTTCCGCGCCGGCCCCGAAGGCAGCTCCCGAGCCGAAGCGCGCCCCCGAGACGGCACCCGAACGCCGGGCGGCGGCACCCTCGGCCGGGCGCTCACGCGGCGGCGGCGGGGGCGGAGGAGGCGGCCGTGGGGGTGGCGGTGGCGGCGGGGGTGCTGCCGCGCCGGCCCGCGGCAAGGGCAAGAAGGACTCCGGACCGGCTCCGAACCTCGCCGGCGTGTCCCCGGAAGCAGGCCTGGCCACGGCCTCCAACCTGAAGCCGCACCCGGCACTTGAGGCCATGGGCGGCGTCGGCGGCGCGGTGGACCGTTCCGTCGGCGACGAGCACCGGACGCTGGCCTCCGCCCCGCCGGAGATGCAGCGCCCGGCGGGAGCGCCGCGGACCCTCCAGGGCAAGCCGAGGACGGACGCCCCCGCGCAGTACTCGCAGGACCCGGCGCAGCAGGCGGCGGAACCGGAGCGGGAGGACGCCGAGGTCGAGGGCGCGAAGGAGCCCGAGGGCCAGATAGAGGCGGAGAAGGCGGAGGAGCCGGGCGCCTGGGACTCGTTCGCGATGGCACTGGGCTTCATCGGCGGCAAGCTGGTGAACGGCGTGGCGAGTATCTTCGGCGCCGACAAGCCTGTCGTGGACCCGCAGGAACTGGCCGCCAAGTTCGCCGGACTGCCGACGAAGGACGAAGCCCTCAAGCAGGCGCAGGCGGGCAACGCGCCGGGCGTGCAGATGCAGGGCGTCGCGGGCCAGGCGGCCGGTGAGCAGGACGGCCACGTCGACGCGAAGGGCCGACAGACCCTGGGGACCGCGCGGGACGACGCCGGGCGCGGGATGGGCGAGGACCAGGTGTACCCGGACGCGCCCAAGGAGCAGCTGACCGCGAAGGTGCCGGGCGGGAAGGGCGGCGCCGGGCAGGGAGTCGGGTCCGGCGGCGTGACCGGAGCCGTTCCCGCGGAGGCGGCCTCCGAAGTGGCGGAACACGAACGGGGTTCGCAGTTCCGGGCCGCGTTCAGCGAGGGCCAGAAGGGGATGTCCGAAAGCCGTCAGGCCAAGGACCGCGACTTCCGCGACTCGCAGGCGAAGCACAGGCAGCAGGTCGACGCCGAGATCGCGACGAACACCCGGACGCAGGCGGGCGAACGCGAGAAGGCGATGGCCGAGGTCACCGCCCAGCGCGAGGACTGGCGCGCCGACCAGGACCAGGAGCTGAAAAGCCTCGGCGACAAGAAGAGCGACAGGCGCGACAAGGTCGAGAAGGACGTCAGGGACCAAGAGAAGCAGACGGACGACAAGGTCGAGACGGAGAAGGAGGACAGCGACAAGAAGATCGAGGACGAGGCGGTACGGGCCGAGCGGGACGCCGACCAGCAGAAGAACACCGCCGCCGAGCAGTCCGGCAACTGGATCACGAAAGCCTTCGACTGGATCAAGCAGAAGGTCATCGAGATCAAGAACGCGATCGTGCGGGTCATCCGCGCGGCGCGGGACGCGGTGATCGGCTTCATCCGCACCTTCAAGGAGACGGTCGAGCGCTGGATCAACGAGGCCCGCAAGAACATCGTCGACGCGATCAAGAACTTCATCAAGGACCTGATCGAGTTCGCGAAGGCGATGGTCCGGGCAGTCATCGACCTGGCGAAGCGCGTCCGCAACCTCATCACCACCCTCATCCAGGCGGCGATCGCCCTCGTCAACCGCCTGTCCCAGATGCTGAAGCAGATGATCACGGATCTGCTGAACGCCCTCGGCAAGCTGCTCAGCAGCATCCTGGACATCCTGAAGAAGGCGCTCCTCGACGTCATCAAGGCCGTCGTCGACACGGTGAAGGGCATTCTCCAGTTCGCCGCCGGCCTGCTGAGCGCCCTCGGCGACTTCATGCTCATCGCCGTCGACTTCCTCTCCGACCCCGGCGGCTGGCTGAGCGGCGCGAAGAACTCCGCCGTGGACGGCGCCAAGAACCACCTGTTCCGCGAGGTCAAGTCCGCGGTCAAGGAATGGTTCCAGTCCAAGATCGAGGAAATCCTCGGCATCCCCAAGGCCGTCTTCGACAAACTCCTCAAGGGCGGCATCACCCTCGAACAGATAGTCAAGGAGACCTGGGACGCCATAGTCCCCCAACTCCCGCTGATCATCGGCGAGATCGTCATCACCAAGGTCATCGCCAAACTCATCCCCGGCGCCGGCTGGGTGATGGCGGTCATCGACGCCATCCGCACGGCGATCGGCGCCCTGGGCGAAATCCTCCGCGCGATGGGCGCGGTCCTGGACTGGCTGAAGGCCGTCCGCACCGGCGGCGCGGGCATCCTGTTCGCGAAGGCGGTGGCGGCCGGCATCGTCGCCCTCCTCGAACTCGCCTACGAGGCCCTGCTGAGCGGCATCGGCAAGTACGTGGCGAAGGTCGGCCGCCGCTTCAAGGACATCGCGGCACGACTGGGCAGGGGCGAAAAGAACCGCGACGGCGACCGCCGGCCGGGAGCGCCGGAGGTGGACGACAGACGGGGCGACAAGGACGCGCGATCGACTGCCGGGAACGAAGGGGGCGCCGCTTCTCCCGCCATGCCGAAATCCGGCAAAGGCGTGGAGCCCGGCACCAAGCCGCAGGGGAAAGCGGCCCCCACCAAGCCGGCGACGAGAACCCCGGGCAAGGACACGTCGGGCAAGCCGAAGCGAGGCGGCCAGGATCTTCCCGGCAGGTCCAAGGATCAGGAGCCGAACAGGCCCGGTCGCCTCAGGGGCGACAAGGACGGCTCCGTCAAGCCGGGCACCCGCCCCACCCCGGCCCCGAAGCCCAAGCCGAAGCCGGACCCGCAGCCGACACTGGACCAGGACGCGAAGCCGACGCCGAAGGACAAGCTTCCGGAGCAGTTCAAGGACGGCAAGGAGGTTTCCGACACCACCAAGCCGAAGGGCGACAGAAGTATCCCTGGCAAGACCAACGATGTGGACCCGGTCAATCCCAGGAATGACGACAAAGACACCACGGGCAAGCCCGGAGGTCATGGCTCGACGAAGCCGAAGGGCCCGGATCGTGAGGACAGGGACGGCGGCAGCAGGAAGCCACAGGGCGGCAGCAGCGGCCCAGGCAGGCCGGCGCCGCGCGTGACCCGGCCCAAGGGCCGCACGAAGGGCCCCGACCGCCGCGGTCCGCGCCCCGACACACGAGAGTCCGGTCGGCCGGGCAGGCCGAAATCCGACTCGGACAAGGTCAGGACAAGGAAGCACGAGAACTCAAGGGATTTCAAGGACGACCGGTTGCGCAGGATCGTGGCGGCCATCCGTCCCAGGCTGTACAACGCGATGCGAGACGGCATTCCCCAATCCACGTTCCTCGGCCTCCTGAAGTCGATGCGGCTGTACTACCGACTGACCGGACTCGGGCCTGTCGGTGGGGATCCCTTCACTGTCGTTGCTTCTCTCAATCCGTCACGACCCGTGTTGGGAGGAGACTATTCGGAGCCCCGGTCCCAGCCCTCGGCCTATCCGAATCCACCCGGCGCGCCTGCGCCTGCAGCCGATCTGCCCACGCCCAAGATGCCCTCTTACAGTGGCGACAGGGCAAGCCACATAGCGCCGGAATACATCAGTCAGCCGAAGATCACCAAGGGGACTCCGGCCAGCAGGACGCCCGCCGGCGAGCCGAAAGGTTGGGACTACATCACGGATCCCTCCCGGAATCTCCAGGAAGACGGAGCCTGGGTGAGAGCGCATTTGCTGCCGGACCGTCTGGGGGGTGACGCGAGAGGCAGCAATCTGGTACCGGCCCGCCGCGGGGTGAACAAAGACCTGGAACTCGGTGTCGAGATGCCCGCTTGGCGGGCAGCGAAGAACAAGCCGATCTGGTATGAGTCCAGGGTGGAGTTCGGCAACACAGGTGCCGTCGCCGACATTCCCACATTCATACGCTCCACATTCGGCCGATACGAGAAGATCAGAGGAACCGGCGCCAAGCAGACCGACTGGAAGGAGCTCGGTGCCGAAAAGACAGTCCAGCTCAACCTCAAGCCTCCCCAGGCCGACGAGAAGAACGTGCTCTACATCAATACCTTCGGTGCGACGCAGATCAAGAGTTGGCTCAACATCACCATGGGCATGGCGAACCACATAGTGAAGCAACGCCTCACGCTTCCTGGACGCCAATATCGCGGCATGTTGCATCTTGAGCTTCAACTCCGTGCGAGGAAGCGCAGTTTGGGGCCGAGGTCTCTACCGCAGCTGAGCCGTGCGCTCGAGCGCCTCAAGATGCTCGAGGGTGCGAGGTTGATCGACTGGAACCTGCTGCACGAGGAAGTGTGAGGACGAATCGAATGTTCCCGTACGAGCGTCGATTGTTCCAGGCCGTCCGAGAGGTGCGCGAATCCCCGTTCTGTGACGTCATGTACGAGCGGACGGGGCCAGGCGGGTCCGGCGAGGATCCCGCCGGAATCTTCGAGCTGATGGCGGAGTACGGGTACCCGCTCAGCCGGCGGCTCAAGGAGGCCTATTTCCCGTACCGCTACGTGGCACTGCACTGGCGCAGTACCGATCCCGGTACCTCGCTCGTCGGCGAGTTCAGCGTCATGAGCCTAGATACCAGCAGCGAACGAAAACTGCTCAACGTGGACGATTTCGTCTGGGACGAGGCGGACAGGCAGCTTCTTTCGGAACTCTCCATCCTTGACGACATCTCCCGCGGCGGCGGCGGGCAACTTGCCACGATGAGGTTTCTGCCGGGCGTCTCGAGTCCCGAGATATGGTTTCTGGACAGGTTCAATACCCTCGTCAAGCTCGATCTCGACTATCGAGACTATCTCGACAATCTGTGTATGACGAAAGGTGTCACCGGCTGGCAGTACCTGTTCGCTGATGTTCCACTCGGCGACAGGGAATACAGTCTCATCCTCCGAGATCTACAGGAAATGCTGCGTGTTTTCCCGGAGCACTTCCCGAATTACGACTACACAGACCTTCGCGCCCGCCTGGAGGCCCGCCTGTGACCCGCTACCCCGACATCCCCAAACCCATCCGCTCCGGAATAGTCGTCGTCAACCCCGACACCGGCACCCCCCAACGCGTCATCGTCCTCCAGTTCAACCCGGACACCCTGGAGCGCAGCGTCGCCCCCCAGTCGGCGGGTGACAGTGGGGACACCGGAGCCGGCGGGGCCGGCGGCGGGGACCGGAACGAGGCGCTGCGGCTCAAGGGTCCCGCGCAGGAGACGTGGAAGTTCACCGCCGAGATCGACGCGACCGACCAGTTCGAGATCGCGGCGCCGGACGGCATTCACCCGCAGCTCGCCACGCTCGAGATGCTGGTGCAGCCGACCACCGCCAGGCTCCGCGAGTCGATGCGCCTGTCCCAGAAGGGCGCCATCGAGATCACCCCGATCGAGATGCCCCTCACCCTCTTCACCTGGGGCAGCAAGCGCGTCATGCCGGTCCGGCTCACCGAGCTGTCCGTCAACGAGTCGGCCTTCGACGTGAACCTCAACCCGATCCGCGCCTCCCTCAGCATCGGCATGAAGATCCTCACCGTCAGCGACCTGCCCGCCGGGCACCGCGGTGCCGATCTGTACATGGCCCACCTCGCGCAGAAGGAACGGCTCGCGGCAGCCGCGAGGAGCACCGGCATCGGCTCGCTGGGACTCCCCGCAGCCGCCGGCTTCGGCGCCGCGACCGCGCCCGTACCCGGAAGGGGATGACAGACACCGCCATGGCCGACATCGAGCCGTACGACCACCACAGCGCCCTGGACGCCATACCCGGCGCCCACCCCTACCCCCGCACCAGCCGCTACCACGACGCCGAGATCGGCATCCACCGCCTGGCCGACGGCACCGAAGTCCGTTACGCCAAGCGACGGTTGCTCCCGCCCCTCCCCGACGACCCGGAGGAGACGCACGCGCACACCGTCGCCGCCGGCGAGCGCCCCGACCTGCTCGCGCAGCGGTACTTCGGGGACCCGGGACAGTGGTGGCGGATCGCCGACGCCAACCCCGTCCTCGACCCCGACGAGCTGACCAGCGAGGCCGGGCGGACCATCCGCGTCCCGCTCGCCGGTGGGTTCCCCCAGGGGGACCGGCGTGTTTGACGTGCCCGTGGGGCAGGGCCCCGTCCATGTCACGCTGCTCATGGGGCCGAAGCTCGTGCGCCCCGTGCCCGCCGACGTGACCGAGGCGCTGCTGTCCGCGCAGATCACGGCCACCGCCGGCGAGCGCAGCGGCTTCCAGCTCGCCTTCGACCTCACCAAGAACGGGCTCATCAGCCGGCGCCTGCTGCCCGAGGGGTTCTTCGATCCCAGGACCCGGGTGGTCGTCACCGCCACCGTCAAGGGCACCTCCGACGTGCTCTTCGACGGGCTCGTCGTACGCCAGGAGGTCGGCGCCAGCAACCAGCCCGGCCACTCCACCCTCACCGTCACCGGCGAGGACCTCACCCTCCTGATGGACCTCGAGGAGCGCACCGCCCGGTACCCCAACCTCCGGCCCTCCGAGCGGGTGCTGGCCATCCTCCGCCGCTACTCGGACTACGGCATCCGGCCCGACGTCTACCAGGAGCAGATCGCCCAGCCCCCGCACCAGGACCTGCGGGTGCACTACCAGACCGGGACCGATCTCCAGTACGTCACCGAGCTGGCCCGCGCCAACGGCTACACCTTCTACCTGGAGCCCGGACCGACCCCCGGCCGGTCCTCCGCCCGCTGGGGACCCGAGGTCCGGCTCGGCATCCGCCAGCACGCCCTCAACGTCAACATGGACGCCCACTCCACCGTCGACCAGCTCACCTTCGCCTACGACGGGACGGCCCGCGAAGAGCCGCAGGCACGCTGGCAGAACCCGGACAACCGGCAGTCGTCACTGCTCCCGCAGCCGTCGATCAGCCCGTTGCGCCCGCCCCTCGGCAAGCGCCCCACCCCGGCCCTGAAACGCCGCACCCTCTCCGGCACGGCGAAGCAGCAGCTCGCGCAGGCCGAGGCCGAACTCCTCGCCCGCGCCGCCGTCTCCGCCGACGTCGTCTCCGGCTCCGGCTCGCTCGACGTCAACCGGCACGGCTACATCCTCCAGCCCCGCCGGCTCGTCGGGGTGCGCGGCGCGGGACGGGCGTACGACGGCGACTACTACGTCAAGTCCGTCACCCACAACCTCCGCCCCGGCTCGTACCAGCAGAACTTCACCCTCTCCCGCGAAGGCCTCGAAGCGCGCAGCCCCTACGTCCGGCCCTGAGCGACCCACCACGACTCCGACCGACCCATCACGACTCCGACCGACCCACCAGGAGCAGACCCACATGGCGGCACCCGGCAATCGCTACCTCGGCAAGTTCCGCGGCAAGGTCCTCAGCAACGACGACCCCCTGCGCATCGGACGCCTCACCGTCGAGGTCCCGGACGTGCTCGGCGAGGAGCCGTCGACCTGGGCGCTGCCCTGCCTGCCGTTCACGGGACCGAAGTCGGGGCAGTTCGTGGTGCCGCCCCCCGGCACCGGCGTGTGGGTGGAGTTCGAGCAGGGCGATCCCAGCTTCCCGGTGTGGACGGGGTGCTGGTACGGCGCCGCCGACGAGCTGCCGGCCGACGCCCGCGACGCGCTGCGGGCGGGCGGGCCGGACAAGCCGGTCGTCGTACAGACACCGCGCGAGCACAAGGTCGTGCTGAACGACGCCCCCGGCGACGAGCAGGGAATCCTGCTCCAGGCCCAGGGCGGGGCGTACATCCGCATCACCCGCGAGGCCGTGGTCATCGCCACCGGCGCGGGCGCCGAAGTCGTCCTGCGCGGACGCGAAGTAACCATCAACGAGGGGCAGTTGACGGTTCTCTCCCAACGGTAGACGACCGTGCTCGACCAACGAACCAGCAGAACAGAGACGAAGACGGGGGACGAAACCAAGTGTCCGGGAGTCTGCTCGACGCCGACGCAGTGATCGGCTGCCCGCACGGCGGCCGCGTCGCCGTCACCACCTCACCCGCGGACGGAGTGCGGCTCGCGGGCGCCGCCGTCGTCACGGCCGCGCACACCTACGCCGTCACCGGCTGCCCGCACACCGTCGACAACGTGCCCACGCCCTGCGTGTCGGTCCGCTGGACCGCCCACGACACCGGCGTCACCGTGGCCGGCCGGCCCGTGCTGCTCGACACCTCCGCCGCCCAGTGCCTCACCGCTGCCCTCGTCCCGCAGGGCGCGCCCGTCGTCCGGGCCGCGCAGCGAAAGGTCACCGTCCGATGAGCCCACGCAGCGACATGAGCCCGTACGGCAACACGAGCCCGTACGGCAACACGAGCCCGTACGGCGGCATCACCGCACCCGGCGGCACGCGCCCCCGCAGCGACATCGCCTTCCCCTTCCGCGCCGACCGCCGCGGCCGCACCGCCCACGCCCGCCCCGCCGAGCACGTGTACGACCTCATCGAGCAACTGCTGTTCACCAGCCCGGGGGAGCGGGTGATGCGCCCCGACTTCGGCTGCGGCCTGCTCGACCTGGTCTTCGCGCAGAACAGCCCGGAGATCCTCAGCACCCTGGAACTGTCCGTGCACGCCGCCCTCCAGCGCTGGCTGGGCGACCTGATCGAGGTGGACGACCTCGACATCGCCGGCGAGGACACCGTCGTACGCGTCCGGCTGTCCTACGCCGTACGCGCCACCGGCACCCGCCGTGAGGACGTCTTCGAAGGGAGGGCCGCCGCATGACCGGCGCCACCGTGTCCCGCCGCGCCAAGGTGCGGGCCGCCCGGCTGAACGGGGTCGACACCGTCGAGGCCGGCGACGACGGGCTGCTGCTCACCGTCACCTTCCTCGGCAAGGCCCCGCACGGCCTCGGCCCGGAGAACGTACGGATCGACGGCGGGCGGCGCGTCACCGGCGTCACCGCCGTCGACGTCAGCGTCGAACGCGAGGAGGACCCGGAGCTGGACGACCGGCTCTACGTCACCCTCGACCGGGCCGGCGACACCTCCCGCTACCGGCTCTCCCTCGTGGAGGCCGACCCGTACGGCCGTCCCGGCACCCGCCCCTACCGCGGCTTCGACCAGCGCTACCACACCACCACCTTCACCTTCCGGCCCGACTGCCCCACCCCCTTCGACGACACCCCCCGCACCCCCGGCGGCGACGCCGGCCCTCCCGCCTTCCCCGCCACCCCCGTCATCGACTACACCGCCCGCGACTACGACACCATCCGCAAGCTGCTCCTCGACCGGCTCACGCTCACCACCCCCGACTGGGTCGAGCGCCACCCCGCCGACCTGGGCACCACCCTCGTCGAACTCCTCGCGTACACCGGCGACCGCATCAGCCACCAGCAGGACGCCGTCGCCACCGAGGCGTACCTCGGCACCGCCCGCCGCCGCGTCTCCGTGCGCCGCCACGTCCGGCTCATCGACTACGCGATGCACGACGGCTGCAACGCGCGCGCCTATGTCACCGTCCAGACCGCCGAGGACCACACCCTCGCGCCGGGCACCTTCCGGTTCGCCTCCGTCGACGTCCGCAGCCTCGACCCGCACGACCGGCCCGAACCCGGCACGGTGATCCACGAGACCGACCTCGGCGACCTGGACGAGCGCGGCTCGGTGGAGGTCTTCGAGCCCGTCCCGGCGACCGAGTCGCTGCGGTTGCGCGTCGCGCACAACGCGATCCGGCTGTGGAGCTGGGGCGGCGAGGTCCGCGTCCTCCCCAAGGGCGCCACCGCCGCCACCCTGCGCGACGCCTGGGTGGACCCGGAGACCCGCCGGGAACGGCGGCTCGACCTGCACCCCGGCGACGTGCTGATCCTGGAGGAGGTCAAGGGCCCCCGCACCGGCACCCCCGGTGACGCCGACCCCTCCCACCGCCAGGCCGTCCGCCTCACCTCCGTCACCCCGGCCGTCGACCGCGTCGAGGACCAGCCGGTGCTGGAGGTCACCTGGGCCGCCGAGGACGCCCTGCGCTTCCCGCTGTGCCTGGTCACCCGCGCCGGCCGGGACTGCCTGCCCGTCGAGGACGTCACCCTCGCCCGCGGCAACGTCGTCCTCGTCGACCACGGCCGCACCCTCGACGGGCTGCCCGAGACGTTCACCGTGCCCGCCGACCCGGCCGTCCTCGGCTCCTGCTGCCCTGGCGCCTTCGGCTGCGCCGACCCCGACGAGGGCAACGCCCCCGCCCGGCTGATCAACGCCCTCACCGACCGCACCGCCGACGGGCACGCGCTCACCCCGGACGACGTACGGGAGCTGTTCGCCACCGTCGGGGAACCGGCCGTCACCCGCGCCGGGATCGGGCTCCAACGCGCCGGGCAGCGGCACGAACGCGTCGTGCCCGGCACGGCGTACGCGCAGACCGCCGCGCTGCGCACCCTGCTCGCCCAGTCCGTGTACCCGGGCATCCGGCCCCGCTTCCGGCCCGTCCTCGGCCGGGCGCCGGTCACCCAGGCGGTGCCCTTCCCCGAGCCGCGCACGGTCGCCGCCGGGCAGGCCGAGCGCATCGCCGCCATCCCGGACCGGGTCCGGCAGCGGCTGGTCGAGCTGTGGCGCAGCGCCCGCGACCGCGACGGGCTCGACGCGCGCGAGATCGCCGAACTCGCCGTCGTGTTCGGGCTGCGCGTCCTGGAACGGCTGGAGCTGCGCCTGCACCCCGTACGCGCCCTGCGCGAACTCCTGCACCGCTCCGACCAATTGTTGGATGCCAAGCTCCGCCGGATCGAGGTGCTGGCGGCCCGCGCCCGCGCGGGCACCGTCCTCGACCCGCACATCGTCTGGGAGATCGCCCACAGCTGGGGCCCCGCCTACGCCGAAGGGCTCCACCCCGACGCAGCCGTGCTGCGCGGCTCCGCCACCGGCGCGCTCACCCAGGACCCACGCCACGCCCTGCCCGCCGTACGCCTGTACGAGGCGAACGCGGCCGACGCGGTCCACGCGGCCGACGCGGCCGACGCGGCCGACGCGGCCGAGGTGGCCGACGGGAGGACGGACAAGACGCACGACTCCGGCTGGAACCCCCGCCGCGACCTCCTCCGCAGCACCCCCCGCGACCGCCACTTCGTCGGCGAGCTGGAGGACGACGGGCGGCTCGCGCTGCGCTTCGGCGACGGCCGGCACGGCGCCCGGCCCACCCCGGGCAGCCGGCTCACCGCCCGCTACCGGACCGGCGGCGGCACCGCCGGCAACGTCGGCGCCGAGGCCATCAACCACCTCGTGCTGCGCGACGCCACCGAGGCGCTGTCCGCCGCCGTCGTCCGCAACCCGCTGCCCGCCACCGGCGGCACGGAACCCGAACCCGTCGACCAGGTACGCCGGCTCGCCCCCCTCGACCTGCGCCGCACCCGGCTGCGCGCGGTCACCGCCGAGGACTACGCCGCCCTCGCCGGCGCCCTGCCCGGCGTCCAGCGCGCGGCCGCCCAACTGCGCTGGACCGGCAGCGTCCAGGAGGCGCACATCGCCGTCGACCCGGTCCGCCGGCCCGGCGAGGACACACCGTCACCCGCGCTGCCGGACCGCGTCGCCCAGGCCCTGGAGCCGTACCGGCGCATCGGCCACGACCTCGTCGTACGCCCCGCCCGGCTGGTGCCGCTCGACATCGCGCTGACCGTGTGCGCCCGGCCCGGCCACCAGCACGGGCAGATCCTCGCCGAGCTGTACCGGGTGCTCGGCAGCGGACGCGGCGGCCTCTTCCACCCGGACGCCCTGACCTTCGGCGAACCGGTCCGGCTCAGCCGGCTCGTCGCCGCCGCCGCGGCGGTGCCCGGCGTGGAGAGCGTGCGCGTGACCCGGCTGCGGCGGCTGTTCGAGCCGGACCGCGGCGAACGCGAGGCCGGCCTGCTGCGGATCGGCCCGCTGGAGATCGCCGCCTGCGACAACGACCCCGACCGGCCGGAGAACGGCCGGCTGGAGATATCCCTGGGAGGTGCCCGATGACCGCGACCGACGAGTGCGCCCGCGGCGGGGCGTGCGGCGGCGGACACGACGAGCGCCGGGCCCCGGCCCCGCTCCACAATCCGCCCGGCCGCACCGCCCTCGACTACCGCGTCGGCACCTACGGCACCTTCCTCGCCGCCCTCCTCGACCGGCTCGCCTCACCCGCGTACCCGGCCCTCGCCGGGCTGACCGTACGCACCCCGGACGACCCGGCGATCGGGCTGCTCGACGCCACCGCCGTCCTCGGCGACCTGCTCACCTTCCACTCCGAGCGGATCGCCGACGAGGCCTACCTCCGTACGGCGAACGAGCACCGCTCGCTCGTGCTGCTCGGGCGGCTCGTCGGGCACCGGCCGCGGCCCGGCGTCGCCGCCGCCACGCACCTGGCGTACACCCTCGAACGCGACCCGCGCGCCGAGAGCCTGCCCGTCGTCGTCCCGCGCGGCGCGCGCAGCCACAGCGTGCCGGCGTCCGCCGACGAGGAGTCCCTGACCTTCGAGACCAGCCGCGACCTCACCGCCCGGTGGGACTTCAACGAGCTGAAGGTCCGGCGGCGCCGGCCGTCCCTCGTCACCCCCGAGGACCTGGAGAGGCGCTCCGAGCTGTTCGTCGAGGGCACCACCAACTCGCTCCAGACCGGGGACCAGTTGCTGTTCGTCTTCGGGGAACAGGCCGGTGGCGGGCCGAAGCTGCTGCCGGTCGCGCGGGTGCGGATCGACCGCGAGGACGAGGTCACCGCGGTCTCGCTGCCCGCGTCGGCACCGCGGACGCTGCGCGAACTGGTCGACGAGGTGCGGCGCTGGACCGCCGCGCCCGCCGTCCCCGGCGAGCCGGGGGAGGAGCCGCCGACGCCGGACGTGCCGAACCCCCGGCCCGTCAGCCGGCTGATCGAGGACTTCGAGGACCAGGTGCTCGCCCCGCTGCGGGACGATCTCGACGGCGTCCGCACCCCCGGGCAGCTGGCCGCCCGGCTCGCCGAGCCGGTCGCCCGGCTGGGCGAGGCGCAGGTGCTTGCCGCGCCCTACGAGGAGGTCGCGGAGTGGTTCGCGCGGCTGGAGGCGGTGCTGGCGGAGATCGCCGAGCGCGCCCTGGGGCTGGCGCCCGCGCAGGAGGAGGGTGCCACTGCGGGGCGCCGGGCGGATGCGGCCTCGTCCGGGCCGGTCGCGCAGTTCCCCGCGCCCCTCGAGAACGATCCGCGCACCGCTGCCCTCCGAGCGCTCGGCGACGTACTCCCCGCCCTGCGGGGGCGTACGCCCACGCAAAGCGCCGCCCCGAGCGGCCGGCGGCCCGGCAGCGACACCGCGCGCCTCCTCACCGCCCTCGACCCCGCCCTGCGCGGCCTCTACCCCGCCTGGCGCACCGCCGCCGCGCCCGGCCCTCGGCCGCTGCTGCGGGAGCTGCTGGCCATGCGGGTGACCACCGCGCCGTTCGGGGCGACCGCGCCGCTCAAGCCGGTGCAGGACGCCCGGGGCCGGGTCATCCGGACCGCGGACTGGCCGCTCACCGGAGCCGTCCTGGTCAGCATGCGGATCGTGTTCGACACGGCGGGCAAGGTGCCGGTGCGGGCGGAGTTCCAGTACGTCGAGGGCGGCAGCTCCGACCAGCGGGCCGAGAACCTGCCGGTGCCGCAGTCCGTCACCTTCCCGCTGGGCACCGGGCAGGTCGACCTCTCCGTGCGGCCCGCCCAGGACACCGACCGCGGCCGGCGCGCCGGCCCCCAGCGGCCCGGTGTCACCGCCCGGCTGCACTCGGGCCTGCCCGAGCGCACCCTGACCGTGTCCCGGCCCGACGCGGACGGCCTGGTGCACGTCGTCGTCGAGCACGGCGCCGACCGCCGGGAGATCCCGCTGCGGCCGGGCACCGGCGACCAGTTCACCCACGGCGACCACGAGGTGAGCCTGCGCTACACCGCCGGCAGCGCCGAACCGGGCGTCGAGGTCGTCGTCGCGAGCAAACCGCAGCCCGTCAACCGGCGCGTCCTCCAACTCGACAGCGTCCACACCGGCATCACCCCCGGCAGCTGGGTGGCGATCCAGCGCCCCGCCAAGGGCGCCGAGGGCGGCGTGCCCGGCGACCGCGAGCTGGCCTTCGTCACCACCCGGGTCGTCGCGGCCCGCACGGCGGCATACACGAACTACGGCATCACCGGCCGCGGCACCGAACTCACCCTCGCCGACCCCTGGCTGGACGAGTTCGACGTGCTGCTCTCGCACATCCGCGACACCACCGTGCACGCCGCCGGGGAGCCCCTGCGCCTCGCCGGCGAACCGCTCGGCGAGGACGTCGACGGCGACGAGATCGAACTCGCCGAGCTGTACGACGGCCTGCGGCCCGGCCGCACCCTGATCGTCACCGGCGAGCGCAGCGACATCCCGGGCGCCGCCGGGGTCACCGCCACCGAGGTCGTGACCGTCGCCACCGCCGACCCGGCCCTCGACCCGCACCTGCCCGGCGACCGGGTGCACACCCGCCTCACCCTGACCGCCCGCCTCGCCCACCGCTACCGCCGCGAGACCGTGCGCGTCCTCGGCAACGTGGTGGAGGCCACCCACGGCGAGAGCCGCGAGGAGGCCATCGGCAGCGGCGACTCCGACCGCGCCCACCAGACGTTCGCCCTGTGGCAGTCCCCGCTCACCTGGCTCGCCGACGCCACGCCCCTCGGCGCCGGCCCGGTGCTGGAGATCCGCGTCGACGGCGTGCTGTGGCACGAGGTCGACAGCCTCGCCGGACGCGGCCCCACCGAGCGGGTCTACCTGACCGGCACCACCTCCGACGGCCGCACCACGGTCACCTTCGGCGACGGCGTGCACGGCGCCCGGCTGCCCAGCGGGCACGAGAACGTCCGCGCCCGCTACCGGTTCGGCACCGGCAGGGCCGCCAACGTCCCCGCCGACCGCGTCACCCAGCCGCTGAGCCGCCCGCTCGGCGTCACCGCCGTCACCAACCCCCGCCCGGCGACCGGCGGCTCCGACGCGGACGGGCCGGGCCTGACCCGCCGCACCATCCCGCTCGCCGTGTCCGCCCTGGACCGGCTGGTGTCCGCCGCCGACTACGAGGACTTCGCCCGCTCCCGCGCCGGCATCGGCCGGGCCGCCGCCCGCGAACTCTTCGACGGACGGCGGCGCGTCCTGCACGTGACGGTCGCGGGCACCGACGACGTCCCCCTCGACCCCGACTCGGACACTCTGCGCGCCCTGCGCTGTGCCCTCACCGAGTACGGCGACCCGAACCTCCCCGTCCGCGTCGACGTCCGCGAGCCGGTCCTGCTGCTGATCGCCGCGCGGGTGAAGACCGCCCCCGACCACACCTGGGAGACCGTCGAACCCCGGCTGCGCCGCGCCCTGCTGCGCCGCCTCGGCTTCGACGGACGCGAACTCGGGCAGCCCGCCCGGCTCTCCGAGGTGCTCGCCACCGCCCACACCGTGCCCGGCGTGGACCACGTCGACGTGGACGTCTTCACCGGCGTCCCCGCCACCACCGGCCCGGCGGAACTCACCGCGCTGCTGCGCGACCCCGGCCCGCCCCGGGCGACGGTCGCCGCGCCCCCGGCGGCGTACGACGAACGGATCCACACCGTCCGCGCCGAGGGCGGTGAGACCCTGTCGTCCGTCTGCGCCCGGTACGGCGTCCCGCTCGCCGAACTGCTGCGCCTCAACCCCGGCATCACCGACACCCGGCGCCTGCCGCGCGGCCGGTCGGTGTACGTCTTCCGCGGCATCCGCCCGGCCCGGCTCGCGATGCTGTCGCCGCGCGCCGCCGACACCCTGATCCTGACGGAGGCCAAGTGATGTCCCCGGACGTCCCGTTCGAGCACGCGGGACCGCCGGCGTCCCGCAACCCCGACGCCCTCGCCGGCCTGCTGCCCCGCCGGCACCGGCTGCGCGACCTGGAGGAGGGCGAACCGCTGCGCGCCCTGCTCGCGGTGATCGCCGAACAGCTCGACCGGGTCCGCGACGGCGTCGAGCAGGGTTACGAGGACCTGTTCGTGGAGACCGCGGCGCCCTGGGTGCTGCCGTACCTCGGCGACCTCGTCGGCTACCGCACCCTGCCCGGCTACGAGCGAGTCCTGACCACCGGGCTGCACACCGGCGGCCGGGCCGCGCTCGCCGAGGCGGTCGCCCCGCGCGCCGACGTGGCCGCCACCGTCGCCCACCGCCGCCGCAAGGGCACCCTCCACCTGCTGGAGGAGATCTCCGCGCAGGTCGCGCTCTGGCCCGCGCGCGCCGTGGAACTGTCCCGGCTGACCGCCCACCACCAGTCCGTGAGGCTCGGCGTCACCGGCCACCGCGCCGCCCGCGGCCGCCTCGCCGACCTGCGCGACGGCGCCGCACTCGACCTGGCGGGCGGCCCGTTCGGCGCCCTGGCCCGCACGGTCGACGTACGGCGCGCGAACTCCGCGCGCAGGCAGGGCGGCCCGGGTCCGGCCGCCGTCGGCCTGTACGTGTGGCGGCTCAAGGCCCACCCGCTGACCTCCGCCCCGGCGTACTGCGTCGACCGGGCCCGCCACCTGTACACCTTCTCCATCCTCGGCAACGACACCCCGCTGATCACCAAGCCGTTCCCGGAGCCGTCGCCCACCCACCTCGCGACCCTCGACCACGTGCCCGCGTTCATCCGGCGCAGGCAGCTCCGGGACCGGCTGCTCGACCACTACGGCCCCGGCAAGAGCTTCGTCATCCGGCGCGACGGCGAGGACAGGCCCGTAGCGCCGTCCGACATCGTCGTCGCCGACCTGTCCGACTGGCGCTACCGGCCCCGGCGCGGCCAGGTCGCCGTCGACCCCGAACTCGGCCGCATCGCGTTCGGCGCCCGGTCGGCGCCCCGGCAGGGCGTATGGGTCGACTACCACTACGCGGCCGCCGCCGACACGGGAGGAGGGGAGTACGACCGCCCCGACCGGGTCACGCGGCCCGACGCCGCCTTCTACCGGGTCGGGCCCGGACAGCCGTACCGGCAGATCATGGCCGCCTACCGCGCCTGGCAGCACGACCGGCGGGCCGGACACGCCGCGCCCGAGGGCATCATCGAGATCACCCACAGCGGCGCCTACCAGGAACAGCTCGACTTCGACCTCGACCCCGGCGACCGGCTCCAGCTGCGCGCCGCCGAGGGCACCCGGCCCGTCATCCGGCTCCTCGACTGGTACAGCAACCGGCCCGACGCGCTCAACATCCGCGCCGTCGACGAGGACTGCGCCCCGCACGAGCGGCCCCGCGTCGTCCTCGACGGGCTGCTCGTCGCCGGACGCGGCATCAACGTCACCGGCCCGATGGGCGCCGTCACCGTGCGGCACAGCACGCTCGTGCCCGGCTGGTCCCTGGAACCCGACTGCACCCCGCACTCCCCGGAGGAACCCAGCATCGTGCTGGAACGCACCACCGCCTGCCTCCAGATCGAGCACAGCGTCCTCGGCACCATCGAGGTCATCGGCGACGAGGTGAGCGAGGACCCGCTCGCCATCCACCTGCGCGACAGCGTCCTCGACGCCACCGCCGACGACCGCGAGGCCCTGTCCGCCCCGGACTGCCGCCACGCCCACGCCGTGCTCCACCTGCACCGCACCACCGTCATCGGCGAGATCCACACCCACGCCGTGGAGATCGCCGAGAACTCGGTCCTCACCGGACGGCTGCACGTGGCCCGCCGCGGCACCGGCCGCCTGCGCCACTGCTACGTCCCGCCGGGCTCGCGCACCCCGCGCCGCCACCGCTGCCTCCCCGACCTGGCGCCGGGCACACGGCCGCTGTTCGTCTCCCGGCGCTACGGCACACCCTGGTACGCCGTGCTGTCCGACCGGTGCCCCGAGGAGATCCGGCGCGGCGCGGACGACGGCGCCGAGATGGGCGCCTTCCACGACCTGTACCGGCCGCAGCGCGAGGACGGACTGCGGGCGCGGCTCGCCGAGTACACGCCCGCGGGCACCGACGCCGGGATCTTCTTCGTGACGTGAGCCGCACCCACACCGACCTCAAGCGCAGTTTCTCGAACCAGGGGGACCCCCTTCATGCACGCTGACCTCTCCCGCGTCACGTTCCGCCCGGAACGCCACTACTCCGCGGTCGTCGCCCAGCAGGGCCGCGTCCAGCTCGACGCCGACACCAACGAGCAGACCGCCATCCAGCTGCACCAGGCCCGCACGCTCGCCGCCGACCTGATCGGCCCGCACGGCGGGCCCCGCGACGCGGCCGGCTTCCGCATCGACTACGTCGGCGGCAAGCACGACCTGGACACCCTGCACATCCACGGCGGCCGCTACTACGTCGACGGCATCCTGTGCGACGCCGACCGCCCCGCCCCCGGCGTACCGGTGCGCGCCGCCGGCGAGGACGACGAGGAGACCGCCACCACCCCCGAGCCGCCCGCGCACTGGACGTACTGGGACCAGCCGGACGCCTTCCTCGACCCCGAGCGGCCCGGCGACCGGCTCCCCTCACCCGCCGCCGCGCCCTTCGTCGTCTACCTGAAGGTGTGGGAGCGCACCGTCACCGCCGCCGAGGACCCGGCGCTGCGCGAGGTCGCCCTCGGCGCCGCCCTGCCGGACACCGCGGCCCGCGTGAAGGTCGTCTGGCAGGTGCTGCCGCTCTCCCTCAGCGCCCTGGGCGTCCAGGAGACCGACCCGTCGAAGGACACCGTCCGCGCCGCCTTCGCCCGCTGGGCGCGGCGCCGGTCCGCCCCGTCGGCGCGGCTCGCCGCCCGCGCCGAACGGCCCGGCCACGCCGACGAGGACCCCTGCCTGGTCAGGCCCGACGCCCGCTACCGGGGCGCCGAGAACCAGCTGTACCGCATCGAGGTGCACGCCGGCGGCGCCGCCGAGGACGCCACCTTCAAGTGGTCCCGCGAGAACGGCTCCGTCGTCTTCCCCGTCGACGACCTCGACGGCACCTGGGTGCACCTGGCCACCCTCGGCCACGACGACACGCTCGACCTCGACGTCGGCGACCTCGTCGAGCTGACCGACGCCGCCCACGCCTCCCGCCTCGACGCCGCGCCGCTGCTGCGGGTCGAGGAACTGGACCTGCCCGGCCGCCGCGTCCGGCTCTCCGCCGAGCCCGCCCCCGGCGTCGGCCGCCTGCCCCACCTGCACCCGTTCCTGCGCCGCTGGGACCACCGCGAGGGCCCGCGGCGCAAGGGCCGCACCACCGCCCTGCGCGGCGGCGCCGTCCCCGTCACCGAGGGGGAGTGGCTGCCCCTGGAGGACGGCGTCGAGGTGTACTTCGCCAAGGGCGGCACCTACCGCACCGGCGACCACTGGATCATCCCCGCCCGCACCGCCACGGGCGGCGTCGAGTGGCCGGCCGACACCGCGCACCGCCCCCTGCTCCGGGCGCCCGCCGGGATCGTCCGGCACTACGCCCCGCTGGCCCTGGTCAAGGGCGAGTACGGCGCCGTCGACCTGCGCCTCGCCTTCGCCCCGCTCGCCACCGCCGTGCCCGCCGCCGACGAGGCCGCGCTCGCCGCGGAGGAGCAGGCCCGCCGCGAGGAACAGGCCGCCGAGGCCGCCGCGCCCGCCGAGGCCCGGCCCGAGCCGGTCAGCCGCCCGCAGGACACCCCGGAAGGAGACCGGTGATGGCCAGGCCGATCAGCGCGTCCACGATGGTGGAGATCCTGCGGGCGGAGGGCCTGACCGTCCACGAGGTCCGCGACTGGCGCACCCACAACCGCAACAGCAAGGGCCCCTGGGGCCCGGTCAACGGCGTGATGATCCACCACACCGTCACCTCCGGCACCGCCCGCTCCGTCGACATCTGCTACGACGGCTACGCCGGACTGCCCGGCCCGCTCTGCCACGGCGTCATCGACAAGCGGGGCCACGTCCACCTCGTCGGCAACGGCCGCGCCAACCACGCCGGCCTCGGCGACGGCGACGTGCTGCGCGCCGTGATCAACGAGACGACGCTGCCGCCCGACAACGAGGCCGACACCGACGGCAACCGGCACTTCTACGGCTTCGAGTGCGTGAACCTCGGCGACGGCCGGGACCCGTGGCCCGAGGCGCAGAAGGAGGCCATCGAGAAGGTGGCCGCCGCGATCTGCCGCCACCACGGCTGGAGCGAGAGATCCGTCATCGGCCACAAGGAGTGGCAGCCCGGCAAGACCGACCCGCGCGGCTTCACCATGGACGGCATGCGCGGACGCATCCGCGACCGGCTGCGGGGCGGCGGGGGCGGCGGAGGCGGCACGAAGCCGGCACCGGCCCCGCCGAAGCCGTCCTACGAGCCCTTTCCCGGCAGCGCCTTCTTCCACCCCGGTCAGCGGTCGCCGATCATCACGGCCATGGGCCGCCGCCTCGTCGCCGAGGGCTGCGGCCGCTACGAGAACGGACCCGGCCCCGAGTGGACCGACGCCGACCGCCGCTCCTACGCGGCCTGGCAGCACAAGCTCGGCTACCGGGGCAAGGACGCCGACGGCATTCCGGGCCGCTCCAGCTGGGAGAAACTGAAGGTGCCGGACGTCCGGAACTGAGGGCCCGCGAGAAGGGGCGCCGGACCCGGAAACGACGGATCCCCCGGCCGCCGCAGCGACCGGGGGATCCGGCTGGTGTCCGAGGGGGGACTTGAACCCCCACGCCCGATAAAGGGCACTAGCACCTCAAGCTAGCGCGTCTGCCATTCCGCCACCCGGACAAGGTGTCTGTCGTGCGGGGCGGTTTCCCCCGCGGCGACGACGTAAACATTACCAGGCTTTCGGGGGTGGCCGATCACCCCCGGGTCTCGGTCCGGTCTCCCGTGAACGGCGTATGACGGGCCGGGCCCGCGCTTGGGCCCGGCAGGCCGGAGGGGGAGGATGTGGAGGAACCACCAGCGGCGACAGCGGGAGGAAGCAGCGTGAGCCAGACGGGCACCGGCCGGGGCGTCACCGGCGAGGACGAGGTCGTCGACCTCTGCAGCGAGCTGATCCGGATCGACACCAGCAACTACGGCGACCACTCCGGCCCCGGCGAGCGCAAGGCGGCCGAGTACGTCGCCGAGAAGCTCGCCGAGGTGGGACTGGAGCCGAAGATCTTCGAATCCCACTCCGGCCGCGCCTCCACGGTGGCCCGGATCGAGGGCGCGGACCCCACCCGGCCCGCCCTGCTCATCCACGGCCACCTCGACGTCGTCCCGGCCAACGCCGACGACTGGACCCACCACCCCTTCTCCGGCGAGGTCGCCGACGGCTGCGTCTGGGGGCGCGGGGCCGTCGACATGAAGGACATGGACGCGATGACCCTCGCGGTCGTCCGCGACCGGCTGCGCACCGGCCGGAAGCCCCCGCGCGACATCGTGCTCGCCTTCCTCGCCGACGAGGAGGCCGGCGGCACCTACGGCGCCCGCCACCTGGTCGACCACCACCCGGACCTGTTCGAGGGCGTCACCGAGGCGATCGGCGAGGTCGGCGGCTTCTCCTTCACCGTGAACGAGAAGCTGCGGCTCTATCTCGTCGAGACCGCCGAGAAGGGCATGCACTGGATGCGGCTGACCGTCGAGGGCACGGCCGGCCACGGCTCCATGACCAACAACGACAACGCGATCACCGAACTGTGCGACGCCGTCGCCCGCCTCGGCCGCCACACCTGGCCGGTCCGCGTCACCAAGACCGTACGGTCCTTCCTCGACGAGCTGTCCGACGCGCTCGGCACCGAGCTGGACCCCGAGAACATGGACGAGACCCTCGCCAAGCTCGGCGGCATCGCCAAGATGATCGGCACCACCCTGCGCAACTCGGCCGCGCCCACCATGCTCGGCGCCGGCTACAAGGTCAACGTCATCCCCGGCCAGGCCACCGCCCACGTCGACGGCCGCTTCCTGCCCGGCTACGAGGAGGAGTTCCTCGCCGACCTCGACCGCATCCTCGGCCCGCGGGTGAAGCGCGAGGACGTGCACGCCGACAAGGCGCTGGAGACCGACTTCGACGGCCGGCTCGTGGACGCCATGCAGAGCTCCCTGGCCGCCGAGGACCCGATCGCGCGGGCCGTGCCGTACATGCTCTCCGGCGGTACCGACGCCAAGTCCTTCGACGACCTCGGCATCCGCTGCTTCGGCTTCGCGCCGCTCCAGCTGCCGCCGGAGCTGGACTTCGCCGGCATGTTCCACGGCGTGGACGAGCGGGTCCCGGTCGACGGGCTGAAGTTCGGCGTCCGCGTGCTCGACCGCTTCATCGACGCGTCCTGATTCGTCCCGCTGAAACGCGACTTCACTTTTCGGGCACGCGTGCGGGCCCCCGCCGGGACGGGTGAATGCGCTCATAGGGTCGTAGCTCTATTAGTCCCTCCTCGTTATCGGTGATGTGATCCGAACGTGGGATCACCTTGCCAACCAGGAGGAATTAATGATCAAGAAGGTTGTCGCCGCTGCCGCCGCCACCGGTGGACTGGTTCTCGCGGGTGCGGGCATGGCCGTCGCCGACTCCGGTGCCCAGGGTGCCGCCGTGCACTCCCCGGGCGTCGCGTCCGGCAACGTTGTCCAGGTGCCCGTGCACATCCCCGTGAACGTCTGTGGCAACACGGTCTCGGTGATCGGCGTGCTGAACCCCGCCTTCGGCAACTACTGCGTCAACAAGTGACATCGGGCCTCGCCTCATGAGGGTCTGAGCCGTTCGGCCCCGGAGCGCGCGCCATGCGCTCCGGGGCCGAACGCTCTTCCCGGTTCTGTCACGACGTCGAAGGGGATTCAGCAATGCGACAGGCCACCCGCAAGGGCCTGATGACCGTGGCGGCCGCCACGGGGGTGATCGCCGCCGCCGGCGGCCAGGCCCACGCGCACTCCGCGGGTGCGGCCGGCTCCGCCGCCGGCTCGCCCGGCGTGCTGTCCGGCAACACCGTGCAGGCGCCGGTGCACGCACCGGTCAACGTCTGCGGCAACACCGTCAACGTCGTCGGGGTGCTCAACCCGGCGGCCGGCAACTCCTGCGGGAACCACAGCCACGGCCACGGCGGCTCAGGGGGGTACGGCGACACGCACGGCACCGGCGGCTCGGGCGGCTCCGGTGGCGCGCACGCGAGCGGCCACACGTCCGACTCACCCGGCGTCGCCTCGGGCAACACCGTGCAGGTGCCGGTGTACGCGCCGGTCAACGCGTGCGGCAACAGCGTCGACGTCGTCGGGGTGCTCAACCCGGCGGCCGGCAACTCCTGCGGGAACCACAGCCACCACCACCCGGGCGGCCACGGTGCCCCGGGCGGCCACGGCGGCGCGCACGCGGACGGCCACGCCTCCGACTCGCCCGGCGTCGCCTCGGGCAACCACGTCCAGGCGCCGGTGCACGCGCCGGTCAACGTCTGCGGCAACACCGTCGACGTCATCGGCGTCGGCAACACCGCGACGGGCGACGACTGCGCCAACGAGGACAGCGGCTCCGGCGGCGGTCACCCCACCCCGCCGGGAGACGGCGGCGGCACGACGCCGCCCGGCACGAACCCGCCGGGCACGAACCCGCCCGGGACGACACCTCCCGGCACCACCCCGCCGGGCACCCCGGATCAGCCCGGCACCCCGGGCGGCCCCACGGATCCCGGCACCCCGGGAACCCCGGTGAGCCCCGGCACTCCGGGCACCCCGCCCCAGGCCGGCGGCACCACCCCGGACGACCACGGCCCCGGCAGCCGGCCCGACGTCCAGTCCGTCACCCAGCCGCGGGCCGACGCCCGGCTCGCGGACACCGGCAGCGGCCTGCCGCTCGGGACCGCCGCGTCCCTCGGCGCGGGAGCGCTGGTGGCGGGCACCGTCCTGTACCGCAGGGCACGCGCCTCCGCGTAACGCACGCACCGGAAACGGAGCGGGCCCCGCCGTCCGGCGGGGCCCGCTCCGATGTGCCTCTCACCTCACCACGTGGCACGCGTCTGGCGAATGATCCGCCGGCGCAACCGCACCTTGCGGCTGCCGTCGCGCAGCAGGCTCAGGCGGTGCAACTCCCAGTGTCCGTACTCGGCATGGTCCGTCAGCAGACGTGTGGCGTCCTTGCGGGAGACCCCGCGCGGTACGTACACGTCGACAAATTCGTATTCCGGCATCGCATCTATTGTGCGTGCTGGGGTCCGGTACGGATAGCGTCTGCAGTATGTCTGATGCTGCGCAGCCCACCGCTGCCGAGGTACGCGCCGCCGCCGAGGCGGTCAAGACCGCGCTCGACCGCCATCTCGCCGCGGTCGAACGCCGGTCGGGGGAGGACGACCCGGCCGTCTACGAGGCGTTCAACCAGCTGGCCGCGGCCGCAGAGGCGTACGACGAACTGCTCTACGACCGCTATGACGAGGTCACGCCCTTCGAGATCCCCGGAGCGGACGACTCACTGCCGCCGTACACCGGGCCCGACGAGCCGAACGCGCTCAGTGTGCTGATCCGCCGCGACTACGCGGTGGCCCACCCACAGCGGCTGATGGCGCAGGCCCGGCGGATCGTGACGGCGGACGAGGGCACGGACGCGGACGCCGCGGAGAGTGTCAACGGCGCGCTCGGCATCCTGTTCGGCGAGTTCGAACCGGACGAGATCGCCTCCCGGCACAAGGAGTTCGGGCTTGAGGAGGGCGACTCCACGATGTGGGTGACCGCCGCGGACGACCTCCCGGAGCCCGGCGAGTGGCTGTCGGCCCCGTTCGACTCCGTCGACCAGCAGCGGGTGGTGTGCCGCTTCGACGTCAGCGCGGTCTTCGACGAGGACCTGGACGACGAACCCGACTCCGAGCAGCTGGAGGCGGAACTGGAAGAGGAAGAGGAAGGGGACGACGACCTGGACCTCGACGAGGACGAGGAACTGGAGCCGCTCGACGCGGACCGCTGACCCATCCGCCCCAGGCGTCACGGCGGCCACGGGAACCCCCGTGGCCGCCGTTCCTCGTCCGACCCCCCGCTCAGCCGTCCCGCCCGGCCACCGTCTCCCGGCCGCCGTCCTACCCGGCCGCCGTACTGCTCGGCCACCGTCCTACTCGGCCGCGGGCGCCTCGGGCCGCAGCAGGTCGGGCAGCCGCGTGGTGCGCGGCTTGGACAGGCCCTCCGCGACGGCCCTCGGCAGCGCCTGCTCCACGCCCTGGACGACGGACAGATGACGCTCGGCCCGGCCGAAGGCGGTGTAGATCCAGGCCCGGGTGAGGATCCGCGCGGCGTCGCCGGGCAGCACCGCGACCACCGCGGGCCACCGGCCCCCGACCGCCTGGTGCGCGGTCAGCGCCCACCCGTGCCGTACACACTGCTCGACCCGCTCGCGCGGCACGACGACGTTCTCGTCCGCGCACGACAGCCGCAGCCCCTCGGCGTCGGCCCCGACCACCCGCCCCGGCACCGTGCGGCCGGGCGCGGGGGAGTAGGCGACCCGGTCGCCGGGGTCGAAACCGCCGAAGCGGCCGGGGCCGGGATTCAGCCGTTCTTTCAGCGCCGCGTTCAGCACCCGCGTCCCCGCGGCGCCGCCGTGTCCCGGCGTGATCACCACGGTCTCCTCCGGGGGCACCCCGATCGCCCGCGGCACCGAGTCCGCGACGAGCTGCACCGTCCGGTGCACGGCCTCGCCCGCGTCCCGCACGGGCACGATCACGATCTCCTTGCCGGGCGCCTCGACCTGGTTCAGCTCACCGATGCCGATCCCGGACACCAGCTCGCCCAGCGGTCCGGGATCCGGGCGCCGGGAGGCGATCTGCGGCACCCGCCGCGCGGCCAGCAGATCCGCGAAGACCCGGCCGGGTCCCGCCGACCACAGCACCGCCGGATCCCCGGACAGCACCAGCCGGGCCCCGTCGGGCAGCGACTCGACGAGCGAGGCGCCCGCCTCCACGTCCAGCTGGGGCGCGTCGAGCACCACCAGCAGATCCAGGTCCAGTGCCCCCTCGGCGTCCCGCCCCGGTCCCTCGGCCCCGGACAGCAGCCCCGCCACGGTGACCACCCGGTCCCGCTCCGCGGACCGCCCGCGCCCCAGCGGGCTGTGCACGGCGGCCCACGCGCGCAGCCCCAGCTCGCGCGCCGAGTCCAGCAGCTCCACGGCCTCGGCACGGGCCGCCTCACCGCCCGTGTGCAGCACCAGACCGTGCCCGGCGACCGCCCGGACCAGTTCGGCGGCGGACCCCTGGGCCGCCGCCGCGACCCGGTCCCAGTCCGCCGGCGCACCGGCCTCCTTCGGTACCGAGCCGATCAGCCGCGCGAGTCCGTCGGCCAGGCTCTCCTCCGCCAGCGCGTACCGCTCCAGCCCGACGAGGACCCGCACCGGCTCCTGGGCCCCGCCCTCCCCGGACTCCTCCCCGGACTCCTCTTCGCCGGACTCCTCCAAGCCGTCCTGGAAGGCCAGCACCTCGCCCTCCGCGAGGGCGTCCTGCACGGCCGCGTCAGGATCGGGCACGCCCCGCTGCGCCAGCGCCGCGGTCAGCGCCGGCAGCTCCAGCGCGGTGTGCCCGGCCAGCGCGGCCTGCTCCAGCAGCCAGACGGTGAGCGCGCGCAGCCGCCGCTCGTCGTCCGGGCCGCACTGCGCGCCGAGCAGCGCCCGCGCGAACCCGTCGGCCTGCTCCGGCCGCACCCCGCCGACCCTCAGCAGCAGCCACGGATCGGCCCGCAGCCGCTCCTGAGCGCCGTCCCCGAGCACGGCGACGACCTGCGGCGCCAGCGCCTGCGGCGCACCGCCCTCGGCGAGCACCCGGCCGACCCCGTCCACCACCTCGGGCGCGGGAGCGGCCGTCACCGGGGCCACCGGCTGCGTGCGCCGCACCGGCTCCGGCGCGGGCCGCCGCACCGGCTCCGGCTCGGCGAACACGGCGGCCACGGGCTTCTCGCCGCTCTCCACGGCCCGCACCGCGGCGAGCAGGTCGGCGGCCTTCCCGCTCAGCTTCGTGCCGGCTTCGATCCGCTTCTTCTCCGCCTTGCGCCGCTCGATCCGCTCCCGCTCCAGCCGCTGCGCCGCCAGCTCCGCCTCGGCCTCCGACAGCCGCGCCGCCTCGGCGCCCGCCGTCTCCGCGCCCGCCGTCTCTGCGGCGCCCGCCGTCTCCGCGCCCTCGGGGGTGCCGCCCTCCGCCTCGGCGCCCGGCGTCTCCCGCGCGGCGTCCTCGGTGGTCTCCGGCTCCGTGCTCACAGCGTGCTCCAGTCGTGATCGGGATAGCGGTGCACGGGCGCCGACACATCGTCGAGCGCCCGGCAGATCTCGTCAGGAAGACTAAGCGCCTCCACTGACAATGCCGCCGTGAGCTGCTGCGCGGTGCGCGCGCCCACGATCGGCGCGGCCACTCCGGGCCGGTCGCGCACCCACGCCAGCGCCACCTGCAACGGCGTCACCGCGAGCCCGTCCGCCGCGGTGGTGACGGCGTCCACGATCCGGCTCGCCGTGTCGTCGAGATACGGCTCGACGAACGGCGCGAGATGCTCCGAGGCCCCGCGCGAGTCCCCGGGTACCCCGTTGCGGTACTTGCCGGTCAGCACGCCCCGTCCCAGCGGTGACGAGGGCAGCAGCCCGATCCCCAGGTCGATCGCGGCGGGCAGCACCTCCCGCTCGACCCCGCGCTGCAACAGCGAGTACTCCATCTGCGTACTGGCCAGCCGGGTCCGCGTCCCGGGCGCCGCCAGCTGCCACGTCGCCGCCTTCGCCAGCTGCCACCCGCAGAAGTTGGACACCCCGGCATACCGCACCCGCCCGCTGCTCACCGCCAGGTCCACCGCGTGCAGGGTCTCCTCCAGCGGCGTCTCGGGGTCGAACGCGTGCACGTGCCACACGTCGACGTAGTCGGTCCCCAGCCGGGCCAGCGAGGCGTCCAGCGCGGCCAGCAGGTGTCCCCGCGACCCGTCGAACCGCCGGTCCGGATCCGGCACGCTCCCGGCCTTGGTCGAGATGACCAGTTCCCGCCGCGGCACCAGCCCGTCCATCAGCCGCCCGAGCAGGTACTCCGCTTCCCCGTCCCCGTACACATCCGCCGTGTCGACCAGCGTCCCGCCCGCTTCCCAGAACGTCTTCAGCAGGTCCGCGGCGTCATGCTCATCGGTGTCCCGGCCCCACGTCAGGGTGCCGAGCCCGATCCGGGACACACGCAGGCCGGTCCGGCCGAGATGCCTCTGCTCCATGACCGCCGAGATTACTGGCCAGAACCTTGCCGTGGATCGCCTGTGGACAACCGATGCCGCCCACGGCAGGACCCCGCCGCACAGCCGAACAGCCGACGGCGCGACGACCGCGACGGACACCCCTGGCGCGGCCCCGACCCGCCGCGCACCCGGTAGGGTCTGCCCCACAAGGGACGTTACTGATGAGTAAGGGGAAGGCCATGCAGCTCGGCATCAACCTCGGCTACTGGGGCGCCGGAATGGACGCGGACAACCTCGCCGTCGCCCAGGAAGCGGACCGCCTCGGCTACGCGGTCTGCTGGGCCGCCGAGGCCTACGGCTCCGACGCCGCGACCGTACTCAGCTGGGTCGCCGCCCAGACCACCCGCATCGACGTCGGCTCGGCCATCTTCCAGATCCCCGCCCGGCAGCCCGCGATGACCGCCATGACCGCCGCCACCCTCGACTCCCTCTCCGGCGGCCGCTTCCGCCTCGGCCTCGGCGTCTCCGGCCCCCAGGTCTCCGAGGGCTGGTACGGCGTCAAGTTCGACAAGCCCCTCTCCCGCACCCGCGAATACGTCGAGATCGTCCGCAAGGCCATGTCCCGCGAACGCCTCACCCACGACGGCGAGCACTGGACCCTCCCGCTCCCCGGCGGCCCCGGCAAGCCCATCAAGCTCACCGTCCACCCCCAGCGCGAGCACATCCCGCTGTACATCGCCGCGATCGGCCCCAAGAACCTCGAACAGACCGGCGAGATCGCCGACGGCGCCCTGCTGATCTTCCCCTCCGCCGACCACCTCGAGGACACCGCGATCAAGCACCTGCGCGCGGGCCGCGCGAAGGCCGGCAAGACCCTCGACGGCTTCGACGTCTGCCCCACCCTCCCGCTCGCCGTCGGCGACGACAAGGACATCGCCGCCCTCGCCGACACCTTCCGCCCGTACACCGCCCTCTACGTCGGCGGCATGGGCAGTCCCAAGCAGAACTTCTACAACCAGCTCGCCCGGCGCATGGGGTACGAGAAGGAGGCCGCCGAGATCCAGGAGAAGTACCTCTCCGGCGACAAGCAGGGCGCCGCGGCCGCCGTACCGCACGACCTGATCGACAAGACCACCCTCCTCGGCTCCGTCGACCGCATCGCCGACCGCATGAAGGCCTACGCCGAGGCGGGGGTCACGACGCTGTCGCTGGCGCCCGCGGGCTTCACCCTCGACGAGCGCATCGCCTCGCTCCGCGCCGGCACCGAGGCCCTGGAGCGCGCCGGTCTCGCGTAGCGGAATTCCCACGGCCGTGGTGGGGGCTCGGGGGTCTACCCCGCCACGGCCGTCACGCGGAACAACGCGCCGCCGCGCCCGGGGTTACGCCTCCCGCACGGCCCCGCACGGCCCCGCCCGCCTCGGGGCACGCCTTCGGCCACGCTTCCGGCGCGCCCGCGGCACAGCCCCCGCCGTCCTCCGTTCGGCGGAGTGGTCCGGCACACCTGTCGCACGCGGCCGAGCGCGACCTCGCCCCCGCAACCGTGCGGCACGGCGCCGACGAGGACAAACACGACCGGATCCGCACCGCCCTGATGAGGAAGCGGGGCCTGACCCCGGTCCCCGTCCCGCCCGAGACCGCGCGCGGTCAGGATGATCTCCGAGGACGAGGACGACCACCTCGCGTACTGCCACGAGGAACTGCTCGGCTTCGCCCGCGCCGGCCACGGCGCCGAGGGTGCCGGGGCCGGCGCCCTCGGTCCTCGGCTGGTAGGGCCAGGTCGGTCCTGCCGGCGGCCGGCCTCCACGCGGTCTCCGCGTACGAACGCCTGGCCGGCTGGCGCCGCATGCTCTCCCTGCACGACCCCGCAGCGCCGCGACGCCCTCGGCGGCCCGGCGGAGCCGGCCCCGGAGTGCGTGTGACCCGGGACCCGGCCGAGCCCCGCGCCCTCACAGCCACCCCCGCCCCTTGAACAGCCGGTAGAGGCCCACCTCCAGCACCGCCATGACCACGATCACCGCCGGATAGGACCACACCCACCGCAGCTCCGGCATGTGCTCGAAGTTCATGCCGTAGACGCCCGCGATCATCGTCGGCACCGCGGCCATGGCCGCCCACGCGGAGATCTTCCGCATGTCGTCGTTCTGCCGCACACTCATCTGCGCCAGATGCGCCGACAGCACGTCGGACACCAGCCGGTCCAGCGCCTCCACCGACTCGTTCACGCGCGTGAGGTGGTCCTGCACGTCCCGGAAGAACGGCCGCGCCCGGTCGTCGACGAACGGCACCGCCCCGCCGAACTGCCCGTTCCCGGCGAGCCGGGTGAGCGGCAGGGCCAGCGGGCCGGTGGCGCGGCGGAACTCCAGGATCTGCCGCTTGAAGCCGTAGATCCGCGAGGCGATGTGCCGCGAGCCCCCGCCCTCGGGCGAGAACACCTCCGTCTCCAGCTCCTCCAGGTCGTTCTGCAACTCCGCCGCGACCTCCAGATAGTGGTCGACGGTCGCGTCGGACACGGCGTACAGCACCGCCGTCGGCCCCTTGACCAGCAGCTCCGGCTCCTGCTCCAGCCGGCGCCGCACGGCGGCCAGCGGCGCGCCCTCGCCGTGCCGGACGGTCACCACGAAGCCCTCGCCGAGGAACACCATGAGCTCCCCGGAGGACACGGTGTCGCTCTCCGGCTCGTACACCACCGGCTTCAGCACCAGGAACAACGAGTCGTCGTACACCTCCAGCTTGGGCCGCTGGTGGGCCTTCAGCGCGTCCTCCACGGCCAGCGGATGGAGCCGGAACTCCTCGCTGACGTGGGCGAACTCCTCCTCGCTCGGCTCGTGCAGCCCGATCCACACGAACCCGCCCCCGGCCCGCGCCTGATCGAGGGCGTCGGACAGGTCCCCGGGACCCTTGACCCGGTGCCCGTCCCGGTAGACGGCACAATCGACGATCACTGAGTGCTTTCTCCCTTCACCGGCCCACCACCACACCCCGGCGTACGCCTACGCTGGGCGCCATGCCCACGCTGATCCTCGTCCGGCACGGACGTTCCACCGCCAACACCGAGGGACTGCTCGCCGGCTGGACGCCCGGCGTGCGGCTCGACGAGCGCGGCGCCGCCCAGGCCGCCGCCCTGCCCGCCCGCCTCGACGGGCTGCCGCTCGCCGAGGTCGTCACCAGCCCGCTGGAGCGCTGCCAGGAGACCGTCCGCCCGCTGCTCGACGCCCGCCCCGGCCTGACCGCGCACACCGACGAACGCATCGGCGAGTGCCACTACGGCGACTGGTCCGGCCGCAAGCTCGCCGACCTCAAGGAAGAGCCGCTGATGGACGTCGTGCAGGCGCACCCGTCGGCCGCCGCCTTCCCCGGCGGCGAGTCGATGCGCGCGATGGCCACCCGCGCCGCCGAGGCCGTACGCGAGTGGAACGCGCGCGTGGAGCGCGATCACGGGCCGGACGCGGTGTACTTGATGTGTTCGCACGGCGACATCATCAAGTCGCTCGTCGCGGACGCCCTCGGACTTCATCTCGACCTCTTCCAGCGGATCAGTGTGGAACCGTGTTCCATCACCGCGATCCGTTACACCCGGCTGCGCCCCTTTCTCCTGCGCCTCGGCGACACGGGCGACTTCGCGTCGCTGGTGCCGCGCGAGGAACCGCCGGCCGAGGAGGCGCCCGTCGGGGGTGGTGCGGGCGCACCGTGATCGTCGGCCGCAGTAGGGTGAAGCGGTCAGTCGGTCCCGAAGTCGATGCCGATCCGTCGATGCCGATCCACAAGTCCAGACGATTCCAGGAGACAGGACGTGTCCCGTCAGGTGTTCCTCTACGACCCACCGGACCGCTTCGTGGCCGGCACGGTCGGACTGCCCGGGCGCCGTACGTTCTTCCTCCAGGCCTCCGCCGGCTCCCGGGTGACCAGCGTGGCCCTGGAGAAGACACAGGTCGCGGCGCTCGCCGAGCGCATGGACGAACTCCTCGACGAGGTCGTACGGCGTAGCGGCGGCAGCGCCGCCGTGCCGGCCGTCGCCCCCGCCGAGATCACCGACACCGCCCCGCTGGACACCCCCGTCGAGGAGGAGTTCCGGGTCGGCACCATGGCCCTCGCCTGGGACGGCGAGGAGCAGCGCATGATCGTCGAGGCGCAGGCCCTCGTGGAGATCGACGCCGACTCCGACGAGGACCTGGCCGAGGCCGAGGAGCGGCTGCTCCAGGACGACGAGAACGGGCCCCCGATGCTGCGGGTCCGGCTCACCGGAGCCCAGGCCAGAGCCTTCGCCAAGCGCGCCCTCGACGTCGTCAACGCCGGCCGGCCGCCCTGCCCGCTGTGCAGCCTGCCGCTCGACCCGGAAGGACACGTATGTCCGCGCCAGAACGGATACCGCCGCGGAGCATGACGCCGGCGGACCTGCTCGCCGAGGGTGAGCTGACCGTACGCGGACAGATCCGTGACGCCTCCAACGCGGCGCTGTACTGCACGGTCACGCACGAGGGCGAGGAGACCGCCTGCGTCTACAAGCCGGTCGCCGGGGAGCGCCCGCTGTGGGACTTCCCCGACGGCACCCTCGCCGGACGCGAGGTGGCCGCCTACCTGGTCTCCGAGGCCACCGGCTGGGGCCTGGTGCCGCCGACCGTGCTGCGCGACGGCCCGTACGGCGAGGGCATGGTCCAGCTGTGGATCGAGGCCGCCCCCGGCAGCGAACTGCTGGCCCTCGTCGAGGACGAGGAGCCGGGGCCGGGCTGGAAGGCGATCGGCCTGGCCGAGGTGGGGGAGGGGCGCACCGCGCTGCTGGTGCACGCCGACGACCCCCGGCTGCGGCGGCTCGCGGTGCTCGACGCGGTGATCAACAACGCCGACCGCAAGGGCGGCCATCTGCTGCCCGCCGCGGACGGCCGGCTCTACGGCATCGACCACGGCGTCACCTTCAACGTGGAGAACAAGCTGCGCACCCTGCTGTGGGGCTGGGCCGGGCAGCCGCTCACCGAGGAGGCCGTCACGGTCCTCGGCGGGCTGCGCGAGCAGCTGAGGGAGGGCGCGACGCTCGCCGGACGCCTCACCGGTCTGATCACGCCCGCCGAGCTGGAAGCCACCCGCGCGCGGGTCGACGCCCTGCTGGCCGCCAAGGTCCACCCGGAGCCCAGCGGGGAGTGGCCGGCCATCCCCTGGCCGCCGGTGTGAGACATCCCGTCCCCGGCACATCCGCCGGGAACGCGCAAGAGCGCCTTCCCGGCCATATGGCCTGGTCCGGTTCGTATACGGAACTCCAGTCCGGTTAGGCTCAGGACATGCATGCCTGGCCCGCTTCCGAGGTCCCCGCCCTGCCTGGTCAGGGCCGCGACCTGAGGATCCACGACACCGCGACCGGCACTCTGGTCACCCTCGATCCCGGCCCCGTCGCCCGTATCTACGTCTGCGGCATCACCCCGTACGACGCGACCCACATCGGTCACGCGGCGACCTACAACGCGTTCGACCTCGTCCAGCGCGTCTGGCTGGACACCAAGCGGCAGGTCCACTACGTCCAGAACGTCACCGACGTCGACGATCCGCTGCTGGAGCGGGCGCAGCGCGACAACGTCGACTGGGTCGCGCTCGCCGAGAAGGAGACGGCGCTCTTCCGTGAGGACATGACGGCCCTGCGGATGCTGCCCCCGAAGCACTACATCGGCGCCGTCGAGGCGATACCCGGCATCGTGCCGCTGGTGGAGCGGCTGCGCGACATGGGCGCGGCCTACGAACTCGACGGCGACATCTACTTCTCCGTCGAGACCGACCCGCACTTCGGCCGGGTCTCGAACCTGGACGCCGCCGCGATGCGGCTGCTCTCCGCCGAGCGGGGCGGCGACCCGGACCGCCCCGGCAAGAAGAACCCGCTGGACCCGATGCTGTGGATGGCCGCCCGCGAGGGGGAGCCCAGCTGGGACGGCGGCTCGCTGGGCCGCGGCCGCCCCGGCTGGCACATCGAGTGCGTCGCCATCGCCCTCGACCACCTCGGCATGGGCTTCGACGTCCAGGGCGGCGGCTCCGACCTCGCCTTCCCGCACCACGAGATGGGCGCCTCGCACGCCCAGGTGCTGACCGGCGAGTTCCCCATGGCCAAGGCGTACGTCCACGCCGGCATGGTCGCCCTGCACGGCGAGAAGATGTCCAAGTCCAAGGGCAACCTGGTCTTCGTCTCCCAGCTGCGCCGCGACGGCGTCGACCCGGCCGCGATCCGGCTCGCCCTGCTCGCCCACCACTACCGGGCCGACTGGGAGTGGACCGACCAGGTGCTGCGGGACGCCGAGGAGCGGCTGGCGCGCTGGCGCTCCGCCGTCTCCCGCCCCGACGGGCCGGGCGCCGACACGCTGGTCGAGGAGATCCGCGAGGCCCTGGCCGACGATCTCGACGCGCCGGCCGCGCTGGCCGCCGTCGACCGCTGGGCCGCCCTCCAGCACGAGCGCGGCGGCGAGGACACCGGAGCGCCGGGTGTCGTCACCCGCGCCGTGGACGCGCTGCTCGGCGTCGCCCTGTAGCGGCCGGTCCGGCTCGGCTCACGGCGAAGGGCGGTGCGGAACGTGTCCGCACCGCCCTTCGCCACAGCGCTCAGTCCTCCGGCGACTCCCCGTCCTCCGTGCCCGGCTTCGGCGGCATCGGCGGGCGCGTACGGTCCCCGGGGCCGCCGTCCCGGCCGCCGTCCCGGCGCCGCAGATACCGCTCGAACTCGCGGGCGATCGCCTCGCCGGACGCCTCCGGCAGCTCCGCGGTGTCGCGGGCCTCCTCCAGCGTCTGCACGTACTCGGCGACCTCGCTGTCCTCGGCGGCCAGCTGGTCCACGCCCACCTGCCAGGCACGCGCGTCCTCGGGCAGCTCGCCCAGCGGGATCCGCACGTCGATCAGGTCCTCCAGGCGGTTGAGGAGGGCCAGCGTCGCCTTCGGGTTGGGCGGCTGCGAGACGTAGTGCGGTACGGCGGCCCACAGCGAGACCGCCGGGACGCCCGCGTGCGTGCAGGCCTCCTGGAGGACGCCGACGATGCCCGTGGGGCCCTCGTACTTGGTCTCCTCCAGATCCATGCGGCGGGCCAGGTCCGGGTCGGACGTGGTCCCGCTGATCGGCACCGGACGGGTGTGCGGGGTGTCGCCCAGCAGGGCGCCCAGGATCACCACCAGTTCCACGCCCAGCTCATGGGCGAAGCCCAGCAGCTCGTTGCAGAACGAGCGCCAGCGCATGGACGGTTCGATGCCGCGCACCAGCACCAGGTCACGCGGCTTGTCGCCGCCGACGCGGACCACCGACAGCCGGGTCGTCGGCCAGGTGATCTTGCGGACGCCGCCGTCCATGAACACCGTGGGGCGGTTCACCTGGAAGTCGTAGTAGTCCTCGGCGTCCAGCGCCGCGAAGACCTCGCCCTTCCATTCCCGCTCCAGGTGCGCGACCGCGGTGGAGGCGGCGTCGCCGGCATCGTTCCAGCCCTCGAACGCGGCCACCATGACCGGGTCGATCAGCTCGGGAACCCCCTCGAGCTCGATCACCCAGTGCCTCCTTCCGACGTGCCCTCGCTTGACGTCCCAACCTTACGGCGTGCGGCGAGGGCGCCCGCAGCCCCCTTGCACGGGGGAGTGAACGGATCACTGCCCCGAAGGTCCCCCCGGAACACCCCGCGGTCAGGGAGCGGCGGCGTCGAACCACTCCTTGCCCGCCGCCCAGTGCGCGACCCAGCCGGCGAAGCCGGGGGCGCCGGTGGTGTGACCGAACCCGGCGCCGAAGGGCAGGGCGCCCACGTCGGTGATCTGCCATATGTGCCCGCGGTGCGGGCCGGTGACGATCAGATGCCAGTCCATGGCACATCCGTCGGTGCCCAGCACGACCGAGCCGTGCCGGAAGACGGCGTCGAGGTCCGGCTCGTCGTCGTCCTCCTCCCACAGCCAGGCCTCGGTGAGCGGGAAGGGCTTGCTCAGGTCGCGGTCGGCGGGGCCGTGCTGCGACCCTTGCGGAAGCTCGCCGAGTGCCAGCAGGCCGAACTCCGGCGGCCCTTGGTACGAGCCGTCGGTGATCTCCGCGACGAAGGTGCGGTAGGGCTCGGGCAGCACGATCGCGTGCTCCGCCTCGAAGGCGCGCACCTTCTCCCAGCCGAGGGCGGACGCCCCGCCGTCGTCGACGCCGAAGGCCGCGCGCAGCGCCGCGAGTTCCCCCGGATCCGCGTGTTCCGTGTTCATGCCGTCCATCGAAGCACGCGGCACTGACAACGCCGGTCGCCCGGGCGCCCGCGGCCACCCCCGCGCACCGGGGCATGCGAAAGGGGCGGCTCCGTCGGTGCGGAGGCCGCCCCTTCGCGTGCCGGCCCCCCAGTGCGGTGGGGGCCGGGCCTCGGCTGCCGGCGGCGGTCAGGGAAGAGCCGGCGCGCGAGCCGTGCTGCTTGGAGCCGCTACTTCCTCTCGTCCAGCAGGTCCTGGACCTTGGCGCGGACCTCGTCCGTGGCCAGACCGCGGATCGTCAGCGTCGTACGGCGGCGCAGCACGTCGTCCACCGTCTCGGCCCACTCGTGGTCGCGGGCCCAGACGACCTGCGCCCAGATCTCCGGCGCGTCCGGGTGGACCCGCCGGCCCAGCTCCGGGTTCTCGTTGGCGAGACGGGCGATGTCGAAGGCCAGCGAGCCGTAGTGGGTGGCCAGGTGCCTGGCGGTGTCGGCCGCCATGCGCGGGCCGGGCGCCGGGCCGTCGACCAGCAGCCGGTGGGCGACCGCGCGCGGGTTGGCGACACCGGGCAGCGGCAGCTTCTTCGGCAGCGACGAGATCGGCTCGAAGTCCTCGCCGAGCGGGTGGCCCGGCAGCGACTCCAGCTTGCGCATCACCGTACGGCCGATGTGGCGGAAGGTCGTCCACTTGCCGCCCGCGACGGACAGCATCCCGCCCCTGCCCTCGGTGACGACCGTCTCGCGCTTGGCCTTGGCCGTGTCGCCGGGGCCGCCCGGCAGCACCCGCAGACCGGCGAAGGCGTAGGTGATCAGATCGCGGTCGAGCTGCTGGTCGCGGATGGAGAACGCGGCCTCGTCGAGGATCTGGGCTATGTCCTTGTCGTTGACCGCGACGTCCGCCGGGTCGCCCTCGAACTCCTCGTCCGTGGTGCCCAGCAGGAGCATGTCCTCCCAGGGCAGGGCGAAGGTGATGCGGTACTTGTCGATCGGGGTGGCCAGCGCGGCCCTCCACGGGGAGGTGCGCTTCAGGACCAGGTGCGCGCCCTTCGACAGCCGGATCGACGGCGCGGCGTTCGGGTCCTCCATCCGGCGCAGGTGGTCCACCCACGGGCCGGTCGCGTTCAGCACCAGCCGGGCGTCCACGCCGAACTCGTCACCGGACATCCGGTCCTTCAGCTCGGCGCCGGTCACCCGGCCCTTGGTGAAGCGCAGGCCGGTGACCTCTGCGTGGTTGAGGACGACCGCACCGGCCTCGACGGCCGCGCGGACCGTCATCAGCGCCATCCGGGCGTCGTTCATCTGGTCGTCGCCGTACACGGCCACGGCCTTCAGGTTCTCGGTGCGCAGCTCGGGCACGTCCGCCGCCGCCTTGGCGGGGGACAGCAGGTGGCCGACGCCGTCGCCGAAGGCCGACAGCATCGAGTACGCGAACACACCCGCGCCCAGCTTCGCCGCGCCGTGCGGCCCGCCCTTGTACACGGGGAGGTAGAAGGTGAGCGGGTTCGCCAGGTGGGGGGCCACCTGGCGGGAGACCGCACGGCGCTCGAAGTGGTTCTCCGCCACCAGCTTCACCGCGCCGGTCTGCAGGTAGCGCAGACCGCCGTGGAGCAGCTTGGAGGAGGCGGAGGAGGTGGCGCCGGCGAAGTCGCCGGCGTCGACCAGCGCCACCCTCAGACCGGCCTGTGCGGCGTGCCAGGCGGTGGAGATGCCCAGGATGCCGCCGCCGATCACGAGAAGGTCGTACGACGCCTTGGCGAGCCGCTCCCGGGTCTCGGCACGGCTCGGGCCTACGCCGAAGGCCGGGCGCGTACCGAGGGCAGGCACGGACTGCAGGGTGGACTGACTGGTCATGTCGGGTTCTTACTCCTCATCAGAGCTCGGCTGAGAACGCGCCGCGGAGCCGGTGGCCCGCGGTCAGTTCTCGTCGTCGTCGAGCCAGCCCATGGTCCGCTCGACGGCCTTGAGCCAGTTCTTGTACTCACGGGCGCGGGTCTCCGCGTCCATGCGGGGGGTCCACTCGGCGGCCCGGCGCCAGTTGGCGCGCAGGTCGTCGGTGCTGTTCCAGAAGCCGACGGCGAGACCGGCGGCGTAGGCGGCGCCGAGGCAGGTGGTCTCGGCGACCATCGGGCGCACCACGGGGGCGTCCACGAAGTCGGCGAGGGTCTGCATCAGCAGGTTGTTGGAGGTCATGCCGCCGTCGACCTTGAGGGTGGCCAGCTCCACGCCGGAGTCCTTCGTCATGGCGTCCGCGATCTCGCGGGTCTGCCAGGCGGTGGCCTCCAGCACGGCACGGGCCAGGTGCGCCTTGGTGACGTACCGGGTCAGACCGGCGATCACACCGCGGGCGTCGGAGCGCCAGTACGGGGCGAACAGGCCGGAGAAGGCGGGGACGAAGTACGCGCCGCCGTTGTCCTCGACCGAGAGGGCGAGCGTCTCGATCTCGGCGGCGGTGGAGATCAGGCCCATCTGGTCGCGCATCCACTGCACCAGGGAGCCGGTGACGGCGATCGAGCCCTCCAGGGCGTAGACCGGCTTCTGGTCGCCGATCTGGTAGCCGACCGTGGTCAGCAGGCCGCTGTAGGAGTTGATGAGCTTGTCACCGGTGTTCATCACCATGAAGGTGCCGGTGCCGTACGTCGACTTGGTCTCGCCCTCGGAGAAACAGGTCTGGCCGAACAGGGCCGCCTGCTGGTCGCCGAGCGCGGAGGCGACCGGGATGCCGCCGAGCAGGTCGCCGAGGCGGCCGCCGGTGATCTCGCCGTAGACCTCGGCGGAGGAGCGGATCTCCGGGAGCATCGCGCGCGGGACCCCGATGGACTCGCAGATCCTCTCGTCCCACTGCATGGTGTGCAGGTTCATCAGGAGGGTGCGGGAGGCGTTGGTGACGTCGGTGACGTGCTTGCCGCCGTCGGCGCCGCCGGTCAGGTTCCAGATGACCCAGCTGTCCATGGTGCCGAAGAGGATGTCCCCGGCCTCGGCGCGCTCGCGCAGGCCCTCGACGTTGTCCAGCAGCCAGCGGGCCTTGGGGCCGGCGAAGTAGGAGGCGAGGGGAAGGCCGGTCTCGCGGCGGAAGCGGTCCTGGCCGACGTTGCGGCCCAGCTCCTTGCAGAGGGCGTCGGTGCGGGTGTCCTGCCAGACGATGGCGTGGTGGACGGGCTCACCGGTGTTCCTGTCCCACAGCACGGTGGTCTCGCGCTGGTTGGTGATGCCGATGGCCTTGATGTCGTCGCGGGTGATGCCGGCCTTCTCGATGGCCCCGGCGACGACCTCCTGGACGTTGGTCCAGATCTCGGTGGCGTCGTGCTCGACCCAGCCGGGCTTCGGGAAGATCTGCTCGTGCTCCTTCTGGTCGACGGAGACGATCCGGCCGTCCCGGTCGAAGACGATGCAGCGGCTGGAGGTGGTGCCCTGGTCGATGGCGGCGATGAACGGGCCGTGCCCGTGAGAAGCGATGCCGGCGGTGTGGGTGTCGGTCACTGTGTGCTCCTGGGGTTCTCGTCGAACGGACTGGGGTGGTGCGCTGATGCTCCAGCGAACCTCTAGGCGAAAGCCAGGTTGTAGAGGCCCGCCGCGAGCGCGGCGCCGATGAGCGGTCCGACGACCGGGATCCAGGCGTAGCCCCAGTCGGAGCCACCCTTGTTGGGCAGGGGGAGAAGCGCGTGCACGATGCGCGGGCCGAGGTCGCGCGCGGGGTTGATGGCGTAACCGGTCGGCCCGCCGAGCGACAGGCCGATGCCGACCACGACCAGCGCGACCATCAGTCCGCCGAGCGGGCCGAGGCCCTTGCCGCTGTCGTTGAGGCCCTGGGTGAGGACCGCGAGCACCAGCACGAAGGTGCCGATGATCTCGGTGGCGAGGTTCATCGCCACGTTGCGGACCTCGGGGCCGGTGGAGAAGACGCCGAGCACCGGGCCGGCCTGGGCCTCCCGGGCCTCGACGGCCTTGGTGGACTGGGTGCCCGGCCCGCCGACGATCTCGCGGTCGGTGAGGTGGGCCCGGAACTGTCCGTAGTACGCCACCCAGGCGAGCGTGGCGCCGATCATGGCGCCGAGCAGCTGTCCCGCGAAGTAGGTGGGGACGTTGCTCCACTCGCCGTCCTTGATGGCGATGCCGAGCGTCACGGCCGGGTTGAGGTGGGCGCCGGACAGCGGCGCCGAGATGTAGACGGCCGTCAGCACGGCGAAACCCCACCCGAAGGTGATGGCGAGCCAGCCGGCGTTGCGGGCCTTGGAGGCCTTGAGCACGACGGCGGCCACGACGCCGGCGCCGAGCAGGATGAGTATGGCGGTACCGATGGTCTCGCCGATGAAGATGTCGGAGCTGGACACCCGCGACTCCTTTGTCCTTCGTCCAGGGGAAGCCGAACCCCGTGTCCCAACGGAGGTTCTGCGCCCTCGGGGGTGAGAGCTGTGCCGGCCCTTGGCGTTGTCACACTCTAGCGCGTATTGCCGGTAAGTGTTCGACAATGCCGACCGATGGACGGGAGTCTTGTCGGGCGGTCGCGCATGCGTCAAGGGTTCCGTTATCGAAAGCACGATCGTTATTGATCGTGCGGAGTTATCGATCTTCGATGCCACAATGGGCAGAGTTGCCGGATGTCGGGGATTTCCCGGCGTCATGTCCAATATGCCCGAATTCGGGTACGCCGATCGCCGGAGCGCCGTCCGGCGTCCCGGTAAAACGTCCGCTGAGGCGTCGCGGCGAGGCGTCCGAGGCGTCGCGGTCGGAGAAGTCCCGCGTGCGGCGCGAAGGGCGCCACGGGGACGGCCCCCGCAGCCTGCCGCGCCTCCTGCTGTCCTCCGCGGCCTCCCCGGCCTCAGAAGCGCCCGGCGCCCAGGTCCCGCGAGACCGCGCGGGCGCAGTCCCGCACCGCCGCGATCAGCTCGGGCCGCAGCTCGCCGTCCCGGCACACCCGCTCCACCGCGCCGGTGATGCCGACCGCGCCGACCGGCATGCGGCGCCGGTCGTGGATGGGGGCGGCGATCGAGGCCACGCCCTCCCAGGTCTCCTCCACGTCGGCCGCGTAGCCCCGCGCGCGCGTGAGGTCGAGGATCTGCTCGAAGGGGGCCAGCTCGCAGACGGTGCGCTCGGTGAAGGCCTTGCGGTCGGCCTCCACGGCCTCGCTGTGCGCGACCGGATCGTACGCCGACAGCACCTTGCCCAGCGCCGTGGAGTGCAGCGGCTGCATGGCGCCGATCTCCAGCACCTGCCGGCTGTCGTCGGGGCGGAAGACGTGGTGCACGATCAGCACGCCCTGCTGGTGCAGCACCCCCAGATACACGCTCTCCCCGCTGGAGCGGGCCAGGTCGTCGGTCCACACCAGGGCGCGCGCCCGCAGCTCGTGGACGTCGAGATAGGTGGTGCCCAGGCGCAGCAGCTCCGCGCCCAGCTGGTAGCGCCCGGAGGCGTCGTCCTGCTCGACGAACCCCTCCTGCTGGAGGGTGCGCAGAATGCCGTGGGCGGTGCCCTTGGCCAGGCCCAGCGCCGAGGCGATGTCCGACAGGCCCAGCCGCCGCTCGCCGCCCGCGAGCAGTCGCAGCATCGCGGCCGCCCGCTCGAGCGACTGGATGTTCCGTGCCATCGCCGTCCTGCCTCCGTCCCCTTCGACCGTCGAGCGGCGACGTCGCTGCCGCCGTTCGGCAATGTCGAACACTACCGGTCCATGCCGACCTCTCGCTAATGGTCGACACCGACTGTCTGTCCTGCGGCCGCCCCGGATGGCCGAAACCCGGCGCCCCGTCCGGTGCCGTCCGCGGCGACCATCCTCGTCCGTCACGTGGACGCCCCTGACCATAGGGCCCCGCAGGCGGTTACTCTGACGGCGTGCGCCCGCCCCTGGGACGGTCCCCGACCGCGCCCCGAGGCACCTCGCAAAGCCGACAGCCGTCGCATCTCAGGGAGCCCTTACATGGCCTCGTTGCCGCCGACCCCTACCACCGACAGCCGGACCCGCGCGTCCGCGCTCCGAGAGGCCCTCGCCACCCGCGTGGTGGTCGCCGACGGAGCGATGGGCACCATGCTCCAGGCCCAGGAACCCTCCCTCGAGGACTTCCAGAACCTCGAAGGGTGCAACGAGGTATTGAACGTCACCCGGCCGGACATCGTCCGCTCGGTGCACGACGCCTACTTCGCGGTCGGCGTGGACTGCGTGGAGACCAACACCTTCGGCGCCAACCTCACCGCCGCCGCCGAGTACGACATCGCCGAGCGGGTCCTGGAACTGTCCGAGGCCGGCGCCCGCATCGCCCGCGAGTCCGCCGACGCCCACACCGCCCGCGACGGCCGCCCGCGCTGGGTGCTCGGCTCCATGGGCCCCGGCACCAAGCTCCCCACCCTCGGCCACACCACCTTCCGCGCCATCCGCGACGCCTACCAGCAGAACGCCGAGGGCCTGCTCGCCGGCGGCGCCGACGCCCTGATCGTCGAGACCACTCAGGACCTCCTCCAGACCAAGGCCTCCGTCATCGCCGCCCGCCGCGCGATGAAGGTCGCCGGATACGACGTGCCGCTGATCGTCTCGGTCACCGTCGAGACCACCGGCACCATGCTCCTCGGCTCCGAGATCGGCGCCGCGCTCACCGCGCTGGAGCCGCTCGGCATCGACATGATCGGCCTGAACTGCGCGACCGGTCCCGCCGAGATGAGCGAGCACCTGCGCCACCTCTCCCGGCACGCCCGCGTCCCGCTGTCCTGCATGCCCAACGCCGGCCTGCCCGAGCTGACCAAGGACGGCGCGTACTACCCGCTCACCGCGCCGGAGCTGGCGGACGCCCAGGAGAACTTCGTCCGCGACTACGGCCTGTCCCTGGTCGGCGGCTGCTGCGGCACCACGCCGGAGCATCTGCGCCAGGTCGTCGAGCGCGTCCGCGGCCTGCGCCCGGTCGAGCGCGACCCGCGCCCCGAGCCGGGCGCCGCCTCGCTGTACCAGTCGGTGCCGTTCCGCCAGGACACCGCGTACCTGGCGATCGGCGAGCGCACCAACGCCAACGGCTCCAAGAAGTTCCGCGAGGCCATGCTGGAGGGCCGCTGGGACGACTGCGTGGAGATGGCGCGCGAGCAGATCCGCGAGGGCGCGCACATGCTCGACCTGTGCGTGGACTACGTCGGCCGCGACGGCGTCGCCGACATGGAGGAGCTGGCCGGCCGGTTCGCCACCGCCTCCACCCTGCCGATCGTGCTGGACTCCACCGAGGTCGACGTGATCCGCGCCGGGCTGGAGAAGCTGGGCGGCCGCGCGGTGATCAACTCGGTGAACTACGAGGACGGCGACGGCCCGGAGTCCCGGTTCGCCAAGGTCACGCAGCTGGCGAAGGAGCACGGTGCCGCGCTGATCGCCCTCACCATCGACGAGGAGGGCCAGGCCCGCACACCGGAGAAGAAGGTCGAGATCGCCGAACGGCTGATCGCTGACCTCACCGGCAACTGGGGCATCCGCGAGGAGGACATCCTCATCGACACCCTGACCTTCACCATCTGCACCGGTCAGGAGGAGTCCCGCAAGGACGGCATCGCCACCATCGAGGCGATCCGCGAGCTGAAGAAGCGCCACCCGAACGTGCAGACCACCCTCGGTCTGTCGAACATCTCCTTCGGCCTGAACCCGGCCGCCCGCATCCTGCTGAACTCCGTCTTCCTCGACGAGTGCGTCAAGGCCGGCCTGGACTCGGCGATCGTGCACGCGTCGAAGATCCTGCCGATCGCCCGCTTCGACGAGGAGCAGGTCAGCACCGCCCTCGACCTGATCTACGACCGCCGCGGCGAGGGCTACGACCCGCTCCAGAAGCTCATGCAGCTGTTCGAGGGCGCCACCGCCAAGTCGCTGAAGGCGGGCAAGGCCGAGGAGCTGGCCGCGCTGCCGCTGGACGAGCGCCTGAAGCGGCGCATCATCGACGGCGAGCGCAACGGGCTGGAAGCCGACCTGGACGAGGCGCTCAGCCGGCGCCCGGCGCTGGAGATCGTCAACGAGACGCTGCTCGACGGCATGAAGGTGGTCGGCGAGCTGTTCGGCTCCGGCCAGATGCAGCTGCCGTTCGTGCTCCAGTCCGCGGAGGTCATGAAGACCGCCGTGGCCTACCTGGAGCCGCACATGGAGAAGACCGACGAGGACGGCAAGGGCACCATCGTGCTCGCCACCGTGCGCGGCGACGTGCACGACATCGGCAAGAACCTCGTCGACATCATCCTGTCCAACAACGGCTACAACGTCGTCAACCTCGGCATCAAGCAGCCCGTCTCCGCGATCCTGGAGGCCGCCGAGGAGCACCGCGCCGACGTCATCGGCATGTCCGGGCTCCTGGTGAAGTCCACGGTGATCATGAAGGAGAACCTGGAGGAGCTGAACGCCCGCGGCCTGGCCGCCCGCTACCCGGTCATCCTCGGCGGCGCCGCCCTCACCCGCGCCTACGTCGAACAGGACCTCCACGAGATCTACGAGGGCGAAGTCCGCTACGCCCGCGACGCGTTCGAGGGATTGCGCCTGATGGACGCCCTCATCGGCGTCAAGCGGGGCGTGCCCGGCGCCAAGCTGCCCGAGCTGAGGCAGCGCCGGGTGCGGGCCGCCACCGTCGAGACGGAGGAGCGCCCGCAGGAGGGCAACGTCCGCTCCGACGTCGCCACCGACAACCCCGTGCCCACCCCGCCGTTCTGGGGCACCCGCGTCGTCAAGGGCATCCAGCTCAAGGAGTACGCCGGCTGGCTCGACGAGGGCGCGCTGTTCAAGGGCCAGTGGGGCCTGAAGCAGGCGCGCACCGGGCAGGGGCCGACCTACGAGGAGCTGGTCGAGACCGAGGGCCGGCCGCGGCTGCGTGGCCTGCTGGACAAGCTCCAGTCGCAGAACCTGCTGGAGGCGGCCGTCGTCTACGGCTACTTCCCGTGCGTCTCCAAGGACGACGACCTGATCGTCCTCGACGAGGCGGGCAACGAGCGCACCCGGTTCACCTTCCCCCGCCAGCGCCGCGGCCGGCGGCTGTGTCTGGCCGACTTCTTCCGCCCGGAGGAGTCCGGAGAGACGGACGTCGTCGGGCTCCAGGTCGTCACCGTCGGCTCCCGCATCGGCGAGGAGACCGCGAAGCTGTTCGAGTCCAACGCCTACCGGGACTACCTCGAACTGCACGGCCTGTCCGTGCAGTTGGCCGAGGCGCTGGCCGAGTACTGGCACGCCCGGGTCCGTTCCGAACTGGGCTTCGCCGGCGAGGACCCGGCCGACATCGAGGACATGTTCGCGCTGAAGTACCGCGGCGCGCGCTTCTCCCTCGGCTACGGCGCCTGCCCCGACCTGGAGGACCGCGCCAAGATCGCCGACCTGCTCCAGCCCGAGCGCATCGGCGTGCACCTGTCGGAGGAGTTCCAGCTGCACCCCGAGCAGTCCACGGACGCCATCGTCATCCACCACCCCGAGGCCAAGTACTTCAACGCCCGCTGAGGCGCACGCCGGGGCAGGCGGACGCACGTCGGCCCACGTCGGCCCATGGCGGGCACACCGAGGCACACCGGCCCCGCGGCGGGCACGCCGGGCCCCGCGGGCGGGGCAGGCCGGGTGCCCCGCCGCCCGCCGTTCAAACGAGGCGCTTCGCCGGCGCGCGTCGTACACTGGTCGGTCCACTGGAGGCCGGTTCCCGTGCGGGAACCGGCCTGCTCGTCCCTCAAGGAGGTACGCCGGATGACGACCACCGTCCCCGCGCTCGGCACCCGTACGGCCGAAGGCTCCGCCCTCCAAGCCGTGCTCCTCGACATGGACGGGACCCTGGTGGACACCGAGGGTTTCTGGTGGGACGTCGAGGTCGAGGTCTTCGCGGCCCTCGGACACACCCTCGACGACTCCTGGCGCCATGTCGTGGTCGGCGGGCCCATGAGCCGCAGCGCGGGGTTCCTCATCGAGGCCACGGGGGCCGACATCACCCTGGCCGAACTCACCGTCCTGCTCAACCAGGGGTTCGAGGACCGGATCGACCGCGCGCTGCCGATGATGCCCGGGGCCGCCCGGCTGCTCGCCGAGCTGGCCGCGCACGAGGTCCCCACGGCCCTGGTCTCCGCCTCCCACCGGCGCATCATCGACCGGGTGCTCACCTCGCTCGGCCCGCAGTACTTCGCCCTGACCGTGGCCGGTGACGAGGTGCCGCGCACCAAGCCGCACCCCGACCCGTATCTGCTGGCCGCGGCCGGGCTCGGTGCGGATCCGGCCAGATGCGCCGTCATCGAGGACACGGCGACCGGGGTGGCCGCCGCCGAGGCCGCCGGGTGCCGGGTCGTCGCGGTGCCGTCCGTCGCCCCCATCGCCCCCGCCGCCCGCCGTACCGTGGTGACCTCGCTGGAAGAGGTCGACCTGCCATTTCTGCGCGGGCTGATGACGGAAATGCGCTAGCTCTTCACCCACCGTGCAGCACGCATTGGGCGGGAATTCATCGAACGCGTCCGCGGGGGAATTCGAACCACTCCGGGTGGCCGAATTCCAGCGTCCACACACCCCGTTGGACATGTGACGTTCACCACTCACGCGCGGTCCGGTGCGTCACCCCGCGCGTGCTCCTTGTCCGGTTCCCGCGGTTTGCGCCGTGCCCTTGTGTCCCGATTGGTGAGACGCTGCACGAATCCTTCCGCTGTCGGGTTTTCGGTGCGTCCACGTCCGGTTTCGCTGCGTGATGGCGGTTCAACTCCGGTGCCCGCGAGCCGCGCTGCGGGCGCGCACTAATCTCGTCGCGAGAACATCACCCCCTGATCCCGTGATCCGCGGCGCCACCCCTGCATGCCGGATACACGGACTCGACAGCTCTGGAGAAACTCGAGCATGAACCGCAAGACTTTGGTGCTGCCGGCCCTGGCCGGCCTGCTCGCGCCCGCGCTCGCCGCATGCGGCGGGTCCGACGGCGGGAGCGACGGCGGCGACGCCATCGCCGTCGGCACCACGGACCGGTTCATCGCCTCCAAGGACGCGCCGGCCCCCCTCGACCCGGCCTACGCCTACGACGTCGGCACCTGGAACGTGCTGCGCCAGACCGTGCAGACGCTGATGATCCAGCCCCGCGGCGAGGGCGAGCCCGTCCCCGAGGCGGCCGAGAGCTGCGGCTTCACCGACACCGGCAACGAGCGCTACTCCTGCCGGCTGCGCGACGACCTGACCTTCGCGAACGGCGACCCGATCACCGCCGCCGACGTCAAGTACTCCATCGACCGCGCCCGCTCCCTCAAGGCCGACAGCGGCGTCTTCGCCCTGCTGTCCACCATCGACACCCTCGAGACGCAGGGCGACCGCGAGGTCATCTTCCACCTCAAGACCGCGGACGCCACCTTCCCGTACAAGCTGTCCACCCCGGTCGCCGGCATCGTCAACCCCGACGACTACCCCAAGGGCAAGCTGCGCGCCGGTTTCGCCGTGGACGGCTCCGGCCCGTACACCCTGGAGGCCGAGGAGAAGGACGGCGAGCTGGTCAAGGCCGTGTTCACCAAGAACCCCTCGTACAAGGGCGCCCTGACGGTGAACAACGACAAGGTCGAACTGGTCTCCTACGCGGACGCCGACGCCATGGGCGACGCCCTCGAGAAGGGCGACATCGACCTGATGTCGCGCACCATGACGCCGCAGCAGATCCAGCAGCTCGGCACCGACGCCCCCGAAGGCGTCAACCTCGTCGACATGCCCGGCCTGGAGATCCGCTACCTGGCCTTCAACACCGACGCCCCGGCCGTCCGCAGCAAGGCCGTCCGCCAGGCCATGGCCCAGATCGTCAACCGCGGCCAGATCGTCTCCGAGGTCTACGGCTCCCAGGCCGAACCGCTGTACTCGCTGGTCCCGGCCGCCATCACCGGCCACTCCAACGCGTTCTTCAACCGCTACGGCGACCCGAGCGTCGCCAAGGCCCGCGCCCTGCTCACCGGGGCCGACATCACCACCCCGGTCAAGCTGACGCTGCACTACACGACCGACCACTACGGCTCCGCCACCAAGAAGGAGTTCGAGCTGCTGCAGAAGCAGCTCAACGACAGCGGCCTGTTCGACGTCGACATCAAGGGCGCCCCCTGGACGACGTTCCGCCCCGCCGAGCAGAAGGGCGAGTACGAGGTCTACGGCATGGGCTGGTTCCCGGACTTCCCCGACGCGGACAACTTCCTCGCGCCCTTCCTCGACAAGGACAACTTCCTCGGCTCGCCGTACGCCAACAGCGAGATCCGCAACAGCCTGATCCCGCAGTCGCGCCGGGAGGCCGACCGGCTCGCCGCCGTCGACAGCCTGACGCGCATCCAGGACACCGTCGCCCGGGACGTCCCGGTGCTTCCCCTGTGGCAGGGCAAGCAGTACGTGGCCGCGCGCGACGACATCACCGGAAGCGCCTACGCGCTGAACTCCTCCTCCACCCTCCAGCTGTGGGAGCTCGGCCGCGGTGTGAGCGGCTGACATCTCCTCGCCCGTGCCCGGCCGCCGCACGGCCGCCCGGGATCCCGAGAACGACGTAAGGCACACGCACGTGAACATGCGCAAGCAGTGGCCCGTCCTGCCCCTCGCGGCGGGGCTGGCCTCCGGCCTGCTGACCGGATGCGGTACGGAGAACGGTGACGCGGGGAACAACGGCTCCTCCGTCGTCATGGGGATGTCCGACGACGTCCTGGCGACGGACCCGGCCTCCGGCTACGACCCCGGCTCCTGGCTGTTGTTCAACAACGTCTTCCAGTCGCTGCTCAGCTTCCCGAAGGGAGGCACCGAGCCGGAGCCCGACGCCGCGGAGCAGTGCTCCTTCACGGACACCTCGACCAAGGTGTACAAGTGCACGCTGAAGGACGGCCTGAAGTTCAGCAACGGGGACCCCCTCACCTCGAAGGACGTCAAGTTCTCCTTCGACCGCATGCTGAGGATCGCCGACCCCGACGGCCCGTCGATCATGTTCCCCATGCTCGACTCCGTCGAGACGCCCGACGACAAGACCGTCGTCTTCAGGCTGAAGGTGCCCGACGCCACCTTCCCCAGCAAGATCGCCTCCGGTGCCGGCTCCATCGTCAACCACCGCGAGTACGACGGCGCCGAGCTGCGCGAGGACGGCCAGGCGGTCGGCTCCGGCCCCTACAAGCTGGACTCCTTCAGCGAGGACGAGGCCGTCTTCTCCGTCAACGAGCACTACAAGGGCGACGCCGAGGTCAAGAACGACGGCGTCACCCTGAGGTTCTTCCACGGCGACCGCACCGCGCTGAAGCAGGCGCTCCTCGACGACGAGATCGACATCGCCTACCGAGGCCTGAGCGCCGGCGACATCGCCGACATCGAGAAGGCCGACGCCGACTCCGGCGCCCAGGTCGTCGAGGGAACCAGCGCCGAGGTCCAGCACCTGGTCTTCAACATGGACGACCCGGTCGCCGGAAAGCTCTCCGTCCGCAAGGCCATCGCCTACCTGATCGACCGCGACGCCCTCATCGAGGACGTCTACCAGGGCACCGCCACCCCGCTCTACTCGATCATCCCGGCCGGTATCGGCGGCCACAACACGGCCTTCTTCGACACCTACGGCGCGAGCCCCTCCAAGTCGAAGGCCGCCGCCGCCCTGCGCGAAGACGGCATCGACGGCAAGGTGAAGCTCACCCTCTGGTCGACGCCGTCCCGCTACGGCCCCGCCACCGACCAGGAGTTGCAGGCCATCGCCGGCCAGCTCAACGCCAGCGGCCTGTTCGAGGCCCGGGTCAAGTCGGTCCCCTTCGACCAGTACGAGAAGGACATCGAGGCCGGCAAGTACGGCGTCTACGTCAAGGGCTGGGTGCCCGACTACCCCGACGCCGACAACTTCACGGCCCCGTTCTTCGGCAAGGGCAACGTGCTCGGCAACAACTACGCCAACAGCACCATCACCGGGACGCTGATCCCGCGCACGGCCGCCGAGTCCGACCGCGCCGCCACCGAGAAGGACTACGCCGCGCTCCAGGACATCGTCGCCGAGGAACTGCCCCTCCTGCCCGTGTGGCAGGCCAAGCAGTACGCGGTCGTCCGCGACGGCGTCTACGGCCTGGAGTACTGCCTGGACGCCTCGACGGTGTTCCGGTTCTGGGAGCTCAGCAAGAGCTGACCGGCACCACCGGTACCGACGCCGAGGGCGGCTCTCCCTCCACGGGGAGAGCCGCCCTCGGCGTCGTCCGTCTCACTGCGCGCCGGGGCGCACCAGTCCGCTCTCGTACGCGTACACCGCGGCCTGCACCCGGTCGCGCAGCCCCAGTTTGGTCAGGACGTGGCCGACGTGCGTCTTCACGGTCGTCTCGCTGACGAACAGGTCCGCGGCGATCTCCGCGTTCGACAGACCGCGCGCCACCAGCTTCAGCACCTCCACCTCGCGGTCGGTGAGGGTGTTCAGCGTGTCCGGCACCGGCTCGTCACCGGAGGGCAGATGGGTGGCGTACTTGTCGAGCAGCCGGCGGGTGATGCTCGGCGCGAGCATGGCCTCGCCGGCGGCCACCACCCGGATCGCCTGCACCAGTTCGTGCGCGGGCGCGTCCTTCAGCAGGAAGCCGCTCGCCCCCGCCCGCAGGGCCTCCACCACGTACTCGTCCAGGTCGAAGGTAGTCAGCACCAGCACCTTGGCCGGGCCGTCCCGCCCCGGGCCGGTGATCTGCCGGGTGGCCTCCACACCGTCCATCCGCGGCATGCGGATGTCCATCAGGACCACATCGGGCTGCAGGGCCCGCACCTGGTCGAGTGCCTGGAGGCCGTCCCCGGCCTCGCCGACGACCGCGATGTCCTGCTCGGCCTCCAGGATCATCCGGAAGCCCGTACGCAGCAGCGGCTGGTCGTCGACCAGTAGGACACGGATGGCCACGTAAGTCTCCTTCGCTCGGGCCCCATTCTGCCCTGCGCGGCCGGGCTCACGGGGAGCGGGTGGGCAGCGGGTAGGGCGGGGGAGTGCCGCCGAACTCCGGGCAGTGCGCCTGGTGGTCGCACCAGCCGCACAGCTTCGTGGGGCGCGGCCGCCAGTCCCCGGTCTCGGTCGCCCGCCGGATCGCCTCCCACAGCGCGAGCAGCTTGCGCTCCACCCGCTCCAGGTCCGCCCGCACCGGGTCGTACGTCAGCACGTCGCCGCTGCCGAGGTAGACGAGCTGGAGACGGCGCGGGATCACGTTCTTCAGCCGCCACACCACCAGGGCGTAGAACGTCATCTGGAACAGCGCGCTGTCGGCGTACTCCGGCCGGGGCGCCTTGCCCGTCTTGTAGTCGACGATCCGGACCTCGCCGGTGGGCGCCACGTCGACCCGGTCGATGATGCCGCGCAGCCGGAGCCCCGACTCCAGCTCCGTCTCGACGAACAGCTCCCGCTCGGCCGGTTCCAGCCGGCTCGGGTCCTCCAGCGTGAACCAGCGCTCCACCAGCTGCTCCGCCTCGCCGAGCCAGCGCGCCATCCGCTCGCCCTCGGGATCGTCGGCGAACAGCTCGGCCAGCTCGGGTCGGGACTCCCGCAGCCGGTCCCACTGGGCCGGGATCAGCGACTTGGCGCGCGGCGCGGTGCGCTCCGGGGCGGGCGCGTCGAACAGCCGCTCCAGCACCGCGTGCACCAGCGTGCCCTTGGTCGCCGCCTCGCTGGGCTTCTCCGGCAGCCGGTCGATCACCCGGAACCGGTACAGCAGCGGGCACTGCATGAAGTCGCCGGCGCGGGAGGGGGACAGGGAGGTGGGCGGCAGGGCCGGGGCGGGACCGGCGTCCGCCGCCGTCCCGGCCGCGGCCGTGATCATGCCGGCGGGCGCGGGCTCCGCCGTACCGTCGCTGTGGGCCTCCGTCACGCCCTCGGTGCTCGTCTCCATGTCCACAGACCTTACGGCCCACCACTGACAGTGACCTCCGCCACGGTCGTGTGCGCCGGCGGAGACGGGGGAAACAGAAGGGGTGCCGGGGCGGAACGCACCCCCGTGGCCGCATACCATCGACCCGAGACCTTCCGCCCGGCAGGTGCGGGACACGCTTCGAACGAGGGGACATCGTGGACGAGAGCGGCGGGAGCGGGCAGCCGCGGTCGGGCAACGACAACTCGACCGGACCCCACGCGACACCGGCCCCCCACCCCACCCCCGACGCGCCGGTCCGCGAGGACCGGGCGGCGAGCCGGACCACCGGCTCCCGCGAGGAACCGGCCCCCCGCGGGGACGACACCGCGAGCCCGGCCGCCGCGACGGGCGCCGCCGGGAAGCCCGGCCTCGACAAGAACCCCGCCCCCGAGCGCCCCGCCCCCTCGCAGCCCGCGCCAGAGCGGCCCACGGCAGGGCGGCTCGCCCCGGAGCGGCGTACTCCGTCGCCGTCCGCACCCGAGCGGGCCACGACCGAGCGGCCCGCCACCGAGCTCGCCCCGGAGTGGCCTACTCCCTCGCCGTCCGCACCCCAGTCGCACGCGCCCGAGCAGCCCGCGCCCGAGCGGCCCGCCACCGAGTGGCTCGCCCCGGAGTGGCCTACTCCCTCGCCGTCCACACCCGAGCAGCCCGCGCCCCAGCGGCCCACCGCCGAGCGGCCCACCCTCGGGCAGCCCGCTCCACAGCAGGCCTCCCCAGCGCAGACCTCCCCAGAGCACACCTCTCCCGGGCAGCCCCCTGCCGAGCAAGGCCGACCCCCGGCCCCGCCCCGTGGCACCACCCCCGCCGGCCGGACCCCCGGCGCGGACGCGGGCGCCGACGACGCCGCCCGCCCCGGCGGCCACGACCGCCCCCACGCCCACTCCGGTCCCAAGGGCCCCGCCCCCCGGCGCCCCGAGCCCGGCGGCGGGCTGCTGATGGGGCGCCCCTTCGGCGTGCCCGTGTACGTCACGCCCAGCTGGTTCCTCGTCGCCGCCCTCATCACCTGGGTCTTCGGCGGCCAGCTGGACCACATGCTGCCCGAGCTGGGCGGCGCCCGGTACCTGGTGGCACTGTTCTTCGCGGTCGCCTTCTACGCCTCCGTCCTCGTCCACGAGCTGGCCCACACGGTCGCCGCCCTCCGCTTCAAGCTGCCGGTGCGCCGCATCCAGCTCCAGTTCTTCGGCGGCGTCTCCGAGATCGAGAAGGAGGCCGAGACCCCCGGCCGGGAGTTCGTCCTGGCCTTCGTCGGCCCGCTGCTCTCCCTCGTCCTCGCCGGCGTCTTCTACCTCGCCATGCAGCCCGTGGAGCCCGGCACGGTCCCGAGCGTCCTGCTCGCCGGCCTGATGATCTCCAACCTCATCGTCGCCGTCTTCAACCTGCTGCCGGGCCTGCCCCTGGACGGCGGCCGGATGCTGCGCGCCGTCGTCTGGAAGCTCACCGGCAAGCCCATGAGCGGCACGATCGCCGCCGCCTGGGTCGGCCGCGCCCTCGCCGTGTCCGTCCTGATCGGCCTGCCGCTGCTCACCCAGTCCGGCCTGCTCGGCGCGGACGCCGAGGACAACGTCGGCATGGACACCGTCCTGGACGCCCTGCTCGCCGCGATCCTCGCCGCGATCATCTGGACCGGCGCCGGCAACAGCCTGCGCGTGGCCCGGCTGCGCGAACACCTCCCCGAGCTGCGCGCCCGCGCCCTCACCCGCCGCGCGGTCCCGGTCCCGGGCGACACCCCGCTCTCCGAGGCCCTGCGCCGCGCCAACGCCGCCGGCGCCCGCGCCCTGGTCGTGGTCGACGCCGACGGCAGCCCGCTGTCGATCGTCCGCGAGGCCGCCATCGTCGGCGTCCCCGAGCACCGCCGCCCCTGGGTCTCCGTCAGCGGCCTCGCCCAGGAGCTCACCGACGGGATGCGGGTCCTGGCCGAGCTGGCCGGCGAGGAGCTGCTGGACGCCCTGCGCGCCCACCCCGCCACTGAGTACCTGGTCGTCGAGGAGACCGGCGAGATCTACGGCGTGCTGTCCGCCGCCGACGTGGAACGCGCCTTCGTCAAGGCCATGGCCCGGCCCAGCTGACCCGCCCAGCCGACCCGCCCAGCCGACCGACCTAGCTGACCGGCCCAGCCGACCGGCCCAGCCGACCGGCCGGGCGGCCCGGGCCGTGGTCGGCCGCCCCGGCAAAGCCCGGTAGGCTGTTCACATGTCCGAACCGACCGGTGCCGCCCGCCGCCGCGGGCCCTTCAAGGTCGGGGACCAGGTACAGCTGACCGACCCCAAGGGCCGCCACTACACGTTCACGCTCGAGGCCGGGAAGAACTTCCACACCCACAAGGGTTCCTTCCCGCACGACGAACTGATCGGCGCTCCCGAGGGCAGCGTTGTCCGTACGACGGGGAACGTCGCCTATCTCGCGCTGCGCCCCCTGCTCCCCGACTACGTCCTGTCCATGCCCCGCGGGGCAGCCGTCGTCTACCCCAAGGACGCGGGGCAGATCCTCGCCTTCGCCGACATCTTCCCCGGCGCCCGCGTCGTGGAGGCCGGCGTCGGGTCCGGCTCGCTCAGCAGCTTCCTGCTGCGGGCCATCGGCGACCAGGGCATGCTGCACTCCTACGAGCGGCGCGAGGACTTCGCGGAGATCGCCAGGCAGAACGTGGAGCGCTACTTCGGCGGCCCGCACCCGGCCTGGCAGCTCACCGTCGGCGACCTGCAGGACAACCTGTCCGACACCGACGTCGACCGCGTCATCCTCGACATGCTCGCCCCCTGGGAATGCCTGGAGGCCGTCTCCAAGGCGCTCGTGCCCGGCGGCATCCTGTGCTGCTACGTCGCGACCACCACCCAGCTCGCCCGGACCGTCGAGTCCATCCGCGAGATCGGCTGCTTCAACGAGCCGACCGCCTGGGAGACGATGATCCGCAACTGGCACATCGAGGGCCTGGCGGTCCGCCCGGACCACCGGATGATCGGCCACACCGGCTTCCTCCTCACCGCCCGCCGCCTTGCGGACGGCGTCGAGCCGCCCATGCGCCGCCGCCGCCCCGCCAAGGGCGCCTACGGCGAGGACTACACGGGCCCCAACGCCGACGGAGGCATGGGCCGCTAGCCGGTCCCGCCGCGCGCCGCCGCCGAGACCTCGCGGGCCGGGGTGGTGTCGTCTTCCGTGCCGCGTCAACGTCCCGGCGCCATGGCCGAGTTCCCGCACCCCGCGCGGAACTCGGCCGCGGCGCCGCGCCGTTGACGCCCCACGGCCCCCGCCCGCCCCACGCCCCCGGTCCGCCCCATGACCGGCCCTCCGGCGCTCGCTCGGCCGGCAACAGCCCTCCCCCCGCCGTTCCCCCGCCCTGTGACGTGTGGCACCATGCTGGCCACCTCCACCGGCACAGCCCTCACAGGAGACACTCCTCGTGCAGCATTCCGCGGTCCCGGAACTGGCCCACACGCGCACCCGTCCGATCCACTGGCTGGCCACCGCCACCGCGCTCGCCGGCGTCGTCGCCCTCTCCGCGCTCCTCCAGCCGGGCGCGGCCACCGCCGCCCAGGAGCCGGGTCAGGGGCCCCGGTCCGCGCCCGCGGCCGCCGCGCCCGCGACGGACGGCGTGGACTTCCCTCTCGAATGCGGTCCCGTCAAGGCCGTGGTGGAGCGCGAGGCGACCGGGGACCTCGACGGCGACGGAAGGCCGGAGACGGTCGCCGTCGTGCACTGCGACGCGGGCATCAGCACCCCGCCCGACGGCGTCTACGTGCTCACGCGCTCCGCCGCCGACGCCCCCGTGCGCCTGGTGGCCACCCTGGTCGACCCCAAGGACCGCTACACGGTCGAGGACTTCGCCGTCCGTGACGGCGCGGTGACCGCCACCCTGCTCGGCTACTCGTCCGCCGACGTGCCCACCTGCTGCCCGGACACCGAGGACCACGCGAAGTGGCGGTGGGAGAACGGCGCGTTCGTGCGCTCGTCACCCGCCGGCGCGCGCAGTGTGTGACGGATGTCGCCGGGCGGTGTGAGAAATCAGACAGTAGTAACGCGCCGTACAGTTCTGGTCACTCTGCGTCCGGGCCGTACATCTCCACCCTGTCCGAAACCCGACGTACGTGGATGCACTCGCCGGGACACTCCTTCGCGGAGTCGATCACGTCCGTGAGGAGCGGCAGCGGCACGGGGGTTGTCGCTCCCGGCGCCTGAAGCAGCTCGTCGCCGGGGCCTTTCACATAGGCCAGACCGTCGATGTCCAGCTCGAACACCTCCGGCGCGTACTGCGCGCAGATGCCGTCGCCGGTACAGAGATCCTGATCGATCCAGACCTCCAGCGCCTCGCCGTCGACTCCGGCCTCCTGCTGCACGGTCATCTCTCCTGCCCTTTTCTACGCCGAGCCATACGGGAATCCGGCCAGCTCTGGCGGGTGTTGAACACTTCGACCCTACCTCTGGCCGCTTTTCAATCGCGTTCGGTGGGTATTCCCCTGGCGTGAGGGAGAGCGCAAGGGTGAAGATCGGACACACCCCGACCGTCTTTGTGATCTAGGGGTTTCAATCGACACCCACCCAGGTAGGGTCTGGAAGCGTCCAGCTCCCCTTGGAGGAGGTGAGGACCGTGGCAGCCCACGACGACGACATGAACCGCGGCATCCGCCCGGGACGCGGGTCCGACGACCCGGCCGGGCAGATCGCCTACCTTGAGCAGGAGATCGCCGTCCTGCGACGCAAGCTCGCCGACTCTCCGCGACACACGAGGATTCTCGAAGAGCGGATCGTCGAGCTGCAGACCAACCTGGCCGGCGTGTCCGCCCAGAACGAACGACTCGCGAACACACTCCGTGAGGCCCGCGACCAGATCGTGGCCCTCAAGGAAGAGGTCGACCGGCTCGCACAGCCGCCGGCCGGCTTCGGTGTCTTCCTCGCGGCGAACGAGGACGGCACGGCCGACATCTTCACCGGAGGCCGCAAGCTCCGGGTGAACGTCAGCCCCAGCGTCGAGCTCGACGAGCTGCGGCGCGGCCAGGAAGTCATGCTCAACGAGGCGCTCAACGTGGTCGAGGCCATGGAATTCGAGCGCGTCGGTGACATCGTCACCCTCAAGGAGATCCTGGAGGACGGCGAGCGGGCCCTGGTGCTCGGGCACACCGACGAGGAGCGGGTGGTGCGGCTCGCCGAGCCGCTGCTGGACGTCACCATCCGCCCCGGCGACGCCCTGCTCCTCGAACCCCGCTCCGGCTACGTCTACGAGGTCGTGCCCAAGAGCGAGGTCGAGGAACTCGTCCTCGAAGAGGTCCCCGACATCGGTTACGACCAGATCGGCGGCCTCGGCAACCAGATCGAGGCCATCCGCGACGCGGTCGAGCTTCCGTACCTGTACCCGGACCTGTTCAAGGAGCACGAACTGCGGCCGCCCAAGGGCGTCCTGCTGTACGGGCCCCCCGGCTGCGGCAAGACACTCATCGCCAAGGCCGTCGCCAACTCACTGGCCAAGAAGGTCGCGGAAGTGACCGGCCAGGCGGCGGGCAAGAGCTTCTTCCTGAACATCAAGGGCCCCGAGCTGCTGAACAAGTACGTCGGCGAGACCGAGCGGCAGATCCGCCTGGTCTTCCAGCGGGCCCGTGAGAAGGCCAGCGAGGGCACGCCCGTCATCGTCTTCTTCGACGAGATGGAGTCCCTCTTCCGCACCCGTGGCTCCGGTGTCAGCTCGGACGTGGAGAACACCATCGTCCCGCAGCTGCTCGCCGAGATCGACGGCGTGGAGGGCCTGCAGAACGTGGTCGTGATCGGCGCCTCGAACCGCGAGGACATGATCGACCCCGCGATCCTGCGTCCCGGCCGGCTCGACGTCAAGATCAAGATCGAGCGTCCGGACGCCGAGGCGGCCAAGGACATCTTCGGCAAGTACCTCACCGAGCGCCTTCCGCTGCACGCGGACGACCTCGCCGAGCACGGCGGCGACAAGGCGGCATGCGTCCAGGCCATGATCCAGACGGCCGTGGAACACATGTACGCGGAATCCGAGGAGAACCGCTTCCTCGAGGTGACCTACGCCAATGGTGACAAGGAAGTCCTGTACTTCAAGGACTTCAATTCCGGCGCCATGATCGAGAACATCGTGGGCCGCGCCAAGAAGATGGCGATCAAGGACTTCCTCGAGCACAGCCAGAAGGGCCTTCGCGTCTCCCACCTCCTCCAGGCGTGCGTGGACGAGTTCAAGGAGAACGAGGACCTGCCCAACACCACCAACCCGGACGACTGGGCCCGGATCTCCGGAAAGAAGGGCGAGCGGATCGTCTACATCCGCACCCTGATCACCGGAAAGCAGGGCGCGGACACCGGACGCTCCATCGACACGGTGGCGAACACCGGTCAGTACCTGTAAAACGCAGGGCGGCTGCGGGTGCCTTCTCCGGGTACCCGCAGCCGACTGTTTTCCCGGCGACGCCCGGGACGAGGGCGCGCGAGGCAATGACGCAAATGATCTCCCCACCAGCGCAAAGGCGTTCTAGGCTCTTCCGTACCGCCGAGTCGCGCAGTGCGGGGACGGGCATCGCACACGCGACCGAGCGCGAGCGGTATCTGCGCGGGGCCCACGACCGAGGACTCCGCCGGGCAAGGAGGGCCGCATGACCGTACGGCGAGTAATGGGCATCGAGACGGAATATGGGATCTCCGTCCCCGGCCACCCCAACGCCAATGCCATGCTCACCTCATCCCAGATCGTCAACGCCTACGCGGCGGCGATGCACCGGGCCCGCCGGGCCCGCTGGGACTTCGAGGAGGAGAATCCGCTGCGGGACGCACGGGGCTTCGACCTCGCCCGCGAGGCCGCCGACTCCAGCCAGCTCACCGACGAGGACATCGGTCTGGCCAACGTCATCCTCACCAACGGCGCACGGCTCTACGTCGACCACGCGCATCCCGAGTACAGCGCCCCCGAGGTCACCAACCCGCGGGACGCCGTCCTCTGGGACAAGGCCGGCGAGCGGATCATGGCCGAGGCCGCCGAGCGGGCGGCCCAGCTCCCCGGCGCCCAGCCGATCCACCTCTACAAGAACAACACCGACAACAAGGGCGCCTCCTACGGCACGCACGAGAACTACCTGATGAAGCGGGAGACCCCCTTCTCGGACATCGTGCGCCACCTGACGCCCTTCTTCGTCTCCCGGCAGGTCTTCGCGGGCGCCGGCCGCGTCGGCATCGGCCAGGACGGCCACGAACACGGCTTCCAGCTCAGCCAGCGCGCGGACTACTTCGAGGTCGAGGTCGGCCTGGAGACCACCCTGAAGCGCCCCATCATCAACACCCGCGACGAGCCCCACGCGGACGCCGAGAAGTACCGCCGGCTGCACGTGATCATCGGCGACGCGAACCTGTCCGAGATCTCGACCTATCTCAAGCTGGGTACGACGGCCCTGGTCCTGTCCATGATCGAGGACGGCTTCATCGCCGTCGACCTGGCCGTGGACCAGCCCGTCCGCACCCTCCACCAGGTCTCGCACGACCCGTCCCTCAAGCGCCTGGTCACGCTGCGCAGCGGCCGGACACTCACCGCGGTCCAGCTGCAGATGGAGTACTACGAGCTGTCCCGCAAGTACGTGGAGGAGCGCTTCGGGGAAGACGCCGACGAGCAGACCAAGGACGTGCTCTCGCGCTGGGAGGACGTGCTCACCCGCCTGGAGAACGACCCCATGAGTCTGGCCGGCGAGCTGGACTGGGTCGCCAAGCGGGAGCTCATGGAGGGCTACCGCCGCCGCGACGACCTCGACTGGGACGCCGCGCGGCTCCACCTCGTCGACCTCCAGTACGCCGACGTACGCCCCGAGAAGGGCCTCTACAACCGTCTGGTGGCCCGGGGACGGATGAAGCGGCTCCTGGACGAGGCCGACGTCGAGCGGGCCAAGCAGAAGCCGCCGGAGGACACCCGCGCCTACTTCCGCGGCCGCTGCCTGGAGCAGTACGCCGACGACGTCGCCGCGGCCTCCTGGGACTCCGTGATCTTCGACCTCCCGGGCCGGGACTCCCTGCAGCGCGTCCCAACCCTGGAACCGCTTCGCGGAACGCGTAATCACGTCAAGGAGCTCCTGGACCGCTGCCGCACCGCCGAGGACCTGGTCAAGGTGCTCTCCGGCGGCTGAGCGGGTACCCGGGGAGAGCCGGCCGGGCAGGGTGGAAAACACCGGCTCCGGGAATCATCGATACGGGCCCCGTACGTTGGAGAAACTGCGGGGCCATTGTCAGACCCGGCGAGTAGGGTCTGATCTTGAACCAGCAACTGTGTCGGGCGAACCGAGCGGGGTGAGGGTGATGGCGACCAAGGACACCGGCGGCGGACAGCAGAAGGCCACCCGGTCCACCGAGGAGGTCGAGGAGCAGGCGGCGGAGGCGCAGGCGTCCGAGGACCTCAAGGAGCGGCACGAGAAGCTCAGCGACGACGTGGACTCCGTCCTGGACGAGATCGACGACGTCCTCGAGGAGAACGCCGAGGACTTCGTGCGCTCCTTCGTTCAGAAGGGTGGCCAGTAAAGGCATCCTGCCTCACCCGCCTTCGAACCGAAGGCAGGGAGAGGGCGAGGGACGCCCCGGAAAGCGGAGCACCGGTGCGGTGCCGGGAGCGCGCGGCCGAGTCCGGTGCCGCGCGTTACCGGCGCCGCGCTGTCTTCGCCGACCGGCTTCCGCCACCGCATGTGGATCACCGCCACAAGACGGGTAGGGTCCGTCGTACTGTGCTTCAACTGCAATTCCGGCCTCGGCCTGTTGACTATCGGAAGGAAACGCGTGGAAGCCAACACTCGTAGCACCGGGCGTCTACCAGCTGCCTTCCTGACGCCTGGATCTTCTTCGTTCATGGACTTCCTGTCGGAGCACCAGCCGGAGCTGCTGCCCGGCAACCGGCAACTGCCGCCCACGCAGGGCGTGGTCGAGGCCCCGCACGGGACGACCATCGTGGCCGTGACGTTCCCCGGCGGCGTGGTGCTCGCCGGTGACCGCCGGGCCACGATGGGCAACGTGATCGCGCAGCGGGACATCGAGAAGGTCTTCCCGGCGGACGAGTACTCGGCCGTCGGCATCGCCGGCACCGCCGGTCTGGCCGTCGAGATGGTCAAGCTGTTCCAGCTGGAGCTCGAACACTTCGAGAAGGTCGAAGGGGCGCAGCTCTCCCTGGAGGGCAAGGCGAACCGGCTGTCGACGATGATCCGGTCCAACCTCGGCATGGCCATGCAGGGCCTGGCCGTGGTGCCGCTCTTCGCCGGTTACGACCTGGACCGCGCGAAGGGCCGCATCTTCTCCTACGACGTGACGGGCGGCCGCTCCGAGGAGCACGGGTACGCCGCCACCGGCTCCGGCTCGATCTTCGCGCGAGGCGCCATGAAGAAGCTCTTCCGTGACGATCTGACCGAGGACGAGGCCACCACCCTGGTGGTCCAGGCCCTGTACGACGCGGCAGACGACGACTCGGCGACCGGCGGTCCCGATGTCGCCCGCCGGATCTACCCGATCGTCACCGTGATCACCGAGGACGGCTTCCGCCGGCTCACCGAGGACGAGTCCTCGCAGATCGCCCGGGCCGTGCTGGAGCGGCGTCTGGAGCAGCCGGACGGCCCGCGGGCCGCCCTGCTCTGACCGCGGGCTCTTGTTGTCGGGTGATCCAGTGACTTCCACAGAAAGGGACGGATAACCGGTGTCGACGCCGTTCTATGTCTCTCCTCAGCAGGCCATGGCCGACCGGGCCGAGTACGCCCGCAAGGGCATCGCGCGCGGCCGGAGCCTGGTCGTGCTGCAGTACGCCGACGGCATCGTGTTCGTCGGCGAGAACCCGTCCCGCGCACTGCACAAGTTCAGCGAGATCTACGACCGGATCGGCTTCGCCGCGGCCGGCAAGTACAACGAGTACGAGAACCTGCGCATCGGCGGTGTTCGCTACGCCGACCTGCGCGGCTACACCTACGACCGGCAGGACGTGACCGCCCGCGGCCTCGCCAACGTCTACGCGCAGACGCTGGGCACGATCTTCTCCAGCGCCGGTGAGAAGCCGTACGAGGTGGAGCTGGTCGTCGCCGAGGTCGGCGAGACGCCGGAGGGCGACCAGATCTACCGGCTGCCGCACGACGGCTCGATCGTGGACGAGCACGGCTCGGTCGCGGTCGGCGGCAACGCCGAGCTGATCAGCACCTACCTGGACCAGCGCCACCGGGACGGCATGAGCCTGGCCGAGGCGCTGAAGCTGGCGGTCCAGGCGCTGTCCCGCGAGTCGAACGGGTCGCAGCGGGAGATCCCCGCCGAGCGCCTGGAGGTCGCGGTGCTGGACCGTACGCGTCCGCAGAAGCGGAAGTTCAAGCGGATCACCGGCGGGCAGCTCTCCCGACTGCTGGCCGAGGGCGCGTCCGCCGGGACGGAAAGCGCGTCGTCGGAGTCCTCGGAGTCTTCGGAGTCCGCCGGGGAGGAGTGACCTCCGCCCGCGCGTGAACGCAAGCGCCCCGGTCCGTCCAGGACCGGGGCGCTTGCGCGTTCAGAAGGCCGCGGGAGGCGCTGTGGAGCCCCGGACGACGAGTTCCACCGGGATGTCCCCCCGCGCCGGTGTACGGCCCTCCAGGACCGCCAGAAGGGCCTGCATGCCACGCTCGCCGAACAGCTCGGCGTCGAGGCGGACGGTGGTCAGCTCCGGGTCGATGGCGGTGGCCAGGGCCAGGTCGTCCAGGCCGGTGACGGAGATGTCGTCGGGGACGCGCAGGCCGAGGCGCCGTACGGCCTTGTAGGCGCCGGCGGCGAGTTTGTCGTCGTCGCAGACGATGGCGGTGGGGCGCGGGCCGGGGGCGGTGAGCGCGGCCTCGGCGGCGGCGCGGGCGCCGTCGATGGAGATCGGCGCGGGCGCGGTGCGCACGGTGGTGCCGGGGACCGCGCCGGTCCGCGCGGCCAGCTCCCGGGCCCGGATCTCGAAGGTCCAGGAGGGGACGTCGGCGGCGAGGTGCAGGAAGCGGCGGTGGCCGAGCCCGAGGAGGTGCTCGGCGACCTGGCGCACGCCGTCGGCGATGTCGAGGTTGACGGTGGCCGCGCCGAGGCTCCCCTCGGGGTCGCTGTCGAGCATGACGAGGGGCAGCTGGTCGCCGCGGATGGCGGTGAGGGCGTCGGCGGCCATGGAGGAGGCGATGACGCCGTCCAGGGCGGCCTGCGCGGAGGCGAAGGGGTCGCGGGCGGGGCCGATGCCCTCGGGGGAGGGGTAGAGCACGACGCCGAAGCCGTGGGCGGCGGCGACGCGGGCGGCGCCGGTGTAGACGCCGGCGAAGAACTCGGTGGTCAGCGCGGGGACCACCAGCAGCACCGTGCGGGTGTGGCCGAGGCGCAGGTTGCGGGCGGCCAGGTTGGGCCGGTAGCCCAGGTCCCGCGCGGCCCGGCGGACCCGCTCGGCGGTCGCCTCGGAGACCCGGCCGCGCCATTTGTCGCCCAGCACGAGCGACACGGCGGCCTGCGAGACTCCGGCGGCCTCGGCGACGTCGCGGCTCGTGGGGCGGGTGCTGGCTCGTGCCACCGTCGGGCTGCTCCTTCGTGGGGGTCGCGCCCGGGCTCGGCCTGGACGTGCGAACAGCGCACATGGTACGTATGACGGACGACGTTATACGTAAAACCTCGATGAGCCGGAAGGCGGGGGACATGGCCGCGGGATACCTGGAGATCCTCAGGGCGAAACACGCCGCCCGGCTGCTGACGGGCACCCTGGTGGGGCGGCTGCCGAACGCCACCGCCCCGATCGCGATCGTGCTGTTCGTCCGCGCGGAGGGCGGCTCGTACAGCCTGGCCGGCGCGCTGGCCGCCGTGTACGGCGTCGCCAACGCGGTGGGCCAGCCGCTGCTCGGCCGCCTGGTGGACCTGCGCGGCCAGCCGCGCGTCCAGCTGCCCGCCGCGGTGCTGTCGGCCCTGGCCATGGCCGTCTTCGCGTTCGCCGGCACCGAGCCCGCCGCCCTGTCCTACGCCGCGGTGGCCGCGGCCGGCCTGTTCACCCCGCCGCTGGAAGGCGGCCTGCGCGCGCTGTGGCCGTCCGTCCTGCGCAAGGAGGACCAGGTGCACACCGCCTACGCGATGGACGCCGTGGCCCAGGAGGTCATGTTCACCGTCGGCCCGCTCCTGGTCACCCTCTGCACCTCCCTGTGGTCCGAGCGGGCCGCGCTGCTGGTGCTCAACGTGGTCGGTGTCCTCGGCGCCCTCTCCGTGGTCGTGTCGCCGCCCTCGCGCGCGTGGCGGTCGGCTCCGCGCGAGGCCCACTGGCTCGGCGCGCTGCGCTCGCCCGGCCTGATCGCCCTGCTGGTCGCGTTCCTGTTCGTCGGCGTGGCGCTCGGCTCGATCACGGTCGCGGCGGTGTCGTACGCCGACGACCACGGCGGCGACGCGGTCTACGGCTGGCTGATGGCGGCCCTGGGGCTGGGCGCGCTGGCCGGCGGCTCGGTGTACGGGGCGCGGCGCTGGGACGGTTCCCCGGAGCGGCGTCTGCGCGCCCTCGTGGGTCTGCTGGCGGTCTGTTATCTGCCACTGATGCTGATGCCCGGCCCGGTCGCCATGACGGCGCTCACCGCGCTCTCCGGGGTCTTCCTGGCACCCGCCATCGCCTGCGCGTTCGTCATCGTGGACCGGCACGCGCCGGCCGGCACGGTCACCGAGGCGTTCTCCTGGCTGGTCACCACGTTCACCGTCGGCGCCTCGGTCGGAACGGGCCTGGCGGGGCCGGTCATCGAGTGGGGCGGGGCGCTGGGGGGATTCGCGGTGCCGGGCGCCGCCGGCGGGGCGTCCCTGCTGGTCCTGCTGGCCACCGGGAGGGTACTCGCAGCTCCCGCGCGGACCGCGGTCGTTGCGTCTTCATCGGAAAATGATCCAAATCGTGCCGTCGAACCCCGTTTCAGTTCAGGGGATCGGGCGTAATGTTCAGTCATGGACCGCCGCATTTTCGGGCTGGAGAACGAGTACGGCGTCACGTGCACGTTCAGGGGACAGCGCCGTCTGTCGCCTGACGAGGTGGCGCGGTACCTCTTCCGCCGTGTCGTGTCATGGGGCCGCAGCAGCAATGTGTTTCTGCGCAACGGCGCCCGCCTCTATCTCGACGTGGGCTCTCATCCGGAATACGCGACACCCGAATGTGACAACGTGATCGAACTGGTCACCCACGACAAGGCCGGCGAGCGCATTCTCGAAGGACTCCTGGTGGACGCGGAACGACGCCTGCACGAGGAGGGAATCGCGGGCGACGTCTACCTCTTCAAGAACAACACCGACTCGGCGGGCAACTCCTACGGCTGCCACGAGAACTATCTGGTGGCCCGGCACGGGGAGTTCTCGCGGCTCGCGGACATCCTCATCCCGTTCCTCGTCACCCGGCAGCTGCTGTGCGGCGCGGGCAAGGTGCTGCAGACCCCGCGCGGTGCGGTGTACTGCGTGAGCCAGCGCGCCGAGCACATCTGGGAGGGCGTCTCGTCGGCGACGACCCGCTCCCGGCCGATCATCAACACCCGCGACGAGCCGCACGCGGACGCCGAGCGCTACCGCCGGCTGCACGTCATCGTGGGCGACTCCAACATGTCCGAGACGACCATGCTGCTCAAGGTCGGCGCCACCGACCTGGTGCTGCGCATGATCGAGGCGGGCACGGTGATGCGCGACCTGACCCTGGAGAACCCGATCCGGGCGATCCGCGAGGTCAGCCACGACATCACCGGCCGCCGCAAGGTGCGCCTGGCCAGCGGCAGGGAGGCCTCCGCCCTGGAGGTGCAGCGCGAGTACTACGAGAAGGCGCTGGACTTCTGCGAGCGGCGCGGCATCCGCACCGGCACCGTCGAGCGGGTGCTGGAGCTGTGGGGCCGCACCCTGGAGGCGATCGAGACCGAGGATCTGGACCGGATCGACACCGAGATCGACTGGGTCATGAAGTACAAGCTCATCGAGCGCTACCGGGCCAAGCACAACATGACCATGTCGCATCCGCGGGTCGCCCAGATAGACCTCGCCTACCACGACATCCACCGCCGTCGTGGCCTGTACTACCTGCTGGAGAAGAAGGGCCAAGCCGCCCGGATCTGCAACGACTTGAAGATCTTCGAGGGCAAGTCGGTCCCGCCGCAGACCACTCGGGCCCGGCTGCGCGGCGACTTCATCCGGCGCGCGCAGGAACAGCGCCGGGACTTCACCGTCGACTGGGTGCACCTGAAGCTCAACGACCAGGCCCAGCGCACCGTGTTGTGCAAGGACCCGTTCCGTTCGGTGGACGACCGGGTGGAGAAGCTGATCGCCGGAATGTGAGCCGCGGCGTATTCCGCACGACATGCCGGAACGCCACACGGGCGCCGTACGTTACCCGTACGGCGCCCTTCTCACGCCGTAGAGTTGCGCGCACGCCATCCGCAAGATCGACCGATTACGAGGCCCCCATCGTGCGCCGACGCTCACTCATGATCGCCGTTCCCGCCGGACTCGTCGCACTCGCCGGATGCGGCGACGACAAGGCCGATTCGAGCAAGGCCAGTGACAGTGCCTCGCCGACGGGCGGGGCCACGTCCGCCGCGCCCTCGCCGAAGATCGTCGACGGCCCGCTGCCGGCGATCACCGCGGGGACGAAGTTCGACGAGAAGCCGACGATCGCCAAGGGCGGCGGCGCGCCGTCGAAGGATCTCGCGGTGAAGACCGTCATCGCGGGCGGCGGCCAGTCCGTCGCCGAGGGCGACTACCTCCAGGCCCACTACCTCGGCCAGATCTGGGACACCGCGAAGGTGTTCGACAACTCCTACGACCGCAAGACGCCACTGGTGATCCAGCTGGCCCAGGGCAGCATCATCGACGGCTGGCGCCATGCGCTGACCGGGAAGAAGCTCGGCAGCCGGGTCGAGTTCTCGGTCCCCCCGGCCTGGGGGTACGGGGAGCAGGGCCAGCCCCAGGCGGGCATCAAGGGCACCGACACGCTGGTGTTCGTCGTGGACCTCCAGGGCACGTTCAACGCCAAGAGCTCCGCCAAGGGCAAGGAGACCGCGCAGGACGACGCGGCCGTGCCGAAGGTCGGGACGAACACGGACGGCAAGGCGCCGTCCATCGAGGTCCCGAAGAGCGACCCGCCGAAGAAGCTCGTGGCGAACTACGTCCTGGAGGGCGACGGCGCCGAGGTCGGCGCCCAGGACAGCGTCCTCGTGCAGTACAAGGGCGTGCAGTGGGACACCGGCAAGGAGTTCGACTCGACGTACGGCCGCAAGGCCCTCACCTCGTTCTCGCTCCAGCAGGTCGTCAAGGGCTGGTCCCAGGGGCTGACCGGCAAGAAGGTCGGCAGCCGCGTCGTGATCGTGATCCCGCCGGACCTGGGCTACGGCGACAACCCGCCGAGCGGCAGCGGCATCGCCAAGGGCGCGACGCTGGTGTTCACGGTGGACATCCTCGCCAAGATGTGAGCGCCGCCTCCCTGGCTCGGCGCCCGGCGCGGCCTTCGCCGGAGTGGCTGGTCACGCGCCGCGCCGGGCGGGATGAAAGACTGGGCGCGTTACTTGTCGTACACACGCAGGAGTCTGAAGACGTGAGCATCGAGAAGCCCGAGATCGACTTCCCGGGCGGCGAGCCCCCGGCGGACCTGGAGATCAAGGACATCTGGGAGGGCGACGGTCCCGAGGCCAAGGCCGGTCAGACCGTCACCGTGCACTACGTGGGTGTCGCCTTCAGCACCGGCGAGGAGTTCGACGCGAGCTGGAACCGGGGCACGCCGTTCCGCTTCCCGCTGGGCGGCGGCCGGGTCATCAAGGGCTGGGACCTGGGCGTGCAGGGCATGAAGGTCGGCGGCCGCCGCCAGCTGACCATCCCCGCCCACCTCGCCTACGGCAACCAGAGCCCGACCCCGGCGATCAAGCCCGGCGAGACCCTGATCTTCGTGGTCGACCTCCTCGCGGTCTGACCGCCGGACGGGAGTCGTAAAAGATCACGAGACGTTCCGATCGTCGTCCGCACCGCGTACGGGATCCGATCGGTTCCGATCATCCGGGGCCCATGCCTGTCCGGGCATGGGCCCTCGGCTTTTGCCTGGGCACCGCGGAGCGGTACGGTCATCGGTCGGAAGCACCATAGGGAAGGCGAAGGGCGTCGATGGCCATTGCCAAGGCCGAGCGGCTGATGAACCTCGCGCTGTGTCTGCTCGGGACGCGGCGGCCGCTCAGCAAGCGTGAGCTGCGCGAGTCCATCGAGGCGTACGTCGAGGCCTTCGGGCCGGAGAACGGTGCCACGGGGTCCGAGGACTCCTTCAACCGCATGTTCGAGCGGGACAAGGACGACCTGCGCGAGCTCGGGCTCGTCATCGAGACCGTCGAGAACCTGGACGGCGAGGTCGGCTACCTGGCCCGCCGCGACAGCAACCGCCTCCCGCCCATCACCCTCGACGCCGAGGAGGCCGCCGCGCTCGGCCTCGCCGCCAAGGTCTGGCAGCAGGCCCGGCTGGCCGGCGCGGCCAGCGGCGCCCTGCAGAAGCTGCGCGCGGCCGGACTGCCCGAGGACGTGGACCCCTACGAGGCGCACGGCGCGCTGGAGCCGCGCATCCCCGTGCACGAGGCCGCCTTCGAGCCGCTGATGCTCGCCTGCCGCGACCGCCGCCCCGTGATGTTCGAATACCGCAAGGCGACCGCCGCCCGCCCCGAGACCCGCCATGTCGAGCCGTGGGCGCTGGAGTGCTGGCGCGGCCACTGGTACCTCGCGGGCTGGGACCGCGACCGGGGCGCGGAGCGGGTCTTCCGGCTGTCGCGGATCACCGGCAAGGTGCGCTCGCGCGGCGGCCGCTTCACCGCGCCGGTGCCCGACGTCGTCACCGTCCGCGAGACCGTCGCCGGCTGGGCGGGCGAGATCGCCGACCGCAGCGCCCGCATCCGGCTGCGCGCCGGCGCCGGGTACCCCCTGCGGGCGAAGGCCACCGCCGTGCGGGAACTCGGCGACGGCTGGGACGAGTTGGAGATTCCGTACGGGCACGGACTGGACGCCTGGCTGGTGGAGTTCGGGCCGGACGTGGTGGTCCTCGAACCCGCCGAGCTGCGCGCCGACGTGGTGGACCGGCTGCGTGCCGTCGCCGAGGGCTGAGGGGAAGCGGGACAGACAAGTGGCAGGCAAACCGGTCAGGCCCGTGAACGCCATCGACCAGACCAGACGGATGCTCTCCCTGGTGACGTACCTCAAGGAGCGCCCCGGCGCCCGGATCGAGGACGTCGCCCGCGCCTTCGGCATCACCGAGGAGGAGCTGGTCTCCGACCTCGACGTGCTGCCCATGTGCGGCACCAGCTTCCGCGGCGGCGATCTGCTCGACATCGACACCGACGGCGAGCGCATCTGGTGGCACAACCCCGCCGCGCTCGGCGCCGAGGCGGCCGAGCCGCTGCGGCTCGCCGCGGACGAGGCGACCGCGCTGCTGGTCGCCGCCCGCGCGGTGGCCACCCTGCCGGGGCTGCGCGAGAGCGACCGGCAGGCGCTGCTGCGCGCCACCGCGAAGGTGGAGACCGCGGCCGGCGAGGCGGCGGGCGCCAGCTCCCGCCTCTCGGTCACCTTCGAGTCCGAGGGGGGCGTCTTCGCCGACGTCGACCGCGCCATCTCCGAGCGCCGCCGCCTGTGGATCCGCTACTACTCGCCGGCCCGCGACGAGGTCACCGAGCGCGAGATCGACCCGATCCGGCTGGTCAGCGTCGGCCACACCTATGTCGAGGCCTGGTGCCGCCGCTCCGAGGCGCGCCGCACCTTCCGGCTGGACCGGGTCGCCGAGATCAGGATCCTCGACGAGCCGTCCGCGCCGCCCGAGATCGAACTGCGCGACCTGTCGGAGGGCCTGGTGCAGCCCGCCGCCGAGGACCCCGAGGTCATCGTGGAGGTCGGCCCAGCCGGCCGCTGGGTCGCCGAGTACTACCCGCACGACAGCGCCGAGGAGCTCGCCGACGGCGGACTGCGGATCACCCTGCGCACCCCCGACCCGGCCTCGCTGCGCCGGCTCGCGCTGCGCCTGGGCGCCGACGGCCGGATCGTCGCCCCGGCCGAGCTGGCCGAGAGCGCCCGCCGCGCCGCCCGCGAGGCACTGGCGGCGTACGAGGAGGTCGAGGCGCCGGGGGAGTACGACGACCGGACCGCGGCACCGGCGCAGGCACCGGCGGAGCGGGTGCCGGGGGACGACCACCACGGGCTGTTCGAGAGGCAGGAGCAGGGACTGTGAGCGAGTCGGCGGCCGGTGCGCCGGGTGTGTCGGTGGCCTCGGCGTTCGCCGGGATGCGCGCGGTGACCCCGGTGGTGTTCAAGGCGGGCTGCCCGGACTGCCGGGGCCGCTTCGAACTCGCCGCGAGCGCCCTGCGGCTGGCCATCGGCGCCAGCAGCCGTACGACGTTCTACTCCTTCACCTGTCCCGAGTGCGGGGCGGCCGTCCGCAAGCCGGCGGGGGAGCGGATCGTCGAACTGCTCACCGGCGGCGGGGTGCGGACCCTGCGGCTCCACTCCACCGTCTGAGACGGTCTAGGCTCGGCGTCATGTTCTGGCCGATGTTCGCGGTAGCTGTGGGTTTCCTGGGTCTCGCCGTCCTCGGCGTGCTGGCGGTACGGGTGTTCGTCGAGGCCCGGCGCCTCGGCTTGCAGGTGACGGAGTCCGCCCGCCGGATCAACCGCGCCGCGGAGGACCTGGAGCGCGCCGCCGTCAGCGCGGCCCGCTCCGCGGACGCCCTGTGAGGTGCGCGGTGCGGCCCCTGTGGGTCCTGCCGGTTGATGTGCTTTGGGCCGCTTCGCCCTGTCGACCTGACCCACCCGGCAGGTACGCTGACGGTCGCGGTCCGGAAAACGAGGCCCGGACCGCGGACCGGGAGTACGCACGGGGATTGCCGGACGTTTACCCCTGAGCGTTACGATCGCTGTCGGCCCGGACGCTCGGACACCTGTCCGACCGGTCGGACAGCCACCCACCCACCCGCCTCGGTGAGAAGGTAAAGACTTATGGGACGGCTCGGACCTACCGAGATCATTCTGATCCTCGTCGTCATCATCCTGCTGTTCGGCGCCAAGAAGCTTCCGGACATGGCCCGCTCGCTCGGCAAGTCCGCGCGCATCCTCAAGAGCGAGGCCAAGGCGATGAAGGAGGACGACAAGACCTCCGCGCCGGCCGACCCGCCGCACACCGGCAACGAGCAGCCCCCCGCTCAGCGCGTCATCCAGGCCGCCCCCGGCGACGTGTCCAGCTCCCGTCCGGTCACCGAGCCGACGGACACGACCAAGCGCTGACGCAGGGCCGGTGACTCCCGGTCCGCCGCACGAGATGGGAACGTGGGTTGCTGAAGTCTGCCCGCAAGAAGGAGAAGGATCCCGAGGGGCGGATGCCCCTCGCGGAGCACCTCCGTGAGCTACGCAACCGGCTCGCGAAGGCGTTGCTGGCGATCGTCGCGGTCACGGTCGTCGCCGCCTTCTTCTACAACGACATCATCAACTTCTTCACCGAGCCGATCCTGAAGTCGGTCGGCTGCAAGCAGACCTTCGAGGAACTGGCGAAGGCCGGCGACAGTGCCGATCCGTGCGCGAACATCACGATCAACGGTCTGCTCACACCGTTCACGCTCGCGCTGAAGGTCTCCCTGATGGCCGGTGTCGTCCTGGCCGCGCCGGTGTGGCTCTACCAGCTGTGGGCGTTCGTCGCGCCCGGTCTGCACCGGCACGAGAAGAAGTACGCGTACGTCTTCGTCGGCACGGGCTTCCCGCTCTTCCTCGGCGGCGCCTTCTTCGCCTACAAGCTGCTGCCCACCACCGCCCAGGTGCTGATCGAGTTCACGCCCATCGACGTGGACAACCTGCTTCCCCTGGACGACCTGCTGGACCTCGTGACCCGCATGGTCGTCGTCTTCGGCCTCTCCTTCGAGCTGCCGCTGCTGCTGATCATGCTCAACCTGACCGGCGCCATCTCCGGCAAGCGGATGGCCGGCTGGTGGCGCGGGATGATCATGGGCATCACGGTCTTCGCCGCCGTCGCCACGCCCAGCACCGACCCGGTGTCCATGCTGGGACTCGCCGGCCCGATCTGGGTGCTGTACTTCGTGGCGGTGGCCTTCTCCCTCGTCAACGACGCCCGCCGGCGGCGCCGCGAGGCCCTGGGCCCGGCCGACGACGAGGCCTCCGAGCTGGATCTGACCCCCGAGGACATCGGCGAGGTCGAACCCGTGGCGACCGCCCCCGCGCTGCCCGAGCAGGCCACCAGGGACCGGGTCAACGGTTATGACGACGTGACCTGAGGACCGGGGCACAGCTCGTAGGGTCACTGGCGTGACCAGCGAGATCACCCTCCTCGTCAACCCCACCGCGGGCCGCGGCCGGGGCGCCGGTGCGGCGCGGCCGGCCGCTTGCGCGCTGCGGGCGGCCGGATTCTCGGTCCGCACGGTCCTCGGCACGGACGCCGGGGACGCCCTCGCCCGCGCGCGTGCCGCCGTCGCGGACGGCACCGGCGCGCTGATCGCTGTCGGCGGGGACGGCATGGCGGGCCTGGCGCTCCAGGCCGTCGCCGGCACCCGCGTCCCGCTCGGCCTGGTCGCCGTCGGCACCGGCAACGACTTCGCCCGCGCGCTCGGCCTGCCCGTGCGGGACCCGGCCGCCGCGGGCCGGCTGATCGCCGGCGCCCTCAAGGGCTCCCGGCTGGACGACATCGACCTCGGCCGGGTGGGGGACCGCTGGTTCGGGACCGTACTGGCCTCCGGCTTCGACTCCCGGGTCAACGACCGGGGCAACCGGATGCGGTGGCCCGCCGGACGCCTGAAGTACGACCTGGCGATGCTCGCCGAGCTGGCCGCGTTCCGGCCCTTCCCCTACCGGATCACCCTGGACGACGGCGCGGTACGGGAGGTCGAGGCGACGCTGGTGGCGGTCGGGAACGGATCGTCGTACGGCGGCGGGATGCGGATCTGTCCCGGCGCCGACCTCACCGACGGGCTGTTCGACATCACCGTGGTCGGGGACTGCACGCGGCGGACCCTGCTGCGGGTCTTCCCGAGGGTGTACCGGGGCGGGCACGTCGACCATCCCAAGGTCACCGTCCACCGGGCGGCGAAGATCGAGATCGCCGCCGCGGGCATCACCGGGTACGCCGACGGAGAGCCCCTCGGACCGCTGCCGCTGACCGCGCGCTGCGTGCCCGCCGCGGTCCGGGTGATACGCCCCTGAGCTGGGGCTATCGCCGGATTCACAGGACCGGATCCGGATAATGATCGTCCTGTTGTCAGTGCGGCCCGGTACGCTCGAAAGCACGATGACACAGGACCTCTCACCGGCCGAGCGGTACGCGGCAGCCCGCAGGCGGGCAGCCGAGCAGGCCACCGCACTCGCGTCCTTCCGCGAGATGTACGACTTCGGCCTCGACCCCTTCCAGATCGAGGCCTGCCAGGCGCTGGAGGCGGGCAAGGGCGTGCTGGTGGCCGCTCCCACCGGCTCCGGCAAGACGATCGTGGGCGAGTTCGCCGTCCACCTCGCCCTCCGGCAGGGCAAGAAGTGCTTCTACACGACACCCATCAAGGCGCTGTCGAACCAGAAGTACAACGACCTGTGCCGCCGCTACGGCACCGAGAAGGTCGGCCTGCTCACCGGCGACAACAGCGTCAACTCCGACGCCCCGGTGGTCGTGATGACCACCGAGGTGCTGCGGAACATGCTGTACGCCGGCTCGCAGACCCTGCTGGGTCTCGGCTATGTGGTCATGGACGAGGTGCACTACCTCTCCGACCGCTTCCGCGGCGCCGTCTGGGAAGAGGTGATCATCCACCTGCCCGAGTCCGTGACGCTGGTGTCGCTGTCGGCGACCGTGTCCAACGCCGAGGAGTTCGGCGACTGGCTGGACACCGTGCGCGGCGACACCGAGGTGATCGTCTCCGAGCACCGGCCCGTGCCGCTGTTCCAGCACGTGCTCGCCGGGCGCCGGATGTACGACCTGTTCGAGGAGGGCGAGGGCCACAAGAAGGCCGTCAACCCCGACCTCACCCGCATGGCGCGGATGGAGGCGACCCGGCCGTCGTACCAGGACCGCCGGCGCGGCCGGGCGATGCGCGAGGCCGACCGGGAGCGCGAGCGCCGCCAGCGCTCGCGGATCTGGACGCCGAGCCGCCCCGAGGTCATCGAGCGGCTGGACGCCGAGGGCCTGCTCCCGGCCATCACCTTCATCTTCAGCCGCGCCGCCTGCGAGGCCGCCGTCCAGCAGTGCCTGTACGCCGGGCTGCGGCTCAACGACGAGGAGGCGCGCCACCGGGTGCGGGCGCTCGTCGAGGAGCGCACCGCGTCCATCCCGCGCGAGGACCTGCACGTCCTCGGGTACTACGAGTGGCTGGAGGGCCTGGAGCGCGGTATCGCCGCCCACCACGCGGGCATGCTGCCGACCTTCAAGGAGGTCGTCGAGGAGCTGTTCGTCCGCGGGCTGGTCAAGGCCGTCTTCGCCACCGAGACGCTGGCGCTGGGCATCAACATGCCCGCCCGGTCGGTGGTCCTGGAAAAGCTCGTCAAGTGGAACGGCGAGCAGCACGCCGACATCACCCCCGGCGAGTACACCCAGCTGACCGGCCGGGCCGGCCGCCGCGGCATCGACGTCGAGGGCCACGCGGTCGTGCTGTGGCAGCGCGGGATGAGCCCCGAGCACCTGGCCGGACTCGCGGGCACCCGCACGTATCCGCTGCGCTCCAGCTTCAAGCCGTCGTACAACATGGCGGTCAACCTGGTCGAGCAGTTCGGGCGGCACCGCTCGCGCGAGCTGCTGGAGACCTCGTTCGCCCAGTTCCAGGCGGACAAGTCGGTCGTCGGCATCTCCCGCCAGGTGCAGCGCAACGAGGAGGGCCTGGAGGGCTACAAGGCCTCCATGACCTGCCACCTTGGCGACTTCGAGGAGTACGCGCGGCTGCGCCGGGAGCTGAAGGACCGCGAGACCGAGCTGGCCCGGCAGGGCGCCGCCCAGCGGCGCGCCGAGGCCGCGGTCGCGCTGGAACGGCTCAAGCCCGGTGACGTCATCCACGTCCCGACCGGCAAGTACGCCGGGCTGGCGCTGGTGCTGGACCCGGGCCTGCCCGCCGGACGCTCCAACGGCCACCGCGGCTTCGACCACTACGACGGGCCGCGCCCGCTGGTGCTCACCGCCGAGCGGCAGGTCAAGCGGCTCGCGGCGATCGACTTCCCGGTGCCGGTCGAGCCGCTGGAGCGGATGCGGATCCCGAAGTCCTTCAACCCGCGCTCGCCGCAGTCCCGGCGCGACCTGGCGTCGGCGCTGCGCACCAAGGCCGGGCACATCGAGCCGGACCGGCACCGCAAACGCCGCTCGCAGGCCGCCGACGACCGGGAGATCGCCCGGCTGCGGGCGGCCCTGCGGGCGCATCCCTGCCACGGGTGCAGCGACCGCGAGGACCACGCCCGCTGGGCGGAGCGCTACCACCGGCTGCTGCGGGACACCAAGCAGCTGGAGCGCCGCATCGAGGGCCGGACGAACACCATCGCGCGGACCTTCGACCGGATCGTGGCGCTGCTCACCGAGCTGGACTACTTGCGCGACGACGAGGTCACCACGCACGGCAAGCGGCTCGCCCGGCTCTACGGCGAGCTGGACCTGCTGGCCAGCGAGTGCCTGCGGGCCGGGGTCTGGGAAGGCCTCGCGCCGGCCGAACTCGCCGCGTGCGTCTCGGCGTTGGTGTACGAGGCGCGGGTCGGCGACGACGCGCTCGCGCCGAAGCTGCCGTCCGGCAAGGCGAAGGCCGCGCTGGGTGAGATGGTGCGGATCTGGGGGCGGCTGGACGCCCTGGAGGAGGAGTACCGCATCAGTCAGACCGAGGGCGTCGGACAGCGAGAGCCCGATCTCGGCTTCGCCTGGGCCGCGTACATGTGGGCCTCCGGGAAGGGGCTCGACGAGGTGCTGCGTGAGGCGGAGATGCCGGCGGGCGACTTCGTGCGGTGGTGCAAGCAGGTGATCGACGTGCTGGGGCAGATCCAGGCGGCGGCTCCCGCGGAGGGCTCCACCGTGCCGAAGGCCGCGCGCAAGGCGGTCGAGGGGTTGCTGCGGGGCGTCGTCGCCTACTCGTCCGTGGGGTAGTCCACCGTGGGGTGGTCCGCCGTGCGCGGGTGCGGGTGCGTCCTGGCCGGTCGCGCGGTTCCCCGCGCCCCTTGAGTGAGTCGTCGTTCCGTCACGTGAGCCGTTCACCCGTTGCGGTGGGCGGCTTTCGTGTGTCCGCGCATCATTACCACACGTGTGCGAATGAACTCGGACTGTGCAAATGGAGTCGAGCGTACCCCGTGTCCGCGGCCCGCTTCAGGCGGTTGCTGAATATGACACGCCGATGATCCGGTCGGACTAAGCTCGCCCGCAGCGCACCGAGTTGCGCTGATTCGTGCGTCTGTTCCCCTTTGTCGTGAATGCCCCAACGTTTCCATGACTCTTCCCCCCGCAACCTCGCCCGACACCCAGTCGATTCGTTTCAGAGGGCCCACATGGTGAGTGTTCAAACCCGTCCGCGCCGTGAACTCCCCTACGCGCGCGTGCTGTTGCCGCCGGCCATAGTGATGGCGGCGGCGACCGGAGCCGCCGTCGCCGTGGTCGTGCCCGCGGCCCGGCTCGCGGTCGGACTGTGCGGCGGCATCGCCACGCTGCTGGTCGTGCTGACGGCGGCCGAGGCGGCCCGGCGCGGCCGGGCACTGCGCCGCCAGCAGGCCGACCACGCCCGGCGCACCGCCCTGCTGGAGCAGCGCCTGGCCGAACAGGACCTGCTGGTCGACCGGTTGACCAAGGACGTGCTGCCCCGGGCGGTCAAGTGGCTGCGCAAGGGCATGCGGACCCATGAGGCGGTCACCCGCCTGGAGCAGTTCGAGCCGGGCTTCCGCGACCTGCGCAAACCGCAGGCCGACCTGCTGTACCGGGTGCTGGACACGGTCGAGAGCGAAGTGACCCGGCGCCAGGGCGCGCAGCAGTCCTTCGTGCACGTCGCCCAGCGCGTCCAGGCCATCGTCCACCAGCAGGCCAAGGAACTGCGCGAGATGGAGGAGGACCACGGCACCAACCACGAGGTCTTCCAGGACCTGCTGCGCATCGACCACGGCAACGCCCTGATCGGCCGCCTCGCCGACTCGGTCTCCGTCCTCGGCGGCGGCCGGCCCGGACGCCAGTGGCCGCAGCCGGTCGCGCTCTACAGCGTGCTGCGCGGTGCCATGTCCCGCATCCTCGAGTACCGGCGCATCGACCTGAAGTCGATCGCCCGGGTCAACATCCGGGGCGTCTCCGTCGAGCCGGTCATCCACGCCCTCGCCGAACTCCTCGACAACGCCACCCGCTACTCGCCGCCGACCACCAGGGTGCACGTCACCGCGCACGAGGTGCAGTACGGCGTGGCCATCGAGATCGAGGACTGCGGCCCGCCGCTCAACGAGGAGTCCCGCGGCCGCCTCGAGGACCTGCTGGCCATGGCCATGGAGGGCTCCGACCTGGAGGTCATCGAGGACCTGCCGCGGGTCGGCTTCGCCGTCGTCGGCCGTCTGTGCACGGAGTACGACATGCAGATCTCCCTGCGCTCCTCGGCGTACGGAGGCCTGCGGGCCGTGCTGGTGCTGCCGCGGATCATGATGACCGACCAGCCCGGCGTGTTCGGCCTCGTGCCGCACGGCATCGGCGCCCAGTCCATCGCCCCGCGTCCGCCGGACGCCCTCGAAGGCCCCCAGCGCAAGCCGAAGATCCGCCGCCCCACCAACCCGCGCATCCCGGCCGGGGTGTCCCTCGAGGACGACATCCCCGTGGTCACCGAGTGGACCGAGAACGGGTTGCCGCAGCGCCGCAGCCGCGTGAAGACCTCGTTCAGCCAGCGGATCGCCGAGGAGGCGGCCTGGGACCAGGCCGTCAAGGAGGCCGCCGAGCGGGCCGCCGCCCAGGAGATCAAGGACAACCCGTGGGCACCGCTGCACCCCGAGCCGGAGCCGGAACCGGAGCCGGAACCCGAGCCGGAGCCGGAGAAGGAACGGCCCCTGCCCGGCATGTGGGTCGAGGCCTTCTACGAGGGGCTGAAGAAGGACAACCCGGGCGACCCGACCGCCTTCACCGTCAACCCGGCGGCCTACCAGCACCTGCTCAAGGAAAACCAGCACCGACCGGCCGACGCCGACGCCGGCGTCGAGCCCGACGCCGACGCCGAGGACAAGGGGGACCTCACGTGATCCAGCAGCAAGGAAACATCGACTGGATGCTCCGCGACCTCGTCGACGGGACGCTCGGCATCGAGATGATCGTGGTGCTGTCGGCGGACGGCCTGCGCATCGCGCGCTACGGCGGCGACCCCGACGCCGCCGACCGGGTCGCCGCGGCCTGCGCCGGCATGCAGAGCCTCGCCCACGCCCTCACCGGCGAGATCCACGCCAGCGAGACGGGCGAGATGCGGCTGCTGCTGATGGAGGTCGACGGCGGCTACTTCTATCTGATGAACGCCGGCCCCAACGCCTACATCGCCGTGCTGTCCGACGTCCGCACCGAACCCGGGCTGATGAGCGGCCGGATGCGGGACCTGATCGTGCGCCTCGGCACCCACCTCACCAGTCCGCCCCGGCGGAACGGGCGGAGCGTATGACTCCTCCGCGACGCCAGAGGCGCACCCCCCGGCAGGAACCGGAACCCGCACCCCCGCAGGAGAACGAGGGCAAGCACCCCGAACGGCTCTATCTGATCGGCGAGGGCGACGGCGGACCCGCCGACATCGATCTGGTCACGTTGATCGTGGCGCGCGCCGACGACCCCAGCTCGCTGCCGCCCGAACAGGCCGCGGTGGTCCGGCTGTGCAAGTCCCCGCTCTCCGGGGCGGAGCTGTCGGCCTACCTCCAGCTGCCGTTCAGCGTGGTCTCCGCGCTGCTGGCCGACCTGCTGTCGGCCGGACTGGTGCAGGCGCGCGCCCCGATCGTCCGCCAGGCGCTTCCCGACCGTTCCCTCCTCGAAGCGGTGATGCATGGACTTCAAAAGCTCTGACACCATCCCCGGCCCGCGCGCGGAGGACCAGCTGCCGCACACGGCACAGGCCGCGGTGAAGATCGTGATCGTGGGCGGGTTCGGCGTCGGCAAGACCACCATGGTCGGTTCGGTCAGCGAGATCCGGCCGCTGACCACCGAGGAGACCATGACCCAGGCCGGTATCGGGGTCGACGACAACTTCGGCTCCGACACCAAGACCGCCACCACCGTGGCGATGGACTTCGGCCGGATCAGCATCTCCGACAAGCTGGTGCTGTACCTGTTCGGCACCCCCGGCCAGGAGCGGTTCTGGTTCCTGTGGAACGGCCTGTTCGAGGGCGCGCTCGGCGCGGTCGTCCTCGTCGACACCCGGCGCCTGCAGGTCAGCTTCGATGTGATGGGTCGCCTGGAGGAGCGCGGCGTGCCGTTCGTGGTGGCCGTCAACACCTTCCCCGACGCGCCCCGTTACCCCGTCGAGCAGCTGCGCACCGCCCTCGACCTGGAGCCGGAGATCCCGATCATCGAGTGCGACGCCCGCCGCCGCGCCTCCAGCCGCGACGTCCTCATGACGCTGATGCGCTTCCTGCACAACCTCGCCCTGACCGGCCGGCTCAAGTGACGACCGGCCCAAGACGCCTGGAAAGCGACCCACCGTGACGTCTGACATCCCCACCACCACCGGTACGGACGACCGCACCCCGGCCCCGCCCCCGGGCTGCCCCGCGCACGGACTCCAGGCCGGCGGGCTGCGCCGGCTGTACGGCCCCCAGCCGCTGGACCTGCGCTCCCTGTACGAGGAACTGCGCGCCGAGCACGGCCCGGTGGCGCCCGCGCTGCTCCACGACGACGTACCGATCTGGGTGGTCCTCGGTCACGCGGAGAATCTGCGGCTGGTGAACACGCCCGCGGTGTTCAGCCGCGACAGCCGGATCTGGACCCCGCTCCTGGACGGCCGGGTCAAGCCCGACCACCCGCTGATGCCGCACATCGCCTGGCAGCCCGTCTGCTCCCACGCGGAGGGCGACGAGCACCGCAGGCTGCGCTCCGCGGTGACCAGCGCCATGGCGCCCATCAACCACCGCATCATGCGCCGGTCCATCTACCGCCGTGCCCAGGCGCTGGTCAACGAGTTCTGCGAGCGCGGCGAGGCGGACCTGGTCCACCAGTACTCCGAGCATCTGCCGATGGCGGTGATGTGCGACCTGCTGGGCATGCCGGAGGAGTACAGCCACCGGATCGTGCACTGCGCCCGCGACATGCTCAAGGGCACCGAGACCGCCATCGCGAGCAACGCGTACATCCAGGAGGCCCTGGCCCGGCTCACCGCGCGCCGGCGGGCCGAGCCCGCCGAGGACATCGCCGGGCTGCTCGTCACGCACGAGGCCGGGCTGACCGACGACGAGATCCGCGAGCACCTGCGGGTGGTGCTGATCGCCGCGTACGAGGCGACGGCGAACCTGCTCGCCAACGCGCTGCGCATGGTCCTCACCCACCCGGGCTTCCGGGCCCAGCTGAACGGCGGCCAGATGACCGTGGCGCAGGCGGTCGAGCAGTCCCTGTGGGACGAGCCGCCGTTCAGCACGGTGTTCGCCTACTTCGCCAAGCAGGACACCGAGCTGGGCGGGCGGCAGATCCGCAGGGGCGACGGGCTGCTGTTCGCGCCCGCGCCGGGCAACATCGACCCGCGGATCCGGCCGGACCTGAAGGCCAGCATGATGGGCAACCGGTCACACCTCGCCTTCGGCGGCGGACCGCACGAGTGCCCCGGCCAGAACATCGGCCGGGTCATCGCCGACGTCGGGGTGGACGCGGTGCTGCGGCGGCTGCCGGACGTACAGCTCGACTGCGAGGAGGACGAGCTGGAGTGGCGGGAGTCCATCGCCTCCCGCCATCTGGTGGAGCTGCCAGTGCGGTTCGTGCCCAGGCCGCAGCAGGACATCGACCAGATGCCGAGCCACACGCCGAACCCGCCGAGGGGCTCGGTCTGGGACCCGCTCCCCGCGGAGCTGGAGGTGCCCCCGGCGGAGATGCCCTCGCCGCAGACGCCGTCGGCGGAGCTGCCTCCCGCGGAGCCGGCCGCCGCCGTCGCGGAGCCCGAACACGAGCCCGAGGCGGAGCCGGAGCCCGGGCCGGGCGCCCTGCAGCGCTTCCTGCGCTGGTGGCGCGGCTACTGACCGGGCCAGGCGGCGAGCGTCCGCGTACTGCGGAAGCGGTGCGCCGCCCCCGTCACCGGATCGGTGAACTCCAGCTCCCGCGCGAGCAGTTGCAGCGGGTCGCGGAAGTCGCCGGGCGCGGCGGGGGCGGTCACCTCCGGGTAGAGCGGATCGCCGAGGATCGGCACCCCCAGCGCGTTCATGTGCACCCGCAGCTGGTGGGTCTGCCCGGTGGCGGGCACCAGCCGGTACCGGCCGAGGCCGTCCCGGTGTTCGATCAGCTCGATCCGGCTGACCGCGTTCGGCTCGCCCGGCACCTCGACGGCGGTCAGCGAGCCGCGCTCCTTCACGATCCGGCTGCGCACGGTCCGGGGCAGGGCGAGCGCCGGATCGTACGGCGCCACCGCCTCGTACTCCTTGCGCACCAGGCGGTCCCGGAACAGCGTCTGGTACGCGCCCCGCTCCTCGGGCCGCACGGTGAACAGCACCAGCCCGGCGGTGAGCCGGTCCAGCCGGTGCGCGGCGCTGAGCGTGGGCACGCCCAGCTCACGGCGGAGCCGGGCGAGCGCGGTCTCGGCGACATGGCTGCCGCGCGGGGTGGTGGCCAGGAAGTGCGGTTTGTCGACGACGACGATGTGCTCGTTGCGGTGCACGATCCGCAGCGGGAACGGCACCGGGACCTCCTCGGGCAGCTCCCGGTGGAACCACACGAACATCCCCGGCACATACGGCGCGTCCGCCGCCACCGCCGTGCCGTCCGCCCCGACGATCTTCCCCGCGTCGAACATCTCGTCGACCACACCGGGGCCCGCGCCCGACAGCCGCTCCACCAGATGCTCCCGGACGGTGTCCCACGCCCCGTCCACGGGCAACCGCACCCGCACCGGATCGACCCCGCGGCACTGGGGCAGCGGCGCCGCCGGAACACGACTTCTGCGTCTCATCGCCGTCCAGCGTAAGCGGGGCCGCGAGGCAGGTGTGCCGGGACGCGGTGTGGGGGAGGAGGGGGGCGGGGTGACGGCGTCACCCGGTGGACGACGTCAAGCGGCGGACGGTGTCGCGCGGCGGACGGTGTCGCGCGGCGGACGGTGTCGCGCGGCGGACGGTGTCGCGCGGCGGACGGTGTCGCGCGGCGAACGACGTCACGCGGCGGACGGCGTCGTGCCCTCCTGCTCGGCCTCGATGCGGGCGTTCCACTCGCGCTTGGAGGCCTGCCAGCCGTCCTCGTTGTGACCGAGGCGCCAGTAGCCGGAGATGGAGAGGTCCTCGCGCGGGACGTGGTGCTCGACGCGCAGCAGCCGGCGCAGTTCCTTCACGCAGGCGGCCTCGCCGTGCACGAAGGCGTGCACGCGGCCCTCGGGGAAGCGGAGCGCGCGGACGGCCTCGACCAGGGCCTGGCCGACGGGCCGGTCGCCGCGGTGCAGCCAGACGACCTCCGCGTCGGAGTCGATCTTCTGCTCCTCCTCGGGGCCGGCGACCTCCACGAAGGCGCGGACCCGGGCGCCGTCGGGCAGCGCCTCCAGGGAGGCGGCGATGGCGGGCAGCGCGCTCTCGTCGCCGGCGAGCAGATGCCAGTCGGCACCGGGGTCGGGGGCGTAGGCGCCGCCGGGGCCGAGGAAGCGGATCGTGTCGCCCGGCCGCACGCGCATCGCCCACGGGCCCGCCAGGCCCGCGTCGCCGTGCAGCACGAAGTCCAGGGTCAGCTCGCGCGCCTCGGGATCCCAGGCGCGCACCGTGTAGGTCCGGGTCACCGGCCACTGCTCGCGGGGCAGCTCCTCGCGGATCCGGTCCAGGTCGAACGGCTCGGGGTAGGTGATGCCCTCGGCCGGCGGGAACAGCAGCTTCACATAGTGGTCGGTGCACGTGCCGGCGGCGAACTCGGCGAGACCGTCGCCGCCGAAGACCACGCGCTGCATGTGCGGGGTGAGCCGTTCGGTGCGGACGACCTGTGCCGAGTGGGCCTTTCGCGGCTTCCTGGCCGGACGTTCTGCCATGACGGCCTCCCTGATCCCTGAACTTAGGCATGCCTAAGTTAGCATCTCCCCCCTCGCGACCGACACCACGGCCCGGCAATTTCCGAGCGCGAGTCGGCCCCCGCGAGGACGCCCCGAGCGCGGGCGGAGCGCCGCGCGAGCGCCGCCCGACCGGTGAGCGAGCGCCGCGGGGTACGGCACCCCCGCCGTGGGTCCGGGTACCCTCACGCCCCCAAAGTCACCAGCAGTCGCCGAAGTGAACCGCCCAGCCCCCACCGCACCGCGATCGCGTCCAGTGCCTCCGGGTCGCGCGGGGCACGCGGCAGGGCCGTGCCGACGTCCGGCAGGGGCACGTCGTCCGCGACCCGCACCACCTTCGGGGCGACCGCCAGATACGGCCGGGCCTCGGTCAGCCGTCTGCGCTGGGTGGGCGTGAGCTTGGCGCGCGGGTCGTCCACGGCCGCCAGCACGCCGGCCAGGTCGCCGAACTCGGCGAGCAGCTTGGCCGCCGTCTTCTCGCCGATGCCGGCCACTCCGGGCAGCCCGTCGCTCGGGTCGCCGCGCAGCAGCGCCAGATCCGCGTACCCACGGCCGTCGACGCCGTACTTCTCGCGCAGCCAGGACTCGTCGGTCACCTGGAGCGTGCCGACGCCCTTGAGGGGATACAGCACCCGCACCCCGCGCGCGTCGTCCACCAGCTGGTAGAGGTCGCGGTCGCCGGTGACGATGTCGACCGGGCCGCTCGCGCGGGCGGTGAACGTGCCGATGACGTCGTCCGCCTCGTACCCCTCGACGCCGACACGGGCGATGCCCAGTGCGTCGAGCACCGCCTCGATGAGGGGGACCTGCGGCGACAGGGTGTCCGGCACCACCTCCTCGTCCGGCCCCGCCGGGTGCTCCTCGGCGACCCGGTGCGCCTTGTAGGAGGGGATCAGGTCGACGCGCCACTTGGGGCGCCAGTCGGCGTCCATGCAGGCCACCAGGTGCGTGGGGCGGTGGTCCTTGACCAGCCGGTCGATGAAGTCCAGCAGTCCGCGCACGGCGTTCACCGGGGTGCCGTCCGGGGCCTTCACGGACTCCGGGACGCCGAAGTAGGCGCGGAAGTAGAGCGAGGCGGTGTCGAGGAGCATCAGTCGTCCGGTCACGTCTCGCATCATGCCGTACGCCACTGACAGCCCCCCCGGCACGGGGAACGCGTTGCGTCCTGCGCCTCGCCCGTGAACTGGCCCACCTTCGCGTTTGCCCTGACGGGACCCGGGCAGGGGCGGGCTCGGAGCGATGCCGGTCGCGCACAGCTGTTCCCCGCGCCCGTCGCTCCGTCTTTTTGTCGCCGTCCATGACGAGAGGTTCGTGTGTCATCCAGGCTTGAGGCCGACCATCTGTACAAGGTGTTCGGCAGACGACCGGACGAGGCGGTCGACCGGCTCCGCGCCGGCGCCGACCGTGAGGAGCTGCGCGCCGACGGCACCACCGCGGCCGTGATCGACGCCTCCTTCACCGTGGAGCCGGGCCAGATCTTCGTCGTCATGGGCCTGTCCGGATCCGGCAAGTCCACGCTGCTGCGCATGCTCAACGGGCTGCTGGAGCCGACCGCCGGAGCGGTCCGCTTCGACGGCCAGGACTTGACCGCGCTCGGCGACCGCGAGCTGCGCGAAGTTCGCGCCCGCAAGATCAGCATGGTCTTCCAGCACTTCGCGCTGTTCCCGCACCGCAGCGTGCTGGAGAACGCGGCCTACGGCCTGGCCGTGCAGGGCGTGCCCCGCGCCGAGCGCGAGCGGCGCGCCGGCGAGGCGCTGGCCCTGTGCGGTCTGGCCGGCTGGGAGAAGTCCTGGCCGGACGAGCTGTCCGGCGGTATGCAGCAGCGCGTCGGCCTGGCCCGCGCCCTCGCCACCGACGCCGGCCTGCTGCTGATGGACGAGTCCTTCAGCGCCCTGGACCCGCTGATCCGCCGCGACATGCAGGACCAGCTGCTCACCCTCCAGAAGACGCTGAAGAAGACGATCGTGTTCATCACCCACGACCTGAACGAGGCCATGCGCCTGGGCGACCGCATCGCCGTGATGCGCGACGGCCGGATCGTGCAGACCGGCACCGCCGAGGACATCCTGCTGCGCCCCGCGAACGACTACGTCGCCTCCTTCATCCAGGACGTCGACCGCTCCCGGGTGCTGACCGCCTCCGCCGTGATGGACACCGGCCTGCGCGGCGACGAGGGGACCTGCGGCTGTGAGACGGCGACGCCGGACACCCCGTTCACCGAGCTGTGCGCGATCAGCGCGCGCGTGCCGCACCCGGTCGCCGTCCTGGACGCCGGGCGCGAGGTCGTCGGCGTCGTGCCCAGGCAGCGCCTCGTCGGCTTCCTCGGCGACGAGGAGGGCGGTCCCGTGCCCTGCGACGACCGGCGCGAGGGGAAGGTGACCGTCTGATGCCCAGGCTCCACCTCGGTGACTGGGTCGACTCCGGTGTCGACTGGCTGCTGAACCACCTCTCCTGGCTCTTCGACGCGGTCAGGACGCTCGTCGAGGGCATGTACGACGGCATCGACGCCGTGCTCACCGCGCCCCAGCCGCTGCTGCTCGCGGGCATCCTCGCGGTGCCGGCCTGGTGGCTGCGCGGCCTGGTCTCGGGTGTCCTCGCCTTCGCCGGCTTCGCGCTGGTCGACTCGCTTGGCCTGTGGGAGCGGGCCATGTCGACCCTCTCCCTGGTGCTCGTCGCCACCGTGATCGCCCTGGTGGTCGCCGTGCCGCTGGGCATCTGGGCGGCCCGCTCCCGGCGGGTCAGCGCCACCGTGCGGCCGGTCCTGGACCTGCTCCAGACCATGCCGTCGATGGTGCTGCTGATCCCGGCCATCCTCTTCTTCGGGCTGGGCACCGCCGCGGGCGTCATCGCCACGCTGATCTTCGCCGTCGCACCGGGCGTGCGCATGACCGAGCTGGGCATCCGCCAGGTCGACAAGGACCTGGTGGAGGCCGCCGAGGCGTTCGGCACCAGCCCCCGCGACACGCTGCTGCGGGTCCAGCTGCCGCTCGCCCTGCCCACGATCATGGCGGGCGTCAACCAGGTGATCATGCTGGGTCTCTCGATGGTCGTCATCGCCGGCATGGCCGGCACCGGCGGGCTCGGCGGCGCGGTCAACGAGGCCATCGGCCGGCTGGAGATCGGCTACGGCTTCGAGGCGGGCGTCGCCATCGTCGTCCTCGCCGTCTACCTCGACCGGATGACCAGCGCCCTCGGCACGCAGATCTCCCCGCTCGGCCGCCGCGCCGCCGCCAGGGCGCGCGTGGCGAGCGGCGCCAAGGCCCTGTGGGCCCACCGCCCCCGCCCGGCCGTGCCGCTCGTCGGCGTGGCCGTGCTCGCGCTGGTCGCGGGCGGCATGGGCGTCCTCGGCGGCTCCTCCGGCACCGCCGAGGCCTCCGCCTCGAACGTCGGCAGGGGCGAGGAGATCACCATCGGGTACATCCCGTGGGACGAGGGCATCGCCTCGACGTATCTGTGGAAGGAGATCCTGGAGCGGCGCGGCTTCGACGTCACGGCCACCCAGTACGCGGCCGGCCCGCTCTACACCGGTCTCGCCACCGGCCAGGTCGACTTCCAGACCGACGCGTGGCTGCCCAGCACCCACGCCGAGTACTGGGCGAAGTACGGCAAGCGGCTCGACGACCTCGGCAGCTGGTACGGCCCGACCTCGCTGGAACTGTCCGTCCCGGCGTACATGAAGGACGTCGACACGCTCGGCGACCTGAAGAAGCACGCCGGCGACTTCGGCGGCCGGATCGTCGGCATCGAGCCCAGCGCCGGGATGATGGGCCTGCTCAAGAACAAGGTGATGAAGGAGTACGGCCTGCAGGGCGCGTACGACGTCGTCGACGGCTCCACGCCCGCCATGCTCGCCGAGCTGAAGCGCGCGTACGCGCAGCACAAGCCGGTCGTCGTCACCCTCTGGTCGCCGCACTGGGCGTACAGCGACTACGAGCTGAAGAAGCTGAAGGATCCCCGGGGCGCCTGGGGCAAGGGCGACGGTGTGCACACGCTCTCCCGGAAGGGCTTCGCCGAGGACCACCCCGAGGTGAGCCGCTGGCTCAGGGACTTCTCGATGACCGAGGAGCAGCTGACGAGCCTGGAGGCGCAGATCCAGAAGGCCGGCAAGGGCGGGGAGCAGGACGCCGTCCGTACCTGGCTGAAGCGGCACCCCGGTTTGGTCGACCGGTGGGCCCCGGTCGACGGCCGCGGCGGCAGGAGCCAGGCGGCCGGGTGACCTGACGGACCCGACCGCCCGGAGCGAGGGGCGGGCCCCACCGTACGGCCGAGGCCGTGGTGGCGGTCCGCCCCTCGCCGTATGCGCGGCGCACCACAAGGATCCGGACAACCACGGAGCGCTACGCCGATGCCCGAGCCCCGGCCGCCGGAGCAGGCCCCGGCCGAACGGAGCCGGGCCGGCACCTTGGGGAACATCGGGGACGGCTGCCGCATTGAACTGAAAGAGCGAACGGATGTGCGGATCGGAGGCCGTGGGGCGCGCGGGGCGGCTGATCCACTGGCGCGAACTGTGAGGTCGCACCCCACCCCGTGCGACGTCGATGTGACAGCCCCGTGAAACGGTTTGCCGAACATGCGTAGGGTGCAGAGAACTACTCATCGGCGACAGCGCGACGAGCGAAGGAGGGAGCCGGAGCGATGGGCGACCACAAAGAACAGCCCCTTCGGGTGGGCGCGGCCGTCCGGCGGCGGCGCCGGGCCCTGGAGCTCACCCTCGCCGTCGTGGCCGAACGCAGCGGCCTGTCGGTGCCCTTCCTGAGCCAGGTCGAGAACGACCGCGCGCGCCCCAGCCGCGGCTCCCTGGAGAAGGTGGCCGACGCGCTGCGCACCACCGCCGTCGAACTCCTCGCCGCCGCCGACCCGGCGTGCAGCGTCGACGTGGTGCGCGCCGAGGAGACCGACCAGCCGCCCGAGCCGCAGGTGCGGTCGCTGGTGCGCGGCCACCACCAGATGCACGCCTCGGAGTTCACCGGCGACCATGACGCGGGCCGCGAGTTCCAGCACCGCAACGACCAGCTGATGTACGTCGCGGACGGCCAGGTCGAGATCGAGGCGGAGGGCCGCGCCTACCGCCTGGGCCGCGGCGACACCCTCTACCTCACCGGCGGGGTGCGCCACCGCTGGCGGGCGACGGTGCCGGAGACCCGGGTGCTCGTCGTGGCCGTGGCCGAGCACATCGAGGCCGTCCAGGACCGGCACCGCCAGTGAGGGTCGTCTCGCTGGTGCCGTCGCTCACCGAGGCGGTGGCCGTGACCCTGCCCGGCGTGCTCGCCGGCGCCACCGACTGGTGCAGCCGTCCGGCGGGCCTGGACGTCACCCGCGTCGGCGGCACCAAGAACCCGAAGACCGACCGGATCATCGCGCTCGCCCCCGACCTGGTCATCGCCAACGAGGAGGAGAACCGCGCCCCCGACCTCGACGCCCTGCGCGCCGCGGGCGTGGAGGTGCTGGTGACCGAGGTGCGCGACGTGCCGCAGGCCTTTTGCGAGCTGGACCGGGTGCTGACCGCGTGCGGCGCGCGCTCCCGGCCGCGCTGGCTGGACGAGGCGGAGGCGGCGTGGGCGTCCCCGCCGTCCCCGTTCCTGGCGTCCGCGGTGTCCCAGCCGTCCCGGCCGTCCACCCGGTCACTGCCGTCCCCGCCGTCACTGCCGTCCCCGCCGCTGCCGGAGCGCCGCGCGACGGCCGTGGTGCCGGTCTGGCGGCGGCCCTGGATGGTGCTGGGCCGGGACACCTTCGCGGGCGACGTCCTCGCCCGGCTCGGCGTCGACCACCTGTACGCCCATCACGCCGACCGCTACCCGCGCGTCCCGCTCGACGAGCTGGTCGCGGCCCGCCCGGACCTCGTCGTCCTGCCCGACGAGCCGTACCGCTTCACCGCCGACGACGGCCCCGAGGCCTTTCCCGGGCTGCGCTGCGCGCTCGTCAGCGGACGGCACCTGACGTGGTACGGGCCGTCACTGGCCGAGGCGCCGGCGGTACTGGGTGCGGCGCTGCGAGCAGCCGTCCGCTGAGCACGCCCCGCGCGGTGTGCGCGGCGGCCGTGGCCCAGGCGGCGACCAGCACGCCGTACAGCAGGATCGCGAGCCCGTCGAAGACGGCCAGGCCGGTGTGCCGGGCCAGCGACGCGGCGCCGGTGACGCAGGTGCCGACCGGGAAGGTGAACGCCCACCAGGTCATCGCGAAGCCCATGCCCTGCCGCCGGGCGCGCGCCACGTGCGCGGTGGCCAGGCCCAGCCACAGCAGCGCGAACCCCATCACCGGCACCCCGTACAGGACGGCGGGCAGCGCGAACCAGCCGTCGCCGTCGTGGGAGTGCGGCACGGCGAGCGGGGCGACGTCCGCGAACATGCCGGCCGCGGTGGTGGACTGCCCCAGCGGGCCCAGCACCAGGAACAGCGTCGGGGTCAGCGCGAGCGGCAGCGGGCCCGCCGTGACCAGCCGCGCGAAGACCAGCGGCAGCATCAGCAGCGTGCCGCACAGGCTCAGCCCGAACAGCCCGACGCACCCGAACAGCAGGGTCGCGCGGGCCTGTCCGGGCGGCAGGTGCGGCACCAGCAGCGGCCCCACCGCCGCCGACACCATCGGCGCGACCAGCGGCAGCAGCCACACCGGAGTGGCCTGCTGCGGCTCCACGCGGTGGCGTACGGCCATCAGGTACGGCACGGCGACCGCGACCCACAGCCCCACCGCCGTACCGGCGCCGAACAGCACCGCGCCCAGGGCGAGCGCCGCGCTCCCGCCGAGCCAGGCCGGGCCCAGCGTGAGGGCGCCGCCGCCGACCGACACCAGGGCCATGGCCAGGCAGCCGTAGAACGGGGCCGTGGCCGGATCGGCCAGGTGGGCGCGGGCCTGGTCGCGGTGGTGGGACCAGTGCAGGGCGCGGGCGGCGAGCAGGGTCACCAGCAGGGCGAGGGCGAGCGCCCAGACGGCGGTGCAGGCGGTGCGCAGGCCGGGGAGCGGCAGCGGGAGCGCGGCGCCCGCCGTGCCCACGACGGCGGTTCCCATCACAGAGGCGTACCAGTTGGGGCCGAGGTGGCGGACTGCGGTGACCATGCCGCAACCCTCCCGTCCCCGGACGGTCCCCACCAGGGATCATGTCTCTATGAGGGCATAAACTGGCCTTATGGGCAGCACGAGCGACACTCCCGGCATCATGGGCGGCACCCCAGGCGGCACCACGGGCCCCGACGCAGCACAGGAGTCCGCGCCGGCCCCTCCGGCCTACGCCCCGACGACCGGGTCGCTGGCGTACCGGGTGCCCGACCTGGGCGCCCTGGAACTGCTGCTGGCCGTGGCCCGGCTCGGCAGCCTGGGCGCCGCCGCCCGCGAGGTCGGCATCACCCAGCCCGCGGCCAGCAGCCGGATCCGCTCCATGGAGCGCCAGCTGGGCGTGGCCCTCGTCGACCGCTCGCCGCGCGGCTCCCGGCTCACCGACGCGGGCGCCCTGGTGACCGACTGGGCCCGGCGGGTCGTCGAGGCGGCGGAGGCGTTCGACGCGGGCGCGCAGGCGCTGCGCGACCGGCGCGACTCGCGCCTGCGGGTGGCGGCCAGCATGACCATCGCCGAGTACCTGCTGCCCGGCTGGCTGCTCGCGCTGCGCGCCCAGCGGCCCGACACGGCGGTGTCGCTGCTCGCCGGGAACTCGGCCGCGGTGGCCGAGCGGCTGCTGTCCGACGAGGCCGACCTCGGCTTCGTCGAGGGACTGACCGTGCCGCCCGGACTGGACGCGGTGGTCGTCGCCCGCGACCGGCTCATCGTCGTCACGGCCCCCGGCCACCCCTGGGCCCGCCGCCGGGAGCCGCTGTCGCCCGCCGAACTCGCCTCCACTCCGCTCGTCCTGCGCGAGAAGGGCTCCGGCACCCGGCAGGTCCTCGACGCGGCGCTGGGCGGCCTGGCCCGCCCCCTGATCGAACTCTCCTCCACCACCGCCGTGAAGGCCTCCGCCGTCGCCGGCGCGGGCCCCGCCGTCCTCAGCGAGCTGTCCGTCCGCGAGGAGCTGTCCACCCGCCGCCTGGTCAGCGTCCCTGTGGACCGCGTCAGCCTCCGCCGCGACCTCCGCGCCGTCTGGCGCACCGGCCACCGCCCGGCGGGCCCGGCACGCGACCTGCTGTCGCTGACGCGCCGGTAGCCGGCGGCTCGGCCGGCGCGAGGACGGTGAGAGCTCTGGCTATGGGCGAGTTCCCTCGCTCCGGCGAGACTTCCGGGCCGTCGTGGCGGCCCGGACCAGCGCGCGCATCACGCGGTCGTCCTCGCCCATCTCCGGGTGCCACTGGACGCCGAGCGTCCAGGCGTCGGTGTCCGGCAGCTCGATCGCCTCGATCGTGCCGTCGGCGGCGTGGGCGCAGGGGAGCAGCCCGGCGCCCAGGCGGTCGACGGCCTGGTGGTGGTACGTGGGCACGGAGGTCTCCTCCGGGACGATCGCGGCGTAACGCGTGCCCGGGACCGGCTTGACCGGGTGGCGGCCGAAGACGCCGACCACCTCGGCGTGGCCGTCGAGATGCTGCACGAGGGTGCCGCCGAGCGCCACGTTCAGCAGCTGCATGCCCCGGCAGACGCCCAGCAGCGGCACCCGGGCCGCCACCGCCGCCTCGATCAGGGCCAGTTCCCAGGCGTCGCGCGCGTGGGCCGGCGGGCCGGTGCGCGGGTCGCGGTCGGCGCCGTAGCGGGCCGGGTCGACGTCGGGGCCGCCCGCGACGACCAGCCCGTCCAGGCGGGCCACAACCGCCGCCGCCCGGTCCGGCGCGTCCGGCGGCAGCATCACCGCCAGCCCGCCCGCGCGCTGCACCAGCCGGAAGTACCCGGCGGGCAGCAGCGCCGCCTCCAGCTCCCACACGCCCCAGCGCGCCCCCGTCTCCAGGTAGGTGCTGACCCCGATCAGCGGCCGCTCGTCCGTCATCCGACCTCCCCCGTCGACCGCGACGCATCGCCTTGGACCGCACCGGGCTCGTTCACGCAACTCGTTCGAATGGACTCGTCCCGTACCTTTGCCCAGACACGGGCCTCATGGCAAGACGCTCATCCGAGAAACCCGCGCAGCAGCGCCGCCGTCCCCGCGCAGTGCTCCCGCATGATCTCCCGCGCCCCGTCCGCGTCCCCGTCGAGCACCGCCTCCACCAGCGCGGTGTGCTGGTGCTGGGAGTGCTCCAGGTTGCGCACCAGCAGCGGGATGCAGTCGAGCAGGTCGTTCACCGTGGCCCGCACCGCCGCGTACTGGGCGGTCAGCGTGGGAGAGCCGGACAGCTCGGCGAGGGTGAGGTGCAGCAGCGTGTCGCGGCGGCGGTAGTCGGCGAGCGGGGCGTCACGGGTGCCGGCCAGCGCCGCGCGCAGCCGCTCCGCCTGCGCGTCCGTCAGCCCGTGCACGGCGCACAGCCCGGCCGCCCCGGTCTCCAGCACCTCCCGGAAGCGCAGCACGTCCTCCAGGTCGACCCCCGCGACCCGCCGCCGCAGCTCGTCCTCGCCGACGGCGTCCGCGCGCTCCCGCACGAACGTCCCGCCGTACCGGCCGCGCCGCGACTCCACCAGCCCCTGGTCCTGGAGCACCTTCAGCACCTCGCGCAGCGTCACCCGGCTGATCCCCAGCCGCTCCGCCAGCTCCCGCTCGGCCGGCAGCCGCTCGCCGCCGCGCACCAGGCCGAGCCGCAGGATCTGGAGGATCTGCTCCAGCGCCTCCTCGAAGCCGTTGCCCGCGCGCACCGGCCGCAGCACGGGGGCCAGCCGGTCGCCGGGTCCCGCACCCGCCGTGACGGCACCGGCGGGTTCCACCGGATCGTGTGGCACAGGCCCGCGCCCCCTTCCCAAGTAATGGTCGTCACTCATACCTTAGGGCTCCCGGCTGACCGAAGGAGGCCCTCCCCGTGGCAGACCGCACACCCCCGCTGAGCGTCGAGGAGCTGCACGCCCTCGTCGTGGGCGGTGAGATCGACACCGTCGTCCTGGCCTTCCCGGACATGCAGGGACGCCTCCAGGGCAAGCGGTTCGCCGCGCGCTTCTTCCTCGACGAGGTGATGAGACACGGCACCGAGGGCTGCAACTACCTCCTCGCCGTCGACGCCGAGATGAACACCGTCGACGGCTACGCGATGTCCTCCTGGGACCGCGGCTACGGCGACTTCGCCATGCGCCCGGACATGACCACCCTGCGCCGCGTCCCCTGGCACGCCGGCACCGCCCTCGTCGTCGCCGACCTCGCCTGGGAGGACGGCTCCCCGGTCGTGGCCGCGCCCCGCCAGATCCTGCGCCGCCAGCTCGACCGGCTCGCCGCACTCGGCCTGACCGCGCAGGTCGGCACCGAGCTGGAGTTCATCGTCTTCAAGGACACCTACGAACAGGCCTGGGACGCGAACTACCGCGGCCTCACCCCGGCCAACCAGTACAACATCGACTACTCCGTGCTCGGCACCGGCCGTGTCGAGCCCCTGCTGCGCCGTATCCGCAACGAGATGGCCGGCGCCGGGATGACCGTCGAGTCCGCCAAGGGCGAGTGCAACCCGGGCCAGCACGAGATCGCCTTCCGCTACGACGAGGCCCTGGTCACCTGCGACCAGCACGCGGTCTACAAGACCGGCGCCAAGGAGATCGCCGCCCAGGAGGGCATGTCCCTCACCTTCATGGCGAAGTACAACGAGCGCGAGGGCAACTCCTGCCACATCCACCTGTCCCTGACGGACACCGACGGCCGTCCCGCCTTCGCCGGCGACGGTCCGCACCGCATGTCCCCGCTCATGCGCCACTTCCTCGCCGGACAGCTGGCCGCCCTGCGCGACTTCTCCCTCCTCTACGCCCCGCACATCAACTCCTACAAGCGGTTCCAGCCCGGCTCCTTCGCCCCGACCGCCGTCGCCTGGGGCCACGACAACCGCACCTGCGCCCTGCGCGTCGTCGGCCACGACCGCTCCCTGCGCTTCGAGAACCGGCTGCCCGGCGGCGACGTCAACCCGTACCTCGCGGTCGCCGCGATGGTGGCCGCGGGCCTGCACGGCGTCGAGCAGGAGCTGGAGCCGCCCGAGCCCTGCGCGGGCAACGCCTACAGCGCCGGCTACGAACAGGTGCCGACCACCCTGCGCGACGCCGCCGAACTGTGGGAGAACAGCCCGGTCGCCAAGGCCGCCTTCGGCACCGAGGTCGTCGACCACTACCACAACATGGCCCGCGTCGAACTGGCCGCCTTCGACGCCGCGGTGACCGACTGGGAGCTGCGCCGCTCCTTCGAACGGATGTGAGGCAACCCGTGACCGACACCCTCGAGGTGCTCAACCCCGCGACCGAGGAGGTCGTCGCCACCGTCCCGGCCGCCACCGCCGAGGACGTGGACCGGGCCGTCGTACGCGCGGCGAAGGCGCAGACGGCGTGGGCCGCCCTCGCCCCCGGCGACCGGGCCCGGCTGCTGCGCCGGTTCGCCGTCACCGTCGACGACCACCTGGAGGAACTGGCCCGCCTCGAAGTCCGCGAGGCCGGCCACGTCATCGGCAACGCCCGCTGGGAGGCCGGCAACGTCCGGGATCTGCTCGACTACGCCGCCGGGGGAGTGGAGCGGCTGACCGGCCGCCAGATCCCGGTCCCCGGCGGACTCGACGTCACGATCCTCGAACCGCTCGGCGTGGTCGGCGTGATCGCCCCCTGGAACTTCCCGATGCCGATCGCCGCCTGGGGCGCCGCACCCGCCCTCGCCGCCGGCAACGCGGTCATCCTCAAGCCCGCCGAGACCACCCCGCTGACCGCGCTGCGCCTCGCCGAACTCGCCCTGGAGGCCGGCCTTCCGGACCACCTCTTCCAGGTGCTGCCCGGCCACGGCCCCGTCGCGGGCAACGCGCTGGTCGAGCACCCGGACGTGGCGAAGATCGTGTTCACCGGCTCCACGGCCGTCGGCAAGCAGGTGCTGGCCAAGGGCTCCGCCCACCTCAAGCGCGTCACCCTCGAACTCGGCGGCAAGAGCCCCAACATCGTCTTCGCCGACGCCGATATCGAGGCCGCCGCCGCAGCGGCTCCCATGGCCTTCCTCGACAACTCCGGCCAGGACTGCTGCGCCCGCACCCGCATCCTCGTCCAGCGCTCCGCCCACGACCGCTTCCTGGAGCTGCTGGCCCCCGCCGTCGAGGCGGTCACCGTCGGCGACCCGGCCGACGAGACCACCGACATGGGCCCGCTGATCTCCCGGACCCAGCTGGAGCGGGTCCGCGGCTACGTCGACCGGAACGCGCCCGGCATCCGCGGCAAGGCCCCCGAGGGCCCCGGCTTCTGGTTCCCGCCCACCGTCCTCACCGGCGTCGACCCGGCCGCCCGCGTGGCCGTCGAGGAGGTCTTCGGGCCCGTCGCCGTCGTCCTCCCCTTCGAGGACGAGGCGGAGGCCGTGGCGCTGGCCAACGCCACCGACTACGGCCTGTCCGGCTCCGTCTGGACCCGCGACGTGGGCCGCGCCCTGCGCGTTGCGCAGGCCGTCCGGGCCGGCAACCTGTCCGTCAACTCCCACTCCAGCGTCCGCTACTGGACCCCGTTCGGCGGCTTCAAGCAGTCCGGCCTCGGCCGCGAGCTCGGCCCGGACGCCCTGACCGCCTTCACCGAGACCAAGAACGTCTTCATCAGCACCGTCCCCACCAGCACGGAGGGCCCCGCACAGTGACCTCTCAGACCTCTGACAGCATCTGCCGCCGGCTCGTCGGCCGCACCGCCGTCGTCACCGGAGCCGGCAGCGGCATCGGCCTCGCCAGTGCCCGCCGGCTCGCCTCCGAGGGCGCGCACGTCGTCTGCGGCGACGTCGACGAGACCCGCGGCAAGGCGGCCGCCGAGGAGGTGGGCGGCCTCTTCGTGAAGGTCGACGTCACCGACCCCGAACAGGTGGAGGCGCTGTTCAAGGCGGCCCACGACACCTACGGCAGCGTCGACATCGCCTTCAACAACGCCGGCATCTCCCCGCCCGACGACGACTCCATCCTGGAGACCGGACTGGAGGCCTGGAAGCGCGTCCAGGAGGTCAACCTCACCTCCGTCTACCTGTGCTGCAAGGCCGCCATCCCCTACATGCGGCGCCAGGGCAAGGGCTCCATCATCAACACCGCGTCCTTCGTGGCCCGGATGGGCGCGGCCACCAGCCAGATCTCCTACACCGCCTCCAAGGGCGGGGTTCTGGCCATGTCCCGCGAGCTGGGCGTGCAGTTCGCCCGCGAGGGCATCCGCGTGAACGCCCTGTGTCCCGGACCCGTCAACACGCCGCTGCTGCAGGAGCTGTTCGCCAAGGACCCGGAGCGGGCCGCCCGCCGCCTGGTGCACATCCCGCTCGGACGGTTCGCCGAGGCCGAGGAGATCGCCGCCGCGGTCGCCTTCCTCGCCAGCGACGACTCCTCGTTCGTGAACGCCACCGACTTCCTGGTGGACGGCGGGATCTCGGGGGCGTACGTCACACCGCTGTAGCACTGCGCCTACAGTGCCGGGATATGAGCATGACACCGCCGCCCGGCTGGTACCGCGACCCCTCGGCCCCGCACGCCGAGCGCTGGTGGGACGGCACGGCCTGGACCGAGCACCAGCGCGCCCCGGAACCCGCCGGGCACCCGGTGCCGGGCCCGCCGCCCGTCCCCGGCCCGCCGCCGCCCACCGTGCCGGGCGGCGGCACCGCGCGGTCCCGGGCCATCGCCCTCACCGTCGCGAGCGCCGTCCTCGTCGCGGCAATCGTCACCGGCGCCGTCTTCCTGAAGGAGGACGGGCAGGGCGGCCCCGGCCCGGTGACCACCCCCACGGCCCTGCCCCCGACAACCCCCGATCCCTCCCCGCCGCCGTCACCCGCCCCCTCCACCCCCTCCACCCCCTCCGAGCCGTCCGACACCGGCCCGGCCGTCGTCGAGGACCAGCTCAACGGCATCACCTTCCCGCTGCTCGACGGCTGGGTCCGGCCCCGCCACGTCAGCCAGGACGACGTCGTGATGACCACCGACGGCACCTACGACTGCCCGAGCGGCGTGGGCCTGTGCCGGCACGGCATGGTCTTCTCCCGGACGGCCACCGCCACCGACGAGACCTCCCCGAAAGCCCTCGCCGAGGGCGACATCGCCGACGCCGCCGACGAGGCCTACGACCGCGACGCCCTCGGCCGGCGCCCGCACGGCGGCATCGAGTCCCACCAGGTCGTCGACTCCGGACCGGTCGCGGTCGCGGGCCGCGCCGGCTACTTCGTGCGCTGGCGGGTCAGGACCGCGGACGGGCCCGGCGGCTACGTCCAGTCCCTCGCCTTCCAGTCCAGCGTCGGCACCGAGTCACCGGTCGTCGTCCGCTACGTCTTCGACGCCGGCGAGGACGGGCCGCCGCTCACCGACATGGACCGCCTCACCGAGGGCATCCGCGTCACCGGCGACACCGACCCGGGCGGCGGCGTCGGCAGCAGCGTCGGCCCCTGAGCACGGCAGCTCACAGGAACGTACGGCCCTCGCCCCGGTACGTCGGCACGGTAGCCGTCACCCGGTCGCCCTCCACCAGGTGCAGCGCGTCGAACCGCTCGCACAGCTCACCGGCCTTCGCGTGCCGGAACCACACCTTGTCGCCGATCAGCAGATCGTCGGCGGGCGAGCCCAGCAGCGGCGTCTGCACCTCGCCGGCGCCCTCCTGCGGGTCGTAGCGCAGCCCCTCCGGCAGATACGGCACCGGCAGTCGGTCCCGCCCCGCCGCACCGGACGCCGGATAGCCCCCGCCCAGCACCGTCACCACGCCCACACCCGGCCGCCGGACTACGGGCTGCGCGAACAGCGCGGCCGGACGCCCGCTGAACGACGTGTAGTTGTCGAACAGCCGCGGCACATACAGCCCCGACCCGGCCGCGACCTCGGTGACCGCGTCCTCCGCCACGGTGTACTGCACACTGCCCGTGCCGCCGCCGTTGACGAACTCCAGCCCCGGCACCACCGCCCGCACCGCGCGCACCACCGCCGCCCGCCGCTCGGCCAGCTCCCGCCGCGCCGCCGCCTGCATCAGCCGGACCGCCCGCGAGCGCACCGGCCGCCCCGCGACCGCGTCCCCGACCCCGGCGACATGACCCTCGTACGCCATGATCCCGACGACCTCGAAACCCGGCCGCCGGGCCACCGAACGCGCCAGCTCGGCGACCTCGGCGGGGGAGTGCAGCGGGGAGCGCCGGGCCCCGACCCGCACCCGCCCCCCGAACAGCCTGAGCGAGGTGTCCAACTCCAGGCACACCCGCACCACTTCCCGCCCGCCGTCCCGCGCCCCGTCGATCAGGGCGAGCTGCGCCGGATCGTCGACCATCACGGTCACGGCGGCGGCGAGCTTGGGGTCGCTCGTCAGCTCGGCGAACCCGGCCCGGTCGGCGGACGGATACGCCAGCAGGACGTCGTCGAACCCCGACCGGGCCAGCCACAGGGACTCGGCGAGGGTGAAGGACATGACACCCGAGAACCCGTCCTTCGCCAGGACGCGTTCGAGCAGCGCCCGGCAGCGCACGGACTTGCTGGCCACCCGGACCGGCTTCCCGCCGGCCCGGCGGACCAGGTCGTCCGCGTTGGCGTCGAAAGCGTCCAGGTCCACGATCGCCAGCGGGGCGTCGAGATGGGCGGTGGCCCGGTCGTAACGGGCCCGGTCGGCGGCGCGCGCAGTCATGAACGAAGCCTGCCAGACAGGATTACCGCAGGGTAGGGGGATGTTCCGGGCAGATGCCCCGCGGTCGTGGACTGGTTCCCGCAACGGCGCGGGCACGCCGTAAAGTGGCGCGCACGCACGGCGGAACGACCCCGGGGCGGTGCCCGCGCCGGATGGCGGTCCGGCCGTGCGGGTATGCGTGCGGCGTGAGGACGGGCGGCGCGCGTACCGGCGGACGGTGGCCCCGTGCGAGGAGCGGGCCCGGCAGGAGGAAACGGGGGGCGCATGAGCACGGACGCGCGGCACGCCCCCATCCCCCCGCGCCCGGCCACGCCTCCGGTCCCCACGACCGCACCATCCGTCACGCGGTCGCCGCGCCCCGCCGCGAGCCCTGCCGGTGCGCCGTCCCAGGTGCACGACCCGGCCGCCCTCGGCGCCCCGGGCTCAGCTTCGGCCGCCACCTCGTCCGCCGCCCACGCCGACTCCGGCTCGGTGCCGGGCGAGCAGCCGGGCGGCGCGACCTCCGCCGGGGACGGCTCGGCCCGGCAAGGTGCCCGCCGTGCCGCCTCCGGTCGGGCTCCGGCCGCGGGAGCGGAGCCCGCCGGGGGCTCGGGTGGTTCCGGTGGCTCCCTCGGCTCCGGTGGGTTCGGCGCCTCCGGTGCCTTCAGCGCTTCCCCTGGTTCCCGCGGCTCAGGTGACGCCCGCGCGCCCCGTCGCCCCGAGGGCGCCCCGCTCACCCCGCCCCCGCCGCCCGCCTCGGCCCGCTTCCCGGACACGCCGCCTCCGCCGCCGCGCGGTCCCGTACCGCCGCGCTCCGCGGACGCCGCCGCCACCGAGACCGCGACCGAGCGCACCACGCGGCTGCGCCCCGTCCCGCCGGAGCCCTCCGCCACGCCGGACCGCGACCGCGCCGCCGCACCGGCCGAATCGGTACGCCGGCCGGCCGCCGGGACCGCGGAGCACGACCGGCGTGAGGCGGCCGCGCCTGGCGCGCCC
>NZ_JBFATR010000022.1:0-106747 GCF_040678395.1 Streptomyces sp. NPDC052687 | reverse complement strand
CATGGTCCTGCTGGACTCCACGGTCGTGGGCGTCGCCCTGCCCCGCATCGGCCGCGACCTGGACGCCGACCTGGCGGTGCTCCAGTGGACGGTCATCCGTGCACTCACCACGCATTTCCGTAACGGCGATTTCACACCTCTTTCCGGACGAAGCGGTGAAGCGCGGATTCCCCCGCAAGATCGCCGAGATCGCCATCGCCCCGAGGTGATCGAATCCGCGAAAGCGTCCCGGAACGCCGGGCTCCCTTTCGCGGGCGTAACTCTTCGTAATGCGCACGCAATACGGATCACGCCTCTTTCCGCCCCGGCGGACACCCGGCCCGTGGCGCCTCCGCAGGCCTCGCAAGCCCCACAGGTAGCCCGCAGCAACGATGTCGCGACATCAGCAAAATGCAAGAACACTGCTGATAAGAGCTGGGCGGGGCCTGCGAGTCTCACCATATGGACCGGGCGAATCAGTCAGAATTCCGCGCTTCCACCCGCCCAGTACCGCTCTGCATTACGTCGTGTCATAACAAGAGCGTCACAGCCTTGGTCAGACCCTCCTCCACGTTCCCCACACACGCTTAGAGTCACGGCCAGTCACCGCGCCGACGGATTCGAAGTTCCCTTCGGTCCGGCGCTCGACTCGACGCGCTCCACAGGGAGCCGGCGTGCCAGGGAAAGGACCTGATTCGTGCGTCAACGTTCGCTCATTGCCATCACCGCCGCCCTCGCGGCGGGATCGCTCACCCTCACCGCATGCGGGTCGCGCGACGACAGCAGCAACGGCGGCGACGGCGGCGAGAAGACCACCGTCGTGATCGGCGTCGACGCCCCCCTGACGGGTGACCTCTCCGCTCTCGGCCTGGGCATCAAGAACTCCGCCGACCTGGCCGTGAAGACGGCCAACAAGGAGGAGTACGTCAAGGGCGTCGAGTTCAAGCTCGAGCCCCTGGACGACCAGGCCCAGCCGTCCGTCGGCCAGCAGAACGCCCAGAAGTTCATCAGCAACAAGGACGTCCTCGGCGTCGTCGGCCCGCTGAACTCCAGCGTGTCGCAGCAGATGCAGAAGCCGCTCAACGACGCCGGCCTGGTCCAGGTCTCCCCGGCCAACACCGGCACCGAGCTGACCCAGGGCGACGGCTGGAAGACCGGCAACTCGGTCCGCCAGTTCAAGACCTTCTTCCGCACCGCCACCACGGACGAGATCCAGGGCGCCTTCGCCGCCGAGTACCTGTACACCAAGGCCGGCGTCAAGAAGGTCTACCTGATCGACGACCAGAAGACCTACGGCGCGGGTCTCGCCGCCTCCTTCAAGACCAACTTCACCAAGCTCGGCGGCAAGATCGTCGGCACCGACCACATCAACCCCGACGACCGTGACTTCAACGCCGTCGTGGCCAAGATCAAGAAGACCGGCGCCGAGGCGCTCTACTACGGCGGCGAGTACCCGGCCGCCGCTCCGCTGAGCCAGCAGCTCAAGGACAGCGGCCAGAAGATCCCGCTGATGGGCGGCGACGGCATCTACTCCGGCGAGTACCCCAAGCTGAACAAGAAGGCCGAGGGCGACCTCGCCACCTCCGTGGGCAAGCCGGTCGAGCAGCTCGACTCCGCCAAGGAGTTCATCAAGAACTACGAGGCCGAGGGCTACGAGGACGCCTACGAGGCGTACGGCGGCCTGACCTACGACGCCACCTGGTCGATCATCGAGGCCGTGAAGCTGGCGGTCGAGGGCAACGACGGCAAGCTCCCGTCGGACGGCCGCAAGGCGGTTCTGGACGCCATGGCCAAGGTCAAGTTCGACGGCGTCACCGGCACCATCTCCTTCGACGAGTTCGGTGACACCACGAACACCCTGATGACCGCCTACAAGGTCAAGGGCAACACCTGGGCGCCGGAGTACAGCGCCTCCCCCAAGGTGGACTGAGCAGGGGACGAGTAGAGAGAACATCCCCCTCACACATTGATCCAGGCCGCGCGGGCAGCGCCCACCAGCGCTCCCGCGCGGCGCCATATCCGAACCACTCCACGGAGGCCCTGCGGTGAACGAACTGCCGCAACAGCTGGCCAATGGACTCATCCTCGGCGCGATGTACGGACTCATCGCGATCGGCTACACGATGGTCTACGGCATCGTCCAGCTCATCAACTTCGCCCACGGCGAGATCTTCATGGTCGGGGGCTTCGGGGCCCTGACCATCTGGCTCATACTCCCCGACGGCTTCGCCCTCGGCGCCGCCGTCCCGCTCATGATCGTCGGTGGCATCGTCGTCTCGGTCGCGGTCGCCACCGCGGCGGAACGGTTCGCCTACCGGCCGCTGCGCACCGCGCCCCGGCTGGCGCCCCTGATCACCGCCATCGGCCTGTCCATCGTCCTCCAGCAGGTCGTGTGGATGTGGTACCCGGACGCCAAGAAGGACGTCCCCTTCCCGCAGTTCGACGGCGACCCCATCGACATCCTCGGCGCCAACATCCAGCGCGGTGACCTCTTCGTGCTGATCGCCGCCCCGCTGTGCATGGTCGCCCTGGGCCTCTTCGTGACGAAGACCCGCTCCGGCCGCGGTATGCAGGCCACCGCCCAGGACCCGGACACCGCCAAGCTGATGGGCATCAACACCGACCGCATCATCGTGATGGCCTTCGCCATCGGTGCCGCGTTCGCCGCCATCGCCGCGGTCGCCTACGGCCTGAAGAACGGCCAGGTCGGCTTCCGGATGGGCTTCCTGATGGGCCTCAAGGCCTTCACCGCCGCCGTGCTCGGCGGCATCGGCAACATCTACGGCGCCATGCTCGGCGGCCTCGTGCTCGGCGTCGCCGAGTCCCTCGCCACCGGCTACATCGGTGACATCCCCGGCATGGAGCTGTTCGGCGGCGGCGCCTGGAAGGACGTGTGGGCGTTCAGCCTGCTCATCCTCGTCCTGCTCTTCAGGCCACAGGGCCTGCTCGGCGAACGCGTCGCGGATCGGGCGTGATACCCATGACGAAGACCACCGACACCACCGTCGACACCACCAAGGTGTCCACCGCCCCGGCCACCCCGGTCGTGCCGCTGCCCTCCGCCGCGGCCCGCGCCCTCACCGTCGCCGGCTCCGCGGTCGCCCTCGCCGGCACCTTCCTCGCCTGGACCTGGACCGAGGAGTTCCCCGGCAAGCTCACGATCACCGGCTACCCCGGCGGTCTGCAGGTGCTCACGCTCGTGGGAGCACTGCTCACCCTGCTGTTCGCCGTCTCCGGCTACGGCGTCAAGGGCCTGCGCTGGCTCACCCCGGGCGGCACCAACAGCCCCGTCGTGCTGAGCGCCCTCGGCGTCCTCGGCACCACCGGCTACGCCCTCGGCGCGATCTCCTACGAGCTGGGCGGCCTGGTCAACCTGGAGCCCGGCGCCTGGATCTCCGGCGTGGGCGCCCTGGTCGCCGTGATCGGCGCCCTCGGCCTCCCGGTCGACCAGCCGTACGACGCGAGCGACCCGAACCCGGGCCTGTGGGGCCGGATCCGCCACGCGCTGACCGCTCCCGAGCCGCCCCGCGCCAAGGAGCTGCCCTCCTGGGCGGAGATCCTGATCATCGCCGCGGGCTTCGGCGTCGGCCTGTACGTCTTCGCGTACGGCATCGGCACCGAGTACTCCGAGCTGTTCATCGGCTTCCTGATCGTCGCCGGGTTCGGTTTCACCGCCGTCACCCGCGCCGGCCTGCTCAAGCGGCTCTCGGCGCTCACCGCCAAGCACCGCAACGTCGCCCTCGCTGCGGCGTTCGTCGCGGCGATCTGCTTCCCGTTCACCCAGACGAACGACCAGTTCGCCCTGATCGGCGCCAACATCCTGATCTTCGCGACGGTCGCGCTGGGCCTGAACGTGGTCGTCGGCCTCGCCGGTCTGCTCGACCTCGGATACGTCGCCTTCCTCGGCGTCGGCGCCTACGCCGCCGCCCTGGTCTCCGGCTCCCCGCAGTCGACCATCGGCGTCCACTTCCCGTTCTGGGCGGCGGTCCTCACCGGTGCCCTCGCCTCGCTGGTCTTCGGCGTGGTGATCGGTGCCCCGACCCTGCGGCTGCGCGGCGACTACCTCGCCATCGTGACGCTCGGTTTCGGTGAGATCTTCCGCATCACCATGAACAACCTGAACGGCAACAGCGGTCCGGACGTCACCAACGGCTCCAACGGCATCCCGAACATCCCCGACCTGGAGATCTTCGGGTTCAACCTGGGCCTGCCGCACAACGTCCTGGGCCACGAGCTGACCCGTTCCGGCAACTACTACCTGCTGATGCTGGTGTTCACGGCCGTCGTCGTGCTGGTCTTCCGCCGCTCCGCGGAGTCCCGCATCGGCCGCGCGTGGGTCGCCATCCGCGAGGACGAGACCGCCGCCACCGCGATGGGCATCAACGGCTTCCGCCTGAAGCTGCTCGCCTTCGCGCTCGGCGCGTGCCTCGCCGGTCTCGCCGGCACCGTCCAGGCGCACGTGTCGTACAGCGTCACGCCCGAGCAGTACCAGTTCGCCGGCTCCGTGCCGCCCAACTCGGCCTTCCTGCTCGCCGCCGTCATCCTCGGCGGCATGGGCACCATCAGCGGCCCGCTGATCGGCGCCGCGCTGCTCTACCTGATCCCCGCCAAGCTGCAGTTCATGGCGGAGTACCAGCTGCTCCTCTTCGGCATCGCGCTGATGCTCCTGATGCGCTTCCGGCCCGAGGGCCTGGTCGCCGACCGCAGGAAGCAGCTCGAATTCCACGAGACCGGACAGCTCGACGTACCGGACGACAAGCCGCTTCCCGACGGCGCGACCGGCGTCGCCAAGGCAGGGGCGTGACCGTCATGACCACCACCACAACCGCACCCGCACCCGCCGGCACCACGGTGCTCGACGCCAGCGGCGTCACGATGCGCTTCGGCGGCCTGACCGCCGTGCGCGGGGTCGACCTCACCGTCAACAGCGGCGAGATCGTCGGCCTCATCGGCCCCAACGGCGCCGGGAAGACGACCTTCTTCAACTGCCTCACCGGCCTGTACGTGCCGACCGAGGGCAAGGTCGCCTACAAGGGCACCGTCCTGCCGCCCAAGCCGCACCTGGTCACCCAGGCCGGCATCGCCCGTACGTTCCAGAACATCCGGCTCTTCGCCAACATGACCGTTCTGGAGAACGTGCTGGTCGGCCGGCACACCCGCACCAAGGAAGGCCTGTGGTCGGCCCTGCTGCGGCTGCCCGGCTTCAAGAAGGCCGAGCAGGAGTCGCGCGAGCGGGCGATGGAACTCCTGGAGTTCACCGGCCTGGCCGCCAAGGCCGACCACCTCGCCCGCAACTTGCCCTACGGCGAGCAGCGCAAGCTGGAGATCGCCCGGGCGCTGGCGAGCGAGCCGGGTCTGCTCCTGCTGGACGAGCCGACCGCCGGCATGAACCCGCAGGAGACCCGGGCCGCGGAGGAGCTGATCTTCGCGATCCGGGAGAAGGGCATCGCCATCCTCGTCATCGAGCACGACATCCGGTTCATCATGAACCTGTGCGACCGGGTCGCCGTGCTGGTCCAGGGCGAGAAGATCGTCGAGGGCCCCGCCGAGGTCGTCCAGGCCGACGAGCGCGTCATCGCCGCCTACCTCGGCACGCCCTTCGAGGGCGCGCCGGGCAAGGAGGAGGTCGCGGAGGTCGAAGCCGCCGAGGCCGAGGCGCACAGCACCACGGAAGGGGACGACAAGTGACCGCTCTGCTGGAGGTCGAGGACCTCAGGGTCGCCTACGGCAAGATCGAGGCCGTCAAGGGCATCTCGTTCGCGGTGAACGCGGGCGAGGTCGTCACCCTCATCGGCACCAACGGCGCGGGCAAGACCACCACCCTGCGGACGCTGTCCGGGCTGCTCACGCCGGTCTCCGGCGAGATCCGCTTCGACGGCAGGTCGCTGAAGAAGATCCCCGCCCACAAGGTCGTCTCGCTGGGCCTCGCCCACTCCCCCGAGGGGCGGCACATCTTCCCCCGGATGACGATCGAGGACAACCTCCGCCTCGGCGCGTTCCTGCGCAACGACAAGGAGGGCATCGAGAAGGACATCCAGCGCGCCTACGACCTGTTCCCCATCCTCGGGGAGCGGCGCAAGCAGGCGGCGGGCACCCTCTCCGGCGGTGAGCAGCAGATGCTCGCCATGGGCAGGGCGCTGATGTCCCGTCCGAAGCTGCTCATGCTCGACGAGCCCTCCATGGGTCTGTCGCCGATCATGATGCAGAAGATCATGGCGACCATCCAGGAGCTGAAGTCGCAGGGCACGACGATTCTGCTCATCGAGCAGAACGCCCAGGCGGCGCTCTCGCTGGCCGACCACGGCCACGTCATGGAGGTCGGCAAGATCGTCCTGTCGGGCACGGGCCAGGACCTGCTGCACGACGAGTCGGTGCGCAAGGCGTACCTGGGCGAGGACTAGGACACCTCACCACGAAGGACCGCCGCTTCCCCTCGGGAGGCGGCGGTCCCTTTTTCCTGTCGTGCGCTACTCCAGCTCGGCGGCCCGCCGCTTGAGCTCCTCGGCCTGCTCGTCCCAGTCCGGGCCGAAGCACAGCAGGTCGGCGGCGGCCTCGCGGAGCAGTTCGGGGTCGTCCGGACGCTGGAGGCAGGCCAGCCGGTAGGCGAGGTTGCGGGCCCACGGCGGCAGGGCCATCCAGTCCTCGGTGAGGACCTCCCTCAGCATCGCGCGGATCTCGTCGGCGGTCGCGAACGTGACCGTCTCGACGAAGTCCCTGACGGCGTCCCGGACCTGCCGGCTCTCGGCACCGGCCTCGTCGAGGGTCTGGCCGAGGCGCCGGGCCACGGGGATCAGATCGGACATGTGCTCTTCTCGGATTCCTTCTCGCACACTGGTCAGTTGAGCCAGTAGGTGGACAGCTGGTAGGCCCCGTCGGGCCGGTGGATGACGCGGTACCCCACATCGTGCCCGTCGATATGGACCGACCGCTCGAGCGGCCCGGTGAATCCCGGTCCCGGAGTGGGCACGGTCCCGCCGTTCTCGATGTACTTGTACACATCGGAGACGATCGCCTGTTCGATCTGGTCGGGGTTCAGGTTCGTCGTGCGCAGATCGTTCTTCACGCCGCCGGGACCGGTGTGCTCGCGGTCGTAGCCGTGGCCGGTGTTGAAGTGCCACTGGTCGTCGCCGACCATGGCCGACCGCTTGAGGTCCTTGCCCTCGCCCTGGGACGAGTACTCGCCGATCCTGGGGCCGTCGCCGTCGTCCGGGTACGGCGACAGGCCGAGGGGGTCACAGACGGTGTGCGGGTTGTGCACATAGCCGACCGGGTTCGGCGCCGGTCCCAGGCCCAGCGGGTCGGGCGTGGTGTAGCGGCCGGTCTCCGGGTCGTAGTGGCGGTGCAGGTTGTAGTGGAGGCCGGTCTCGGCGTCGTAGTACTGGCCGGGGAAGCGCAGGGGGGTGTACGCGGTGCTGGACCGGGTCCACGCGGTGGTGCCCCAGAGGGTCGCGCGGGTCCGCCAGGCGATGTCGCCGGACTCGTCGACGAGTTCGGTGGGGGCGCCGATCAGATCGGTGGCGATGGCGAAGAAGCGCCGGTCGATCTCCTCCTGCCGGGCGTCCGCGGACAGGATGCGTTCCGTCTGGGCGAGGGGCGCGAGGCCGCGGTGGTCCCAGGTCAGCACCACCGGGTTCGGCACGTCGGCGCCGATCGTGGTCTGTTCGCACAGCGTGGTGCCGTCCCAGGTGAAGCGCACCTCCTCGATGACGGTCTCGCCGTCGTCGGCCAGGCGCTGTTTGACCGTGCGGCGGCCCAGCGGGTCGTAGCGGTACCGCCAGCGGGTGCCGTCGGGGGTGGTCACGCCGGTGAGGCGGTCCTCGGCGTCCCACTCGTAGCGCCAGGTGTCGGGTTTGCGGGAGAGCCGGGTCTTCTGCCGGAGCACGACCCGGCCGAGCGCGTCGTACTCGAAGCGGACCTGGCCGGCCCGGCTGAGGGCGGTGCCGGTGTAGGCGCGCGGTCCGGCGGCCTCGTGGCCGGGGTGGGAGGAGGGCCAGGCGGCCTCGGTCTGGTTGCCGGACGCGTCGTAGGCGTACCGCTCGGTCCACCCCTGGGCGTGGACGGCGGTGACCCGGCCGACCGGGTCGAGCGTGAAGGTGCGGACGCCGGAGAGCCGGTCGGCGATCTCGGTGAGGTATCCGTCGGCGCGGTAGCCGTAGGAGCGGGTGTTCAGGTCGCGGGAGCCGGCCGTGAGGTGCTGCTCGGCCAGCCGTCCGGCCTCGTCCCAGGCGGAGGTGAGGGAGAGGCCGTCGCCGAAGACGCGCTCCAGTTCCCGGCCCGCCGCGTCGTGGGTGAAGGTGACCTCACGGCCGCCGGTGACCACTCGGGTGGGCCGGCCCGCGGCGTCGTAGGCGTAGGTCGTGACGAGGCCGGTCGGGGTGGTGCGGCGGACGCGGCGGCCGGCGGCGTCATAGGCGTGTTCGACGGCCCGGCCGTCGACGAGTTCGGTCCTGAGCCGGCCCAGCCGGTCGTAGCGGCGGATCAGCTCGCTGTCGGGGCCGGATGCCTGGAGCAGGCGTCCGGCCCGGTCGTGGAGGTAGGTGGTGACCTGCCCGCCGGCCTCCTTGCGGATCACCCGGCCGCGCTCGTCGTGGGCGTACGTGAGGGTGTTGCCCAGGTGGTCGACGCGCGCCACGAGCCGGCCGGCGGCGTCGAGGCGGTAGCGGACGGTACGGCCGTCGAAGTCGGTCTCGGCGACCGGCCGGCCGGCGGCGTCGTACTCGTAGGTCCAGGTCAGGCCGCGCGGGTCGGTGACCCGGGTGAGCCGCAGGCCCGCGTCGTGCTCGAACTCGTAGCGGGCGCCGTCGGGGCGGACGCGGGCGGCGAGCAGGTCGAAGTGGGTGTACTCGAACCGGGACACGCCGCCGGCCGCGTCGGTGTGGGTGAGGCAGTTGCCCTCGCCGTCGTACGTCCACGACTCCGTGACGCCGCCGGGGGCCTCCCGCCGGGCGAGCCGCCCGTCCACGGTCCAGGTGAGCCGGGTGACGCCGCCCACCGGGTCGGTGAGGCGCACCAGGCGGCCCAGGGCGTCGCGCTCCAGGCGGGTGGTGCCGCCGGCCGGGTCGGTCACCTCCACGGGCAGACCGGCGGCGTCGCAGCGCACGGTCGTGACGGCGCCGAGGGCGTCGGTGACCGACGTCGGGCGTCCGGCGTCGTCGTAGGTCCAGCGGACGGTGTGGCCGGCGGGGTCGGTGAGGGCGACGCGGTTGCCCCGCTCGTCGAACTCCTGGAGCCAGCGGGCGCCGTCCGGGCCGCGCAGTTCGGTGGGCAGGCCGAGCGGACCGCCGCGCTCGGCGCGGACCTCACCGCCGTCCGGGTGGGTGATCGATACCAGCCGGCCGTCCTCGTCGTAGCCGAACGTCGTGGTGTGGCCCAGCGGGTCGGTGCGGGTCAGCAGGTTGCCGCGCGCGTCGTAGCTGAACCGCGTGGTGTGGCCGAGCGGGTCCGTGGTCGCCAGGACGCGGCAGCCGCGGCCGATCAGATGGCGGGTGACGGCGCCGTCGGCGGTGGTCAGGGTGGTGGTGCGGTGGCCGGTCTCGGGGTCGGGTTCGGTGTAGGAGAGCGTGATCTGGACGTGGCCCGCCTCGCCGCCCTCGGCGATGACGCGGTCGCGCTCGTCGTAGGCGTAGTCGTACCGGCTGCCGTTCGAGTCGATCCACGCGGTGACGCGGCGGCGCTCGTCGTAGACGAACGTCGTGGTGGCGCCGGACGGCTTGGTGACGGTCGTGAGGTTGCCGTCCTGGTAGCCGTACGCCATCAGGGGCAGGTCGGTGCCGTCCGGTCCGGCGCCGGCCACGGACAGTGCGGTGATCCGGCCGTCGGTGGTGGTGACGTTCACCTGGCGGCCGGACGAGTGGACGAGGGCGAGGGGCAGTCCGGTCTCGGTGCGGTCGACGGTGACGGTGTGGCCGCCCCGGTCGGTGACGCCGGCCAGCCAGGCGTCGCCGTCCTGGCCGGGCTCGGTGCCCGGCGGGGCCGTGAAGTGGCGGACCAGGCCGGTGTCCAGGTCGGTGATGGTGTAGTCGCCGTCCGCGTCGCGGGTCAGCAACGTGCGCCCGGTGCCCGACTCGGGGCGGGTGGGGGCGCCGGGGACGGGGTGCGGATACGGGATGAGGAGGCCGTCGGCGGTGACGTGGACGACGCCGACCGGGTCGATCTCCAGCCGCTCGTCGACGGTGGACGTCCAGGAAGGCCCGAGGAACCGGCCGGCCGTGCTGCCGGACTCGGTGCGCCGCGTGAACGTCAGCGGCAGGATGCCGGGCAGTTCGACGTCGGTCTGGGGCAGGAACATCCGGCCCGAGGCGAGGTCGACCGGGTCGGTGCCGTCGGTGGTGCGGTCGCCGTCCGGGCGGTTGTGCGTGCCGTCCGGCGCGTCGTCGATCAGGGTGCGCGCGCGGGCGGCGTCGGCGGCGTCCTCGGCGATGCGGACGCCCTTGACCGCGGCGCCGCCGCCACCGGTGGCCACGGTCAGCGCGACGTCGGGCAGCAGCCGGCCGAAGCCCTCGTACGGGTCCTTCATGAAGTCGCTGACCATCTGCCGCCCGGTGCCCCAGGGGTCGTTGGCGGCCAGCACCAGTCCGGAGGCCAGGCTGTTGAGGGAGGTGGCGTACTCGGCGGGGTGCGTGAGGTTGTACGGGTCCAGCGGGTTGACGCTGCGGACGAAGTTCACCAGGCCGGCGGTGCCCTTGACGATGCCGCCGCCGACGTGGTCGCCGATGATCTGCAGCTCCTGCAAGCCGTCGCCCAACTGCTCGGTGTACGACGGCTTCTCGGGCGCCCGGTCACGGGCGGCGCGGACCTTGGAGCGGGCGGCCTCGGCCGCGGTGTTCCGCTGCTTGCGGGCCTCGGCGAGGATGTCCTGCGCCTCCTGCATCAGCTTCTTGCCGGGGTCCTCGAACGTCTGCGCCGGGCGGGGCGGGAGGGTGGCGGGGTCGCGCTGGTCGGCGGGCTGGGCGTTGTAGCGTTCGACGGCCTTGTTGTAGTCGTCGACCTTCTTGCGGTGGGCGTCGGCCGCCTCCTCGGAGGCCTTCACGCCCTCCTTCCACTTGTCGATCGCCGCCTGTGCCTGCCCCTGCGCCCACTCGACCGTTCCGGCGAACGCCTCCAGGGCGGCGGCGGCCTCCTCGCAGGCGTCGGCGCCGTTGAACCACTTGGGCGGCTGGTCGCCGACGACGGTGCGCAGCGTCTCGGCCGCGACACCCTTGAGCTGGGACGAGTCGAGGCCCTTGAGGCCGTCGCCGACGCTGTCGAACGCCTTCTGGAAGCCGCGCAGCCGCTCGGCGGTGGAGCGCAGCTCGGCGGCGCTGCCGTAGACGAGCTTGGTCTTGTCCTCGGTCTGCCCGAGGTCCATCTCGTCGACCTCGGCGCCCATCCGGTTGGCGACCGAACGGGACTGCTCGCGCACCCAGTCGGCGCCCGACTCCCAGCCGACGTCGTCCAGCCGGTCCGCCGTCCAGTTGCCGGCGTCCTCGACCCGGTTGCCGACCCACTCGACGCCGTCCTCGATCGCGTTCTCGACGGAGTCGGGCGTGATGTCGCTGATGAATCCCCCGATACCCACGCTCAGTTCCCCCCGTTGTCACCCTGCTGGGCCTGCCGCGCGCGTTCCTCCGGTGACGGGCCGAAGGTGTTGTCGAGCGCCTGGTTCCACTGGTCGTCGGAGATGCCCGCCGCGTCCCTGAGCAGCTCCGACCGCCGGCCGCCCTCTCCTTCGGTGAGCACGGTCCGGCCGGTGTCCTTCCACGTCTGCGAGATGTCCTGGCCGGCCCGGTCGAAGGACTCGGCGCTCCAGTCCGGGTTCAGGGCGTCGGGAGTGAAGACGTCACCCCAGTCCTGCTGGGTGATCTCCTCCTCGGAGGCGTGCGGGTTGCCGCCCATCACGGAGTTCACGCCCACCTTCAGCGCGCCCTGGACGTACTGGTCGTGCTCCCACTGCGTGCCCGCGGCGAGGCCGAGACGGTTGGCGATCTCGCTCGCGTCGTGGACGAGGGCGCGCACGCCCCACTCCCAGCGCTCGCAGAAGTCCTCGAAGTCGGTGGACAGGCCGTGGTGTCCGGCCTCCATGCCGGTCATGGCGAGTTCGGAGAACCCCTTGCCCATGACCGAGCCGGTCGCGTCGCCGACCTCGCCGAGCTGGTCGATGGTGCTGCCCAGTCCCCGGGTGAACTTGGTGACGGCGTCGTTGCCGAACTGGACATCCCCTGCGCCGCCGGTCATGCGCCGCGCTCCTGACCGGTCCGGCCGGTGTCGACGGCCGCGCCGTCCGGCACGATGCCGGTGACCGGCGGGAAGAACATCGCCCCGTCCTCGGTGGCGATGTCGACGGCCAGGCCGGCGGGTTCGCCCATGCCCGGCACGATCTCGTCGACGATGCGGGCGCCCAGCAGCGAGGCGTACTCCATGGGCTGCCCGCCGGGTGCCCGGAGTTCGGCGAAGCGGGCCAGCGCCGCCTCGTCGGTGAAGGCGCAGATCCAGCGCACGCCGCCGGAGTGCGCGGTCCACAGACCGCCGTCGGCCAGCGGGATCAGCAGGACCGACCTGCGCATCTCACCCACGAGCGCCCGCGGATCCCCTGTCCCCGCCCGACGCTCGGCCACCCGCTCGGCGAGCGCCGTCCGCGACTGTTCCACGGCTTCTCCCCCTTGCTGTCCTCGTTGCTGACGAAACCCTAGGACAGGACGTACGGGGCGGTCAGCCGGTTCTGGTGCGGGGGTGGTGAGGATGTGGGCGATGGCGGGGGCGGCCCCGGACGTCCGGGGCGCGGGCGCCCCGGTGCCACGGAACAGCGAAGCCCGCCCGGTCCGGCAGCGGGCTGGAGGACCGGACGGGCCGAGCGCGGGCCATACGGGCCGAGCGGACCGAGCGGGCCGGGAAGCCGAGCGGGGCCGGAAGGCCGACGGGCCCGGAAGCCGAGCAGGCCCGGAAGGCCGGCGGCCCCGGAAGGCCAGCTGGCCCGGAAGGTGCACGCGCTCGGGAGGCGAGCGCGCCCGGATGAAGGAGGCGTGGGAAAGACCAGCCGGGCTCAGCCCTTGGCGGCCTTCTTCTCCTCGGCGTCCTGGATGACGGCCTCGGCGACCTGCTGCATGGACATGCGGCGGTCCATGGAGGTCTTCTGGATCCAGCGGAACGCGGCGGGCTCGGTCAGGCCGTACTCCGTCTGGAGGATCGACTTGGCGCGGTCCACCAGCTTGCGGGTCTCCAGCCGCTGGGTGAGGTCCGCGACCTCCTTCTCCAGCTCCTTGAGCTGCGTGTACCGCGAGACGGCCATCTCGATGGCCGGGACGACGTCGCTCTTGCTGAACGGCTTCACCAGGTACGCCATCGCACCGGCGTCGCGGGCCCGCTCGACCAGGTCGCGCTGGGAGAAGGCGGTGAGCATCAGCACGGGGGCGATGGACTCCTCGGTGATCTTCTCGGCGGCGGAGATGCCGTCGAGCTTGGGCATCTTCACATCGAGGATCACCAGGTCCGGCCGGTGCTCACGGGCCAGCTCGACGGCCTGCTCGCCGTCGCCGGCCTCGCCGACGACCGTGTAGCCCTCTTCCTCCAGCATCTCTTTGAGGTCGAGCCGGATCAGGGCCTCGTCCTCGGCGATGACGACTCGGGTCGTCAGCGGAGGCACGTGCGACTTGTCGTCGTCGGGCGCGTCTGCGGGCTGGGGCGACTCGGCGGTCACGGGGGCTCCTTGTTGCAGGGGGACTGCTCCCAGCAGGGTACCTAGCAGCACGGACACGCGGAGAACCGGTACACTTCTCACCGGCCTTCGGCTTGCCCGGTTGGAGGAACTGGTCAGACTCGCGGCACTCAAAATGCCGTGCCCTTGGGCATGTGGGTTCGAATCCCACACCGGGCACCTTCGGACAGGAAGCGGAGGATCGCGTTCGCGTGATCTTCCGCTTTCTGCTGCGCGTGGTCACTGCGGGTGACGCACAGTGGCCCGTATGAGCTTCCATGGAACTGAAGTCCGACAGAAAGCCCTCACGCTGCTACGCGGCGGCGCGAGGAACACGGACGTCGCTCGCAGCTCGACAGCCCAGCCGGAACCATCGCCTACTGGAAGCACATGGACGCGCCAAGCGCAGAGAGTGTCCGGGTGCGCACCATCCAGCCTGCCCGCGCTGCGACGGACGCCCTCTGGACCTGCCTGCTGACCGGACAACGGTGTGCATCGACTCCAGCGCACCGGTTGCCAGGACATCAAGGTCTCCTCGAAGCACCTGCCCTGCGTGTTCCCTCAGCACGGCCCCGGCAGGAAACACGAACGCCCTATCGTGCTCGAACCCTGGCAGCAGGAGATCGTCGACGCCCACCCCTGGGAGTTCATCCGTGGCCTGATCCACTCCGACGGATGCCGGATCATCAACTGGACGACCCGCGTGATCGCCGGTGAGCGGAAGCGCTATGAATATCCCCGTTACTCTTCACCAACAAGTCCGACGACATCCGGAAGCTGTTCACGGACACGCTCGACAAGGTGGGCGTCGAGTGGACGGTGCTGGCCCGCGGTGGCGACCCCTACAACATCTCGGTCGCCCGGAAGGCCTCAGTCGCCCTTCTTGACGCCCACGTCGGCGCGGAGCACTGAACTCGCCGGTCACCGCCCGCCGCGGTCCTCGCCGATGTGGTGGACGTGCACGAGATTGGTCGTGCCGGAGACACCGGGCGGGGAGCCGGCCGTGATGACGACCGTGTCGCCCTTCTGGCAGCGGCCGTATTCCGTGAGGAGTTCGTCGACCTGGGCCACCATGGCGTCGGTGGAGTCGACGAACGGTCCGAGGAAGGTCTCCACGCCCCAGGTCAGGCTGAGCTGCGACCGCGTGGCCGGGTCGGGGGTGAAGGCGAGCAGCGGGATCGGGGAGCGGTAGCGGGACAGCCTGCGGGCGGTGTCGCCGGACTGGGAGAACGCGACCAGGAACTTCGCGCCGAGGAAGTCGCCCATCTCGGCCGCCGCGCGGGCCACGGCTCCGCCCTGCGTGCGGGGCTTGCTGCGTTCGGTCAGCGGCGGCAGGCCCTTGGCGAGGATGTCCTCCTCGGCCGCCTCCACGATCCTCGCCATCGTCCGGACCGTCTCCACCGGGTACTTGCCGACGCTGGTCTCGCCGGACAGCATCACCGCGTCCGTGCCGTCGATCACCGCGTTGGCGACATCGCTCGCCTCGGCCCTGGTCGGACGGGAGTTCTCGATCATCGAGTCGAGCATCTGGGTCGCCACGATCACCGGCTTGGCGTTGCGCCTGGCGAGTTTGATCGCGCGCTTCTGGACGATCGGCACCTGCTCCAGCGGCATCTCGACGCCCAGGTCGCCGCGGGCGACCATGATGCCGTCGAAGGCGGCGACGATGTCCTCGATGTTCTCCACCGCCTGCGGCTTCTCGACCTTGGCGATCACCGGAAGGCGGCGGCCCTCCTCATCCATGATCCGGTGCACGTCCTCGACGTCCCGGCCGCTGCGCACGAACGACAGCGCGATGACGTCGAAGCCGGTGCGCAGGGCCCAGCGCAGGTCCGCCTCGTCCTTCTCGGAGAGGGCGGGCACCGAGACCGCGACGCCGGGGAGGTTCAGGCCCTTGTGGTCGGAGACCATGCCGCCCTCGACGACCCTGGTGCGCACGCGGGGCCCGTCGACCTCGGTGACCTGTAGGGTGACCTTGCCGTCGTCGACGAGGATGCGCTCACCGGGCGTGACGTCGCCGGCGAGTCCCTTGTACGTCGTCCCGCAGCACTGCCGGTCGCCGTCGACACCGTCCTCGACGGTGATGGTGAAGGTGTCGCCGCGTTCGAGGAGCACCGGCCCCTCGGCGAAACGGCCGAGGCGGATCTTCGGGCCCTGGAGGTCGGCGAGGACCCCGACGCTGCGTCCGGTCTCGTCGGCGGCCTTGCGCACCCGCCGGTATCGCTCCTCGTGTTCGGCGTGGCCGCCGTGGCTGAGGTTGAAGCGGGCGACGTCCATTCCCGCGTCGACCAGTGCCTTGATCTGGTCGTACGAGTCGGTGGCGGGCCCCAGGGTACAAACGATCTTCGCTCGGCGCATGATTCGAGCCTAGGCCTTACCCGCCGGTAGGAAATTGGCCGGGGCGTGACGACTCAACCACCCGAGCATGAAGGGGTGTTGACAAGCGTCGCATTGTGCGGTGGGGCGCTCCGATGAGCAATCCCACAACTCTTTTCCCGGTGGCGCCTTTTCCCCGCAGGTTTCCCGGCATTTTCCCCGGATGACGCTCGACCGTCCTTTCGGCATTCGGTCGCGTGCCCGCCCGAGGCGGTATTTCTACAGGCGGGGCGGTGCCATCGTGAAGCGGGCGTTGACCGCGGCGTACACGTGCTGACGCTGCGGCTCCAGGTCGAGTGCCGGGGCCGCCCCGGGCTCCGCCGACCCGAAGGCCGCGCCGCCCGTCCGCGCCCGCCCGGGAGCCGCCGGGTAGGCCGGGGCCGCCGGTGCCTCCGCGCCGATGTCGGCGAGCTCGACCAGCGCGGCCAGTGTGGTGCCCAGCGCCTCGGCGTACTCGCGGGCCCGTCGCACCGCCTGCCGGACCGCCTCCTGCCGGGCCTCGCGGTAGGCGGGCGAGTCGCGGCGCAGGGACCACCAGGGGCCGTCGACCCGGGTCAGGTCCACGTCGGCGAGGCGGGTGGTCAGTTCGCCGAGCGCGGTGAAGTCGGTCAGCTCGGCGGTGACGCGGACCCCGCCGTGGTAGGTGCGGATGCGTTCGCCCTTGCCGTGCTTGGTGAGTTCCGGGGTGATGGAGAAGGCGCCCGTCTCCAGCCGTTCCACCGCGTCGCCGTAGGACTTCACCAGTTCCAGGACGGCCGTGTTGCGGCGGGTCAGGTCCTCCAGGGCGGCGCGCCGGTCGCGGCCGCGGGCGCTGACGGTGACGCCGATGCGGGCGATCTCCGGGTCGACCTCCAGGCGGGCTTCGCCGCGGACGGCGATCCGCGGGGCGTCGGGGGTCCCGTAGGGGACGGCGGGCTGGACGTCGGCTGCGTCGGCGGTGGTCATGCGCCCCACTGTGCCATCCCCGCCCGGGCTCGACCCGAAGGATGCGCGAGGGTGGTCACCAGATCGCAACCTGGCGGACCTGTTGCCGTCGGTCATGAACGGGTCAGAATCTACGCGCGTCCGTCTACGCGCGTCATCGGCGCCGTCTTCGGCGCCGTCATCGACCGTGGCACCGAGGAGAGCACGACATGCCGCTGAACCGCCGGAAGTTCCTGAAGAAGTCCGCCGTGACCGGAGCGGGCGCGGCCGTCGCCGGCGCGGTGGCCGCGCCGTCCGCGCAGGCCGCCCCGGCGGCGCAGGCGGCGCAGGCGGCGCAGGGCGGGAAGCCGGCCAAGCGCTACTCCTTCACCGTGATGGGCACCACCGACCTGCACGGCAACATCTTCAACTGGGACTACTTCAAGAACGCGGAGTACTACGACGCCAAGGGCAACGCCAAGGGCCTGGCGCGGATCGCCACGCTGGTCGAGCAGGTCCGTGCGGAGAAGGGCCGCCGCAACACCCTGCTGCTGGACGCCGGTGACACCATCCAGGGCACCCCGCTGACGTACTACTACGCCAAGGTCGACCCGATCACCGCCGAGGGCGGCCCGGTGCACCCGATGGCGCAGGCGATGAACGCCATCGGGTACGACGCGGTGGCGCTCGGCAACCACGAGTTCAACTACGGCATCGAGACCCTGCGCACGTTCGAGGAGCAGTGCGACTTCCCGCTGCTCGGCGCGAACGCGGTGGACGCGAAGACGCTGCGGCCGGCCTTCCCGCCGTACTTCATGAAGACGTTCAGGGTGCCGGGCCTGCCGCCGGTCAAGGTGGCCGTGCTCGGTCTGACCAACCCGGGCATCGCGATCTGGGACAAGGCGTACGTCCAGGGCAGGCTGGCCTTTCCGGGTCTGGAGGAACAGGCCGCGAAGTGGGTGCCGAAGCTGCGCTCCATGGGCGCGGACGTGGTCGTCGTCTCGGCGCACAGCGGCTCCTCCGGCACGTCGTCCTACGGCGACCAGCTGCCGTACGTGGAGAACGCCGCGGCCGACGTGGCGAGGCAGGTGCCGGGCATCGACGCGATCCTGGTCGGCCACGCACACGTGGAGATCGAGGAGCTGCTGGTCACGAACGAGCGGACCGGCAGGACCGTCGTCCTGTCCGAACCCCTGTGCTACGCCGAGCGGCTGACCCTGTTCGACTTCGAGCTGGTCTTCCGCAAGGGCCGCTGGGAGGTCGAGTCGGTCAAGGCGTCGCTGCGCAACTCGAACACGGTCGAGGACCACCCGTACATCGCCAAGCTGCTGGACGACGAGCACGCCAAGGTGGTGGCGTACGTCAACCAGGTCGTCGGGACCGCGACCGAGACCCTGACGACGGCCGACGCCCGCTACAAGGACGCCCCGATCATCGATCTGATCACCAAGGTGCAGGAGGACGTGGTGAAGGCGGCCCTCGCGGGCACCGAGCACGCCTCGCTGCCGGTGCTGGCGCAGGCCTCGCCGTTCTCCCGCACCAGCGAGATCCCGGCGGGCGAGGTGACGATCCGGGACCTGTCCAGCCTGTACGTGTACGACAACACGCTGGTCGCGAAGCTGATGACGGGCGCGCAGCTGCGGGCGTACCTGGAGTACTCGGCGGAGTACTTCACGCAGACGGCGGCCGACGCGCCGGTCGACGTGGCCAAGCTGACCAACGCCGGCGGCCGCCCGGACTACAACTACGACTACGTCTCGGGTCTGTCGTACGACATCGACATCGCCCAGCCGGCCGGTTCCCGCATCAGGAACCTCACCTACGGCGGTGCCCCGCTGGACGACGCGCAGCGGTTCGTGTTCGCGGTGAACAACTACCGCGCCAACGGCGGCGGCGCGTTCCCGCACGTCGCCTCGGCGCCGGAGCTGTGGTCGGAGTCGACGGAGATCCGCACCCGGATCGCCGAGTGGGTGACGGCGAAGGGCGTGCTGGACCCGAAGGACTTCGCGTCGGCGACCTGGCGGCTGACGCGGAACGGCACGCCGGTGTTCCCGGCGCCGTGACGGGTCTCAGATCCCGTCCGCGAGGGGCGTCAGCGCTTTCGGGTGCCACGCGGCCGGGATCCGGGGCTGTGGCTGTTCCAGGCCGAAGGTGGTGAACGCGGTCCGGTCCGGCAGGGGGTAGGGCTCCTTGCCGGTCAGCGCGTTGAGGATGGTCGCGCTGCGCCAGGCGGCGAGGCCGAGGTCCGGGGTGCCGACGCCGTGCGAGTGCAGCCCGGCGTTCTGCACGTAGACCGCGCCGGTGACGGACGGGTCGAGGACGAGGCGGAAGTCGTCGTCCACGCGGGGGCGGTCGCGGCTGTCGCGGCGCAGGTACGGGTCGAGGCCGGCGAGGATCCGGTCAAGCGGCCGCTCGCGGTAGCCGGTGGCGAGGACGACCGCGTCGGTGGTGAGCCGGGAGCGGGTGCCCTGCTGGACGTGTTCCAGGTGCAGTTCGACCTTGGTGGTGGCGATCCGGCCGGCGGTGCGGACGCGGACGCCCGGGGTGAGGACCGCGTCCGGCCAGCCGCCGTGCAGGGTGCGGCGGTACAGCTCGTCGTGGATGGCGGCGAGGGTGGCGGCGTCGATGCCCTTGTGGAGCTGCCACTGGGCGGAGACGAGCGCGTCGCGGACGGGCTCGGCGAGGGCGTGGAAGTAGCGGGTGTAGTCGGGGGTGAAGTGTTCCAGGCCGAGCTTGGAGTACTCCATGGGCGCGAACGCCTCGGTGCGGCCGAGCCAGTGCAGCCGCTCGCGCCCGGCCGGGCGGGCCTTGAGCAGGTCGAGGAAGATCTCGGCGCCGGACTGGCCGGCGCCGATGACCGTGACGTGCCCGGCGGCGAGGAAGGTCTCGCGGTGGTGCAGGTAGTCGGCGGCGTGCACGACGGGCACGCCGGGGAGGTCGACCAGGGGCCGCAGCGGGTCGGGGACGTGGGGTTCGCTGCCGATGCCGAGGACGACGTTGCGGGTGTACGTGCGGCCGAGGGCCTCCGCTTCCCCGTCGGCGTCGAGCTGGGTGTGGTCGACCTCGAAGACGTCCCGTTCGGGGTTCCAGCGGACGGCGTCGACCTGGTGGCGAAAACGCAGTCCGGGGAGGTTCTCGCAGACCCAGCGGCAGTAGGCGTCGTACTCGGCGCGCCGGATGTGGAAGCGCTCGGCGAAGTAGAAGGGGAAGAGGCGGTCGCGGGACTTGAGGTAGTTGAGGAAGGTCCAGGGGCTGGCGGGGTCGGCGAGGGTCACCAGGTCGGCGAGGAAGGGCACCTGGAGGGTGGCGTCCTCGATGAGCAGGCCGGGGTGCCAGTCGAAGGCGGGGCGCTGCTCGTAGAAGACGGCGTCGACTTCGGTGAGCGGGTGGGCGAGGGCGGCGAGGGAGAGGTTGAGCGGTCCGATGCCGACGCCGACCAGGTCGCGGGGTGCCGCGGTGGGCTCGGTGCGGGAGTCGTCAGGGGCGGGGGCCGGGGTCATCGGGGGGTGTGTCCTTCCACCAGTTGCAGGAGAGCGGCCAGGTCGTCGGGCCGGGTGTGCGGGTTGAGGAGGGTGGCCTTCAGCCAGAGCCGGCCGTCGGGGCGGGCCCGGCCGAGGACGGCGCGGCCGTCGGCGAGCAGGGTGCGGCGTACGGCGGCCACCGCGTCGTCGGCGGCCCCGGCGGGCCGGAACAGCACGGTGCTGAGCACGGGCCGGTCGAACAGCTCGAACGCGGGGTGCGCGGCGACGAGGCCGGCGAACGCCGCGGCGAGGTCGCAGACGTGGTCGACGAGGGCGCCGAGCTGCTTGCGGCCCAGGGTCTTGAGGGTGACGGCGATCTTCAGGGCGTCGGCGCGGCGGGTGGTGCGCAGGGAGCGGCCCAGCAGGTCGGGCAGGCCGGCCTCGGTGTCGTCGGCGGCGTTGAGGTAGTCGGCGCGCTGGTGCAGGGCGGCGAGGTCGCGGGCGTCGCGCACCGCGAGCAGTCCGGCGGCGACCGGCTGCCAGCCGAGTTTGTGCAGGTCGAGGGTGACGCTGTCGGCGGCGTCGAGTCCGGTGAGCCGGTCGCGGCGGCGGTCGCTGAACAGCAGCCCGCCCCCGTAGGCGGCGTCGACGTGCAGCCGGGCGCCGTGGGCGCGGCAGCGGGCGGCGATCTCGGGCAGCGGGTCGACGAGCCCGGCGTCGGTGGTACCGGCGGTGGCGGCGACGAGGAGGGGGCCGTTCAGGCCGGTGAGGGCGTCGTCGAGGGCGGCCGGGTCCAGGACGCCGGCGGGCGTGGGCACGACGACGGGCCGGGGCAGGCCCAGCAGCCAGGCGGCCCGGGCGAGCGAGTGGTGAGCGTTGGCCCCGAGCACCAGCCGCACCGTCGCGCCGTGCGCCTCGCGGGCCAGCAGCAGCGCCAGGTGGTTGGACTCGGTGCCGCCGGTGGTGATCAGGCAGTCGGGCCGGCTTTCGGCGGCCGGCCCGCGGTCCGGGTGGAGCGTGGTGGCCGGTGTGCGGTCCGGGTGGAGTCCGGCGGTCGGTCCGTGGTCCGGGTGAAGCCCGGCGGCCGCGGTGCGGTCCGGGTGGAGCCCGGCGGTCGGCCCGTGGTCCGGGTGTAGCCCGGCGGCCGCGGTGCGGTCCGGGTGGAGCCCGGCGGTCGGCCCGTGGTCCGGGTGTAGCCCGGCGGCCGGTGCGCGGTCCGGGTGGACCCCGGCGGCCGGGGTGCGGTCCGAGTGGAGCCCGGCGGCCGGGGTGCGGTCCGGGTGAAGCCCGGTAGCCGCGCGGTCCGGGTGAAGCCCGGCCGGTGCGCGGTCCGGGTAGACCTCGGCGGCCAGCGCGCCGGTCACCAGGTCCTCCAGTGCCGACGCCGACGGGGCCTGGTCCCAGGAGTCCAGGGACGGGTTGAGGACGCTGGCCGCGAGGTCGGCGGCGGTGGCGACGGCGAGGGGAGGGCAGTGCAGGTGGGCGGCGCAGAGGGGGTCGGCGGGGTCGGCGGCGCCCTCCGCGAGGGCCCGGACCAGCCGCCGCGGGGCGTCCGGGTCGCCGTCGTCGGGGAGCGGGTCCCCGACGGCGTCCCGCATCCGCGCGGTCACCGCGCCGGGTCCGCCGGGCGGCAGGGGGCCGCCCCTGGCCCGGCCGCCCTCCTCCAGCGCGGCGAGCACCGCGTCGAGCAACGGCCCCAGCGCGCCGGGGCCTTCGGGACCGGAGGCGAGGGGCGGCATGCTCATGCGGTCAGCTTGGCGACGGGCGGGGCGGCACGCCCGGGAAGCACGGGATCGGCACTCGAAAGGGGGTACCGGGAGTGCCGGGACGCCGCTGTCCTCAGTCGCGGAAGTCGTCCGCGTGGTCCTCGGCCCACCGGGAGAACGTGCGGGCCGGGCTACCGGTGATCTCCTCGACCGTACCGGTGATCTCGGGTTCGGTGCCGACGAGGCCGCCGATCGTCTTCAGGAAGCCCTCCAGCGCGTCCTGCGGGACGTGCGGGAAGAGGTCGGGGCCGGCCTCGTGCGGCGGGATCTCCGCGAAGCGCAGCGGGCGGCCGAGGGCCCGCCCGAGCGCGGCGACCTGCTCGGCGTTCGTGACCGCCTCCGGCCCGGTGAGGCGGTGCACGGCTCCCTCGTGGCCGCCGTCGAGGAGGGCGCGTTCGGCGACGGCGGCGATGTCGTCCTCGTGGATCGGCGCGGTGAGCGCGTCCGCGAAGACACCGCGCACGGTGTCGCCGGCGCGGATCTGCGCACGCCACTGCAAGGCGTTGGTGGCGAACGCGTTGGGCCGCAGGAACGTCCAGGCCAGACCGCTGTCGCGGACCTGCCGTTCGACGGTGGCGTGCATGACGTGGATCGGGTGGGTCTCGTCGGCGCCCTCCTGGATGATCCCGGAGGAGAGCAGCACGACGTGCCGCACCCCGGCGTCCCGCGCGGCGGCGAGGAAGTCGCCCATGCGGTCCCCGGCGCCCTGGACGTACAGGAACAGCCGGGTCGCGCCCCGGAACAGCTCGGCGGGGTCGCCGGGGTCGAGCCGTACCACCTCGGCCCGCTCCGGCAGCCGTGCCCGCCGCGGGTCCCGGGTCAGCGCCCGGACCGGTTCGCCGCGTGCGACGAGACGGTCGACGAGGGCTCGGCCGACGTTGCCGGTGGCGCCGGTCACCACGATCACGGGTTGCCTCCTGGGGCGTTGACTGATCGATTCCGCTCGTCCGAGCCTAGGAAGATCGATCAGTCCCCCGCCTCGGCTGTGGGGACCAGCCGTGCCCTACTCCCCCTACTCCTTCGGTCCTAGGGCCTGCCGGACCCGCAACGCGCGCGCGAGGTCGTCGAGTTGGTCGACGAGCTTGCGGCGCAGGGCGGGGATGGGGTCGGCGTCGCGCAGGCACCGCTCGCCGAGGGCCAGGGTCTCGGCGTCGACGGCGTGCGCGGGGAACGCCCAGCGGCCCGCGGCGTCGGCGATGGCGGGGCCGCGCCGGGCGGCCACGGCGACGGCGTCCTCGTAGAAGCGCGCCACGTACGGGCGTACGAGGTCGGCCTGTTCGGGCTGCCAGAAGCCCCGCGCGGTGGCCGTGAACAGGTAGTTGGACAGGTCGTCGCCGGCGAACATCGCCTCCCACGCCCGCGCCTTCGCGGCCTGGTCGGGCAGCGCGGCGCGGCAGCGGGCGGCGCCCTCCTGGCCGGTGGCGCTGGGGTCGCGGTGCAGTTCGGCGGCGATGGCGGCCTCGTCGGTGGCGCCGAGGACGGCGAGCCGGCCGAGGATGCGCCAGCGCAGCTCCGGGTCCAGTTCGGGGCCGCCGGGGACGGTGCCGTCGGCGAGCCAGGCGGCGATGGTGTCGGGGTGGGCGGCGGTGTCGATGAAGTGCCGTACGGCGATCAGGCGCAGGCCGGGGTGGTCGCCGTCCTCGGTGCGGCGGATGAGGTCGCGGCAGATGCGGGCGAGGGTGGCGAGGGCGGCCGGGCGGGCCTCGGGCGCCAGATAGCGGTCGGCGATCTGGACCGTGGCGAAGCCGAGGACGCCCTGGACGAGGGCCAGGTCGGTCTCGCGCGGGAGGTGGGCGCGGGCGGTGTCCAGGTAGGCGGTGGCCGGCAGCTCACCGTCGCGGACGGCGTCCCGCAGCGCGTTCCACACCACCGCGCGGGAGAGCGGTTCGGGCAGCCCGGACAGTGCGGAGCGCACCGTCGCGAAGGACTCCGGGTCGAAGCGGACCTTGGCGTAGGTGAGGTCGCCGTCGTTGGGCAGCAGCAGGGCGGGCCGCTTGCCGATGGGCTGCGCGGCGGTCTGCGGGACGTCGAGTTCGACGCGTTCGCGCAGGGTGAGGCGGGCCTCGTCGGCGAGGTCGAGGTCGTACAGGCCGACGGCGATGCGGTGCGGGCGGCTGCCCGCGCGGTCGACGGTGAGGGTGCGGGTACCGTCGGCGCCCGCGGTGACGCGCGGGGTGAGGGTGTCGACGCCGGTCGTGCGCAGCCAGGCGTCCGCCCACGCGTGGACGTCCCGTTCGGTGGCGGAGGCGAGGGAGTCGATGAAGTCGGCGAGGGTGGCGTTGGCGAACCTGTGGCGGGCGAAGTGGGTGTTGATGCCGGCGAGGAAGTCCTTCTCGCCGAGCCAGGTGACGAGCTGGCGCAGCGCGGAGGCGCCCTTGGCGTAGGAGATGCCGTCGAAGTTGAGCAGCGCGGAGGCGGTGTCCTCGACGGCCTCGGGGGCGACGGGGTGGGTGGAGGGGCGCTGGTCGGCGTCGTAGCCCCAGGCCTTGCGGACGACGCCGAAGTCGGTCCAGGTGTCGGTGAAGCGGGTCGCCTCGGTGAGGGTCTGGTAGCCCATGTACTCGGCGAAGGACTCGTTCAGCCAGATGTCGTCCCACCACCGGAGGGTGACGAGGTCGCCGAACCACATGTGGGCCATCTCGTGGGCGATGACCATCGCGCGGGTCTGCCGCTCGGTGTCGGTGACGGCGGAGCGGTAGACGAACTCGTCGCGGAAGGTGACCAGTCCGGGGTTCTCCATCGCGCCCGCGTTGAACTCGGGGACGAACGCCTGGTCGTAGGAGTCGAAGGGGTACGGCTCCTCGAACTTCTCGTGGTAGCGGTCGTAGCACTGCTGGGTGATCTCGAGGATCTCCTCGGCGTCCGCGTCCAGGTGGGGGGCGAGGGAGCGGCGGCAGTGGATGCCGAAGGGCAGGCCGCGGTGCTCGGTGCGCACCGAGTGCCAGGGGCCGGCGGCGACGGCGACGAGATAGGTGGAGATCAGCGGGGTGGGTGCCGCCTTCCACACGCCGCCGCCGGTGTGCTCGGTGACGCCGTTGGCGAGGACGGTCCAGTGCGCGGGGGCCTTCACCGACAGCTCGAACACGGCCTTGAGGTCGGGCTGGTCGAAGGCGGCGAAGACGCGCTGGACGTCGTCCATGAACAGCTGGGTGTAGACGTATGTCTCGCCGTCGGTGGGGTCGGTGAAGCGGTGCATGCCCTCCCCGGTGCGGGAGTAGCGCATCACCGCGTGGACGCGCAGCTCGTGCTCGCCCGCCATGAGGTTCTTCAACGGCAGGCGGTTGTCGTCCAGGCTTTCGGGGTCGAGGGGCTGTCCGTCCAGGGTGGCGGAGCGCAGCTCGGCGGGCTTGAGCTCGACGAAGGTGTCCGCGTCCGTGCGGGCGGCGAAGCGGATGACGGTGAGGGAGTCGAAGGTCTCGTCCCCCGTCGTCAGATCGAGGTCGATCGTGTAGCGGTGGACGTCGAGGAGCTGGGCACGGGTCTGCGCTTCGTCGCGCGTGAGTACGGACATGGAGCACATGCTGCCTGATGGCCTGGGCACGGGACAGAGGCGGTGGGGGGACGTGCGGGGGCGGAGCGGACTGCGCCCGGGTGCCCCTCCCGCGCCGTGGTGGGGTCGCGGGAGCCGCGGCGCCGGGGCGGACGGGGCGGGGGCGGGCGGGGTCCGGTCCGGGGCCGCTGCCGTGAGCGGGACGACGGAGACCGGGCGGTCACGGTCCGTGCCCGCCGGATGACGTGGTGTGCCGGTGGGGCGGGGCACACACCGCGCGGGGCCAGTGCCCCGCCGGGGAGCTGCGCCGGGTCAACCGGCCGTCGGTGTCTGACCGTTCACGGCGTCCTCGGCGATGCGCTCGTGGTGGCGGATCACCTCGGCGATGATGAAGTTCAGCAGCTTCTCGGCGAACGCGGGGTCCAGTTTGGCGCTCTCCGCGAGCGCGCGCAGCCGGGCGATCTGCCGGGCCTCTCGCGCGGGGTCGGCGGGCGGCAGCTGGTGCACGGCCTTGAGGCGGCCGACCTGCTGGGTGCACTTGAACCGCTCGGCGAGCATGTGGACGACGGCCGCGTCGATGTTGTCGATGCTGTCGCGCAGCCGGGCGAGCTCTTCGCGAACGGCGGGGTCGACGTCACCGGTACCGGTGTTGCTGGTGGTCATGAGGGTCCACCCTACGGGGCCGGGCCCTGACCGATCAGCCGCCGATCACCTTGTGGAACGACACGTCCGCGTGGCCGCCGGGCACGCCCGGGGTGCGCCCGGTTTCCCGGAAGCCGAGCTTCCGGTAGAACTCGGGGGCCTGGAAGGTGTACGTCGAGACGACCATGTGCGTGCAGCCGCGCCGCACGCCCTCCTCCTCGGCGGCCCGCATCAGCCGGCTCCCCCAGCCCGCTCCCCGCAGGTCCTCGCGGACCCACAGCAGATGGACGGCGCACAGCTCGCCCCACGTGTACCCGGTGAGCCCGCCGGCCGGTTTCCCGGTGGGGTCATCGAGCCGGACACTGAACTCCCGCGGGGTGCCGGCCCCGGTGGCCGCGCCGTTGAAGGCGGTGAGCGCGTCGTCCAGAAGCTCTTCGAGGGCGTCGTCCCGGCCTCCGGTGCGCAGGGTCGGCGCGGCGGGGGCCGCGAGGGCTTCGGGCGCCGCGGGCGCTGCGGGGGCTGCGGGGGCTGCGGGCGCCGCGGGCGCTGCGGGGTGCTGCTGTTCGGCGGTCACCGCCCGGATTCTGCCAGGGGGCGGAACCGGGACCGAGCGGTTCGCGACAGCGCTCGGCGCGGTCGGGGGCTTCCCTCGCGGTGGGCCTTCCGCGCGGTGAGGGCTTCCCACGCGGTGCTGGCTCCCGCGCGGTGGGCCTTTCCGCGCGGTGGCGGCTTTCGGGCGCAGGACGGCGTACGGCGGAGCAGGACGGCGTACGGCGGAGCCGCACCCTGGAGAGGGCTCCGCCGTACGTCGTCTCACGCCGGGTTGATCACAGCGCCGACGCGGCCTTGGCTATGTCCTTGGCGAAGGTGCTGACCTCGGTGTAGACACCGGGCACGCCGGTGCGGGCGCAGCCGTCACCCCAGCTGACGATGCCGACCTGGATCCACTTGCCCGCGTCGTCCTTGCGGAACATGGGGCCGCCCGAGTCGCCCTGGCAGGTGTCGATGCCGCCGGAGGTGTATCCGGCGCACAGTTCCTCCTTCGGCACCAGCCGGTTGCCGTAGTGCCACTTGCACGCGCGGTCGCTGACGAACGGGACGGACGCCTTCTGGAGCTTGGTCGTGCCGGTGCCGGCGCCCTCCCGCGTGTCACCCCAGCCCGCGATCGTGAAGGTGCCGCGGTTGTAGCGCGTGGTGGTGGCGATCTTCAGGGTGGGCTTGTCGATCGGCTTGGCGAGCTTGATCAGCGCCCAGTCCTTGCCCGTGCCGTCGTAGCCGGGCGCCACCTTGACCTTGGTCGACTTGACCTTGATCGCGGCGGAGGAGTTCAGGTCGGCGACACCGGCGGTGACGGTGATCCGGTTGTTGTTGCCGGAGCCGTCCATGCAGTGCGCCGCGGTCAGGACGATGTCCTTCTTGTAGAGCGCCCCGCCGCAGCCCATGGAGAGGTGGACCATGAAGGGGAACTCGTTCTGCGCGGCGGGCTTTCCGCCGATGACGCGCGCGTCGGCGGCGTACGCGGCACTGACCGGCTGGAGGCTGGCGACCGCGAGCGCGACGGCACCGGCCGCGGCGGCCTTCTTCGCCAGCGCCAGGCCGCCTCTCTTGGCGGCGGTGGTCGAGGTAAGGGTCAACGTATGTCCTTTCATGGGGCGTTGGGCGGCTCGCAGTATGTGATCAGTCGGCGTGCATGACAAGGACGGATCTCACGCGGTCCGGAGGGAACCCGTCGGGCGAAAATCCGCTCCCCTGCTCGTAGAGTGGAAACCGGGTTCGGGACGTCCTGGGGAGTCGGCGTGGCGAACGGCGGACCGGTCGAGCACGGCTACCCGCACCTGGAGACGGTGCGGGCCGCGATCACCGCGCTGTACCGGCGGTTGTCGTACGACACCGTGCGGACCTTCGCGACGAGCGTGCTCCCGGCCGACGTGGCCTTCGCCGACACCGACGACCTCCATCTCGGCGCCCAGCGGGTGGCCCGCGAGCTGGTGCGGCACTACCGGCTACCGGACGCCCGGCTGGTCGTCGGCTTCCGGGCGATGACGCAGGCGGCGAACGTGGAACTCGCCGCCGGGCCCGAGTACTTCGTGGAGCTGAACGACCGTTTCCGCACCCACCGCCGGGACATCGGCGCGGCCCTGGCGCACGAGGTGACGCACGTGTACCTGCACCGCCTCGGCCTGTCCTTCCCCGGCACCCGCGACAACGAGATCCTGACCGACACGACGACGGCCTACCTCGGCGCCGGCTGGCTGCTGCTGGACGCCTACCGGGAGGACGGCGTGTCCAGCCAGAAACTCGGCTATCTGACACCCGAGGAGTTCGGTTACGTCCTCGCCAAGCGCGCCCTGCTCTTCGGTGAGGACCCGTCGGTCTGGTTCACCAGCCCGCAGGCGTACACGGCGTACGGCAAGGGCATGGCCCTGGCCCGCCGGGACGGGCAGCAGCCGCCGCTGACCGCGGCCGGCTGGGCGGGCCGCCGCCGCTACGCCCGCGACCGGCGGCACGCCCAGGACCGGCACACCGCCGTCGGCGCGCCGGACGTGCCCTACGCGTTCACGCCCGGCGCCGAGGGGCCGCTGCGGGTGTCGTTCCCCTGCCCGACCTGCCACCAGCGGATCAGGGTGCCGGTGCGGGGGCGGGTGCGGGCGCGGTGTGCGCTGTGCCGGACGGTGCTGGAGTGCGACACGTAGGCCCGGTCCGGCCGGGTGCGGCCACCGCCGCGTGCCCTCAGGCCCGTACGATCCCCCGCTCCCGGGCCGCCGCCAGCCACTGCGGGAACTCGCCCACGAGACGGTCGTACAGCTCGGCGTCGGACACCGCGCGCGGGTCCTCGCCCGCGTGGAAGAACCCGGCGTTGTCGACGACCCGCTTCTCCGGCACCGGCAGGTCGTCCAGCTTGCGCAGGAACTCGAACTGCCGGCTGCCGGGGTCGCCGAAGCCGATGAACTGCCAGAACAGCGGCAGCCGGGAGGCCTTGCACAGGAACCGCTCGGCGGCGAGCTTGTCGATGGGGCCGCCGTCGGTCTGGAAGACGACGAAGGCGGGGTCGGTGGCACCGCTGTCGAGGTAGTGGTCGATGACGGCGTCCATGGCCAGGTGGTAGCTGGTCTTGCCCATGTGCCCGAGTCCGGCCACGATCCGCTCGACGCGGCCCTGGTGGCCGGCGAGTTCCATCTCGGTGACGGCGTCGACGTCCGTGGAGAAGAACACCACCGGCACCCGGCCGTCGTCGTCGAGGTGCGCGGACAGCCCGAGCACCCGGTCGGCGAGCGCCTGCACACTGCCGTCCTTGTAGTACGGCCGCATGGAGCCGGAGTAGTCGACGACGAGGTAGACGGCGGCCCGCTGCCCGTCCAGGCCGTGCTTGGCGAGCGACACCCCGGCGCTCTTGTAGAGGTTCACGAGCGCGGGCGCGGTCGAGCGCACCTTGTCGAGACTGATCGCGGCCATGTGGACTCCCCCTCCATCACCGGCTTTCCGGCAGCCGAGCGTACGGCACCCCGGCGGCCGCCACCGTCCCCTCCGGCCCCGCCTGCCCGCCCCCGCCGCACCGTTCGCTATTTTGTTCGCCGCCGTCCCCAACCGGCTCACCGTCCGTCATCAGCCTCCCGAGGAGCCGGCATGGAACCCGAGTCCCCCGTCCCGACCTGCTACCGCCACCCCACGGTGGAGTGTTACGTCCGCTGTGTGCGCTGCGACCGCCACATCTGCCCGGACTGCATGCGCGAGGCCGCCGTCGGTCACCAGTGCCCGGAGTGCGTCAAGGAGGGCGCCCGCTCGGTGCGGCAGGCCCGCACGGTCGTCGGCGGCCGGGTCTCCGGCACGCCCGTGGTGACGTACGTGCTGGTCGCGCTGAACGTGCTCGCCTACGTGCTCCAGCTGGCGCTGCCCGCGTTCGAGGACCGGTTCGAGATGGTCGGCGCCCGGCTCGTGGGGCCGGACGGCGGCTACTACCACCACGTGGGCGCGTACATCGGGTCCTTCCACGCCGAAGGCGTCGTCGCCGGGGAGTGGGACCGGCTGATCACCAGCGGGTTCCTGCATCTGCTGCCCACCGAGGGCACGTTCGGCATCGCCCACATCGTGATGAACATGCTCGCGCTGTGGCACCTGGGCCGGATCCTGGAGACCCAGCTCGGCCGGGTCCGGTACGTCGCCCTGTACCTGCTGTCGGTCCTCGGCGGTTCGGTCGCCGAACTGCTCCTCGCCGAGCCGTACGCCGTGTTCGTCGGCGCCTCCGGCGGCCTGTTCGGTCTGGGCGCCGCCTACTACGTCATGGCGCGCCGGTTCGGCGGCGACATGGACACCGTCAACCGCGACACGGTCATGCTGCTCGTGTGGCTGCTGATCTCGGCGGGCTTCACCTCCTGGCAGGGCCACCTCGGCGGCCTGCTGGCGGGCGCCGCCGTCACCGCGGCCTACGCCTTCGTGCCGCGCGGCCCGCGCCGCTCCCTGATCCAGGCCGCCGCCTGCGCGGGGCTGCTGGCGCTGCTCCTGCTTCTGACGTACGCCAGGGTCGCCCAGCTGACCGGCTGAGTCCGCCCGGCGGCGCCGGGACATGCGGCGGCGCCTGCCCGATCGTCCGGTCGGGGACTGGGGGGCAGGCGCCGTCTGTGTTCCGTACGCCGTTGTACGGGACGTGTGTGCGGCCCTCGCGGGCCGTGTGTCAGACCGTCAGGGCACGGTCCGTCGGGCGGATCGGGGCCGGCAGGTCGCTGGCACCGGTCAGGAACCGGTCCACGCCGCGGGCGGCGGAGCGGCCCTCGGCGATCGCCCACACGATGAGCGACTGACCGCGGCCCGCGTCACCGGCGACGAAGACACCCGGGACGTTGGTCTGGAAGTCGGCGTCGCGGGCGATGTTGCCGCGCTCGTCGAGCTCCAGGCCGAACTGCTCCACCAGACCGTTCTCACGGTCCGTGCCGGTGAAGCCCATGGCCAGCGTCACCAGCTGGGCGGGGATCTTGCGCTCCGTGCCAGGCTTCTGGGTCAGCTTGCCGTCGGTGAACTCCACCTCGACCAGGTGCAGCCACTGTACGTTGCCGTCCTCGTCGCCCTCGAAGTGGGTGGTCGACACGGAGTAGACCCGCTCGCCGCCCTCCTCGTGCGCGGAGGTGACCTTGTACAGCATCGGGAAGGTCGGCCACGGCTGGGAGACCGGGTTCCGCTCCTCGCCCGGGCGGGGCATGATCTCCAGCTGCGTCACCGAGGCCGCGCCCTGGCGGTGGGCGGTGCCCACGCAGTCCGCGCCGGTGTCGCCGCCGCCGATGACCACGACGTGCTTGCCCTCGGCCGTGATCGGGGGCGCCACGAAGTCGCCCTCCTGCACCTTGTTGGCCAGCGGCAGGTACTCCATGGCCTGGTGGATGCCCTTGAGCTCACGGCCCGGCACCGGCAGGTCGCGCGCGGTCGTGGCGCCGACGGCCAGGACCACCGCGTCGTACCGCTTCTTCAGGTCGGTCGCCTTGAGGTCGCGGCCGATCTCGATGCCGGTGCGGAAGCGGGTGCCCTCCGCGCGCATCTGCTCGATACGGCGGTTGATGTGCCGCTTCTCCATCTTGAACTCGGGGATGCCGTACCGCAGGAGGCCTCCGATGCGGTCCGCGCGCTCGTAGACGGCGACCGTGTGGCCGGCCCGGGTCAGCTGCTGGGCGGCGGCCAGGCCCGCGGGACCGGAGCCGACGACCGCGACGGTCTTGCCGGACAGGCGCTCGGGGATCTGCGGGGCGACGTCCCCGGTCTCCCACGCCTTGTCGATGATCGAGACCTCGACGTTCTTGATGGTGACCGGCGGCTGGTTGATGCCCAGCACACACGCCGACTCACACGGAGCCGGGCACAGCCGGCCGGTGAACTCCGGGAAGTTGTTCGTCGCGTGCAGCCGCTCCGAGGCCGCCTGCCAGTCCTCGCGGTAGGCGTAGTCGTTCCACTCGGGGATCAGGTTCCCCAGCGGACAGCCGTTGTGGCAGAACGGGATGCCGCAGTCCATGCAGCGGCTGGCCTGCTTGCTGATGATCGGCAGCAGCGAGCCGGGGACGTAGACCTCGTTCCAGTCCCTGACGCGCTCCTCGACCGGGCGGGACTTGGCGACCTCGCGGCCGTGGTTCAGAAAGCCCTTCGGGTCAGCCATTGATCGCCGCCTCCATCATCTTCTCGGTGATCTCGGACTCGGAGAGACCGGCTCGCTCGGCGGCGTCCTTGGCGGCGAGCACTGCCTTGTACGTGCGGGGGATGATCTTGCTGAAGCGCTCGGCGGCGGCGTCCCAGTCCGCGAGCAGCTTCTCGGCGACGGTGGAGCCCGTCTCCTCGTGGTGGCGGCGCACCACGTCGTGCAGCCACTGCTTGTCGGCCTCGTCCAGCGCCTCGACGGAGTCCAGGTTGCCGGCGTTGACGTTGTCGCGGTCCAGGTCGATGACGTAGGCGACACCGCCGGACATGCCGGCCGCGAAGTTGCGGCCCGTCTCGCCGAGGACCACCGCGTGGCCGCCGGTCATGTACTCGCAGCCGTGGTCGCCCACGCCCTCGGAGACGACCAGCGCGCCGGAGTTGCGGACGCAGAAGCGCTCGCCGACCTTGCCGCGCAGGAACATCTCGCCGCTGGTGGCGCCGTAGCCGATGGTGTTGCCGGCGATGACGCTGTACTCGGCGAGGTGGTCCGCGCCGCGGTCCGGGCGGACGACGATCCGGCCGCCGGACAGGCCCTTGCCGACGTAGTCGTTGGCGTCGCCCTCCAGGCGCAGCGTGACGCCGCGCGGGACGAAGGCACCGAAGGACTGGCCGGCGGAACCGGTGAAGGTGATGTCGATGGTGTCGTCGGGGAGCCCTGCGCCGCCGAACTTCTTCGTCACCTCGTGGCCGAGCATGGTGCCGACCGTGCGGTTGATGTTGCGGATGGCGACCTGGGCGCGCACCGGCTGGGCCTCGGTGGCGTCGTTCGCGCCCAGCGCGTCGGCCGCGAGCTTGATCAGCTCGTTGTCGAGCGCCTTCTCCAGGCCGTGGTCCTGGGCGACCAGGGCGTGGCGGACCGCGCCCTCGGGCAGCTCGGGCACGTGGAACAGCGGCTCCAGGTTCAGGCCCTGCGCCTTCCAGTGGTCGACCGCGCGGGTGACGTCGAGGACCTCGGCGTGGCCGACGGCCTCCTCGATGGAGCGGAAGCCCAGCTCGGCGAGGAGCTCGCGGACCTCCTGCGCGATGTACTGGAAGAAGTTGACGACGTACTCGGCCTTGCCGGTGAACCGGTCCCGCAGGACCGGGTTCTGGGTGGCGATGCCGACCGGGCAGGTGTCGAGGTGGCAGACGCGCATCATGACGCAGCCGGAGACGACGAGCGGCGCGGTCGCGAAACCGAACTCCTCGGCGCCGAGCAGCGCGGCGATGACGACGTCACGGCCGGTCTTCAGCTGGCCGTCGGTCTGCACGACGATCCGGTCGCGCAGCCCGTTGAGCAGCAGCGTCTGCTGGGTCTCGGCCAGACCCAGCTCCCAGGGGCCGCCCGCGTGCTTCAGCGAGGTGAGCGGGGAGGCGCCGGTGCCGCCGTCGTGGCCGGAGATGAGCACGACGTCCGCGTGCGCCTTGGACACACCCGCCGCGACCGTGCCGACGCCGACCTCGGAGACCAGCTTGACGTGGATCCGCGCCTGCGGGTTCGCGTTCTTCAGGTCGTGGATCAGCTGGGCCAGGTCCTCGATGGAGTAGATGTCGTGGTGCGGCGGCGGGGAGATCAGGCCGACGCCCGGCGTGGAGTGACGGGTCTTCGCCACCCACGGGTAGACCTTGTGGCCGGGCAGCTGGCCGCCCTCGCCGGGCTTGGCGCCCTGGGCCATCTTGATCTGGATGTCGTCGGCGTTGACGAGGTACTCGCTCGTCACACCGAAGCGGCCGGAGGCCACCTGCTTGATGCTGGACCGGCGCGCCGGGTCGTACAGGCGCTCCGGGTCCTCGCCGCCCTCACCGGTGTTGGACTTGCCGCCCAGCTGGTTCATGGCGATGGCGAGGGTCTCGTGCGCCTCCTTGGAGATGGAGCCGTACGACATGGCGCCGGTCGAGAACCGCTTGACGATCTCGGAGACCGGCTCGACCTCGTCGATCGGGATCGGCTGCCGGTCCGACTTGAAGCCGAACAGGCCGCGCAGCGTCATCAGCCGTTCGGACTGCTCGTTCACGCGCTCGGTGTACTTCTTGAAGATGTCGTAGCGGCCGGTGCGCGTGGAGTGCTGGAGGCGGAAGACCGTCTCCGGGTCGAACAGGTGCGGCTCGCCCTCGCGGCGCCACTGGTACTCGCCGCCGATGTCCAGCGCGCGGTGCGCGGGAGCGATGCCGGAGGCCGGGTAGGCCTTGGCGTGGCGGGCGGCGACCTCCTGGGCGATGACGTCGATGCCGACGCCGCCGATCTTGGTGGCGGTGCCGTTGAAGTACTTCTCGACGAAGGCCTCGTCGAGGCCGACGGCCTCGAAGACCTGCGCGCCGCGGTAGGAGGCGACGGTCGAGATGCCCATCTTGGACATGACCTTCAAAACGCCCTTGCCGAGCGCCTTGATCAGGTTCTTGATGGCCTGCTCCGGCTCCAGGCCGTTGATGAAGGTGCCCGCGCGCAGCAGGTCCTCGACCGACTCCATGGCCAGGTAGGGGTTGACCGCGGCGGCGCCGTAGCCGATGAGCAGGGCGACGTGGTGGACCTCGCGGACGTCGCCGGCCTCGACCAGCAGGCCCACCTGGGTGCGCTGCTTGGTGCGGATGAGGTGGTGGTGGACGGCCGCGGTGAGCAGCAGCGACGGGATCGGCGCGTGCTCGGCGTCGGAGTGGCGGTCCGACAGGACGATCAGGCGGGCGCCGTTCTCGATCGCGGCGTCGGCCTCGGCGCAGATCTCCTCGATCCGCGCGGCCAGCGCCTCGCCGCCGCCGTGCACCCGGTACAGGCCGGACAGGGTCGCGGCCTTGAAGCCGGGCATGTCGCCGTCGGCGTTGATGTGGATGAGCTTGGCCAGCTCGTCGTTGTCGATCACCGGGAAGGGCAGGACGACGGAGCGGCAGGAGGCCGCGGTCGGCTCCAGCAGGTTGCCCTGCGGGCCCAGCGAGGAGCGCAGCGAGGTGACCAGTTCCTCGCGGATGGCGTCCAGCGGCGGGTTGGTGACCTGCGCGAACAGCTGGGTGAAGTAGTCGAAGAGCAGCCGGGGGCGCTCGGAGAGGGCGGCGATCGGCGAGTCGGTGCCCATCGAGCCGATCGGCTCGGCGCCGGTCTTGGCCATGGGGGCCAGGATGACGCGCAGCTCCTCCTCGGTGTAGCCGAAGGTCTGCTGGCGGCGGGTGACCGAGGCGTGGGTGTGCACGATGTGCTCGCGCTCGGGCAGGTCGCTCAGCTCGATCTCGCCGGCCTCCAGCCACTCGGCGTACGGCTTCTCCGCCGCGAGCTGCGCCTTGATCTCGTCGTCCTCGATGATGCGGTGCTCGGCGGTGTCGACGAGGAACATCTTGCCGGGCTGCAGGCGGCCCTTGCGGACGACCTTGGCGGGGTCGATGTCGAGAACGCCGACCTCGGAGCCGAGGACGACGAGGCCGTCGTCGGTGACCCAGTAGCGGCCGGGGCGCAGGCCGTTGCGGTCGAGCACGGCGCCGACCTGGGTGCCGTCGGTGAAACAGACACAGGCGGGGCCGTCCCAGGGCTCCATCATCGTGGAGTGGTACTGGTAGAAGGCGCGCCGGGCCGGGTCCATGGAGTCGTGGTTCTCCCACGCCTCCGGGATCATCATCAGCACGGAGTGCGGCAGCGAACGGCCGCCGAGGTGCAGGAGTTCGAGGACCTCGTCGAAGGACGCCGAGTCGGAGGCGTCCGGGGTGCACACCGGGAAGATGCGGTCCAGCTGGCGCTCGCCGAACAGGTCGGAGACCAGCTGGGACTCGCGCGCGACCATCCAGTTGCGGTTGCCCTTGACGGTGTTGATCTCGCCGTTGTGCGCGACGAAGCGGTAGGGGTGGGCGAGCGGCCACGACGGGAAGGTGTTCGTGGAGAACCGGGAGTGCACGAGCGCGATCGCGGAGGCGAAGCGGCGGTCGGACAGGTCCGGGAAGAACGGCTCCAGCTGCCCGGTGGTCAGCATGCCCTTGTAGACGATGGTCCGCGCGGACAGCGACGGGAAGTAGACGCCCACCTCGCGCTCGGCGCGCTTGCGCAGCACGAACGCCTTGCGGTCGAGGTCGATGCCCTTCGCGCGGCCGTCGGTGACGAAGAGCTGGCGGAAGACCGGCATGGTCGAGCGGGCGGTCGCGCCGAGCAGGTCGGGGGCGACCGGGACCTCGCGCCAGCCGAGGACGTCCAGGCCCTCCTCACCGGCGATCGTCTCGATACGTGAGACGGCGTCGGTGGCGCCGTCCTCCGGCAGGAAGGCGATGCCGACGGCGTAGGCACCGGCCTCGGGCAGCTGGAATCCGGCCACCTCGCGGAAGAAGGCGTCCGGGACCTGGGAGAGGATGCCCGCACCGTCGCCGGAGTCCGGCTCGGAGCCGGTGGCACCGCGGTGTTCGAGGTTGCGCAGGACGGTGAGGGCCTGCTCGACCAGGGTGTGGGACGCCTCGCCGGTGAGGGTGGCGACGAAGCCGACGCCGCAGGCGTCGTGCTCGTTGCGGGGGTCGTACATACCCTGCGCAGCAGGGCGAGCATCCATGAACGACCAGTTCTGGCCATTCGCGGAGTGCTGGGACGGCTGGCGCGGCGTACGCATCGGCTCTCCCGTCGTCGTCATGTGGCTGGTGGTACCTCCCAGGCCCGTAAGGCGCTGGGGGAGCTGCCGAGGGACGACGTTGGCCCTCTGCGAGATCTGCGATGAGATCAAAATTTCGTGCAGGTTACATGATGGAGCGGTTCTCGGGAACCGGATACTCCGTTCCAGCATGCGGACGCCGCGGTCGCGGCGGGTGCCGCGTCGGCGGCGGAGGCAAAGGGGACCGATGCGGACAGATCGATGTCCGGCGGTCCGGGGCGGAGGGAGCAGCGTCGCTCACCCCGCGGGCGCGCCGCAGGCCTCATTGCCCACAGCGCTTACGGCTCATGCCCACTGGTCATGCGGCCGAAACCAGCGAGTAACGGCTAGTTATGCGGCGCAACGCATAGGTTCCAGCTGCGTCATCCTACGGCCACACCGAACGCCATGCCCAGGGCGTACGTCACACCGGCCGCGGCACCACCCAGGGCAAGCTGGCGCAAACCGCTGAACCACCAGCTCCGCGCGGTCACCCTCGCCACCACCGCACCGCACAGGAAGAGCCCGAGCAGCGCCAGCAGCACGGCCGGCCACAGCGCGCTCGCCCCCAGCAGGTACGGCAGGACGGGCAGCAGGGCGCCCAGCGCGAACGAGCCGAAGCTCGACACCGCGGCGACCAGCGGCGACGGCAGGTCGGCGGGGTCGATGCCCAGTTCCTCGCGGGCGTGGATTTCCAGCGCCTGCTCGGGGTCGCGGGACAGCTGCCGCGCCACGTCGCGCGCGAGGCCGGGGTCGACGCCCCGCGACACGTACAGCGCGGCCAGCTCCGCCTCCTCGTCCTGGGGGTGGCGGCGCAGTTCGCGCCGCTCCACGTCCAGCTCGGCCTCGACCAGCTCCCGCTGGGAGGCCACGGAGGTGTACTCGCCGGCGGCCATCGAGAACGCGCCGGCGGCGAGCCCCGCGAGTCCGCTCAGCACGACCGCCTGCTGGCTGGCGCTGCCGCCCGCGACACCGGTCATCAGGGCGAGGTTGGAGACCAGGCCGTCCATCGCGCCGAAGACGGCGGGGCGCAGCCAGCCGCCGTTCACGTCGCGGTGGGTGTGGTTGTCGCGGTGCGCCTCGTGCAGCGCCGCCTCGGTCTCGATGATGGCCATGACGGTCCCCCAGAAAAAGCTTCTTTGGACTGCTTCTACTTTTCGACAGCACCCAGACTACGCCGCCGCATTCCTCCTCGCCAGCAAGGAAAGGCTGGGCTAACCTGCGGTTTTACCGTTCTGCGCTCGTCCGGGCGCGATCATGCTCATATGTCGACCGGGTGATGCTGAGGCGCCTGAGGCTGCGCGGCGCACCCCGCCGGGGGACAGTTCCGCAAAGGGCTCCGCGCCGTCCCACGGCGCCCCCCGAGAGGAGAGGCCTGCATGGCATCGACCGCCTGCATTCCCTCGGTCCCGGCGCCCGGCGACGCCGCCGGACTCCGCGAACGGGCCCGCGGCGCGCTGCTCGGTCTGGCCGTCGGGGACGCGCTGGGAGCCCCCGCCGAGAACATGAAGCCGTCCGAGATCCGCGCCCGCTGGGGCCGGATCACCGGCTACGTCACCGCCACCCCGGCCGGCACCGACGACACCGAGTACGCGATCTTCTCGGGCCTGCTCCTGGCCCGGCACGGCTCCGCGCTCACCCCGGCGCACGTGGAGGCCGCCTGGCACGAGTGGATCGCCGACCGCGCGGAGGGCCCCTTCCGGGGCGCGGGCTTCAGCGAGCGCGGCACCCTGGAGAACCTGCGCCGCGGCCTCGCCGCGCCCATCTCCGCCCAGCACCGGCACGCCTGGAGCGACGGCCTCGCCATGCGCGCGGCCCCGCACGGCGTCTTCGCCGCCGGGCGCCCCGCGGAGGCCGCGCGCCTCGTCGCGATCGACGGCTCGGTCAGCCACGACGGCGAGGGCATCTACGGCGGCCAGGCGGTCGCGGCGGGCGTCGCCGCGGCCATGGCGGGCGCCTCGCCCATCGCGGTCGTCGCCTCCGCCCTCGCCGTCGTCCCCGACGACTCCTGGACGGCCCGCTCCCTGCGCCGCGCGGTGACCGTCGCCCACCGGGGCGAGCGCGCGGTCCGCTCGGCGGTCGTCATCGGCGGCTACCCGTGGACCGACCTCGCCCCCGAGGCGGTCGCCCTCGCCTTCGGCGCGTACGCCGCCGCCGACGGCGACTTCAAGGAGGCGGTCCTGACCGCCGTCAACATGGGCCGCGACGCCGACACCACGGCCGCCGTCGCCGGCGCCCTCGCCGGCGCGACGCAGGGCGCGTCCGCCATCCCCCCGGACTGGGCGTCCGCCATCGGCCCCGCCCGCGGCAGCTGCCTGCCCGCGATGGCCGGCCACCACGTCCTGGCCATCGCGGACCTGCTCACCCCCGAGGGGGCCGCACCGCCCCCACGACACGACGCGAAGGTGACGCCATGACCCCACCGGCGCCCTGGGACACCGCGACAGCACTCAAGACCCCCGTCGACCCCCCACCCACCGAAGCCGACCCGGCCCCACCGGAACAACCCACCGGCGAGCCCGCCCCACCGGGACAACCCACCATCGAGCACGCCCCGCAGGGCCCACCCGCACCCGAGCACGCCCCCGCTACCCACCCCACGCCCACCGACGGCCCCCCACCCGCCGACGGCGAGTACGCCCCACAAGCACCACCCGCACCCGACACGACCGAGCCCCACCCCGCACCCGCCGACGGCGAGAACCCCCCACAAACACCACCCGCACCCACTAGCGCCCCCGAAACCCACCCCGCACCCCCACCCACCCCCAACCCCCCACCCGCCGACGGCGAGAACCCCCCACAGGGGCCACCCGCACCCGACGACGATGGGGAAACGGGTGGTGCGGGTGGGAACGACACCCCGGCCGAAGGCGAAGCCGAGGCCGAAACACCCCACACAACAAGCCACCAGCCACACCCAACCCCCCACCACCCACTCGCACACCCACACCCACCCCACCGAGTCGAAGGCCTCCTCCTGGGCCTAGCCGCAGGCGACGCCGCCGGCTGGCCCGCCGCCCGCCACCGCGCCGCCCGCATGCCCGACTGGACCCGCCGCCTCACCCGCGAACTGGACACCTTCGCCGAGCACAACGCCACCACCACCCTCCCCGTCCCGATCGCCCTGAACCAGCCCCCGGAACCCCTCCGCCTCGGCCCCTCCGACGACGCCGAGTGGGCGGTGTTCGCCGCGGAGGCGGTCCTGCGGGCCGGCGACGACGCCGTCCTCGGCGACCTCAGCCGGGACCGCCGCATGCGCGCCGCGATCGACCTCACCTGGAACGCCGTCGCGAGCGAGGTCGCCGCCGCGGCCGAGCGCGCCCCCGAGATCGAGTCCGCCGTCCTCCCCCTGCGCGCCCGCATCTCCGTACGCGCCGGCCTCGGCAACCTCGCCGCGGGCCTGCGCCCGCCCGCCTCCGGCCACGACAACCCGCACTACTTCGACGACGCGGCCTGCGTCCGCGCCTGCGTCCTCGCGGTCGCCCACCCCGGCGACCCGAAGGCCGCCGCCGACCTCGCGGAGTTCGACGCCCGCTACACCCAGGACGGCGACGGCGTGCACGGCGCCCGCGCGATGGCCGCCGCGGTGGCGCTCGCGCTGTCCGGCGCGGACGCGCGGGCCTGCGCGACGGCCGCGCTCGCCGAGCTGCCGCGGGAGACGGAGATCGGCCGCAACGCCCGGCACGCCCTGCGCCTCGCGGCGGAGGCGGACAGCGCGTTCGCCCTGATCCCCCTCCTGGAGCACCAGATCGTCGACCACGTCTACAGCTACGGCATCGCCGCCGCCGAGACCGTCCCGGTCGCCCTCGCGCTCACCGTCGCCGCGCACGGCCGGATCGCCGAGGCGATTCCCGCGGCAGCCTGCCTGTCGCGGGTCGCCGACTCGGCCCCGGCCCTCGCGGGTGCCCTCACCGGCGCGCTGGGCGGCGGCGCGGCGCTCCCCGCGGCCTGGCGGGACGCCTGCCGCACCCTCCCCGGCTGCGTCCTGCCCCGCCTCACCGGCACCGACCTGGTGGAACTCGCCGAACTCCTGGAAGCCGCACAACCGGCCCCGCCAGGAGGATGATTCGGGGCATGACGCCCACAGAAGAACAAAACCGAGGAGAACCCGCCCGGCGTGAGGAAAGCCGGGAAAGGGAAGGCCGGGCGGAGTCCCTCGCCGAACGGATCACCGGCGCCCTGGTCGGCGCCGCCGTCGGCGACGCCCTCGGCGGCCCCGTGGAGGGCTACTCCCCCGACCAGATCCTCGAACGCCACGGCGGCCGCGTCCACGGCATCGTCGGCCCCTGGAACGGCGACGCCTGGCGCACCGCCCGCCCCATCGCCCCGTACCACAAGGGCGACGGCCACGTCACCGACGACACCCTCATGACGCACGCGCTGGTCCGGGTCTACGACCGCGTCCGCGACCACCTGGACGCCTACGCGATCGCCGACCACCTGGTCCCCGACCTGATGACCACCCCGCGCTGGATCCCCGAACTGGAGGCGGAGGCCCTGCCGTTGCAGCGGATCTTCCTCGCGGAGAAGTGGCTCGTGGCCCGCCTCCACTACGGCCATGCCGACCCCCGCGAGGCCGGCACCGGAAACATCGTCAACTGCGGGGCGGCGATGTACATGGCCCCGGTCGGCCTGGTCAACGCCGCCCACCCGGCGGGCGCGTACGCCGAGGCGCTGGATGTCGCGGGCGCCCACCAGTCGTCGTACGGCAGGGAGGCGGCCGGAGTCTTCGCGGCGGCGGTGGCCGCGGCGTGCGCCCCCGGCGCGACCCCGGACTCGGTGGTGGCCGCCTGTCTGTCCCTGGCGAAGGACGGCACCCGCGCGGCCATCGAGCGGGTCTGCGAGACCGCCGCCCGCCACCGCGACTTCGAGTCCGCGCTGGTCCCGCTGCGCGAGGCGGTCGCCCCGTACGACACCGTCGGCCCCGACTACCGCTCCCCCTCCCTGGCCGCCCGCCGCCCCTCCCGGCTGCACGCGATCGAGGAACTGCCGGTCGCGCTCGGCATGTTGCTGGTCGCGGGCGGCGACTACCGGCACGCGGTGCTCGGCGCGGTCAACTACGGCCGTGACTGCGACTCGATCGCCACCATGGCCGGCGCGCTGGCCGGCACCCTCGGCTCGCCGGTGCCCGAGGACTGGGCGAAGACCGTCGCCGAGGCCAGCCGCCTGGACCTGCGCGAACCGGCGCGCGTGCTCACCGAGGTGACCCGGGAGATCTTCGCCCGTGACGTACGGCGCCGCCGCGCCCACGAGGAGGCGTTCGCCGCGCTGGGAGGCACCGGATGCTCCGACTGACCTGGGTCCAGCCCGAGGACCTGCTCGGCCACGAACTGCGCCAGGCCGCCCAGGACGGCCGCGAACCGTCCGCGATCGCGAAGCGGTGGAAGGCGGCCGGCGGCTGCGAGGCCCCCGCCCGGGCCGGCGCCTCCCCCGAGCCGTGCTCGCGCTATCTGCGCCTGCTCGCCGAGGACCTGCTCGACGAACTCGCCGACCTGCCCAGCAGGCTGGCGGACCGGGAACCGACGGACCTGGACCGGATCGTTGCCCTGTGCCCCGACTGGCCGTCCGCCCCGGCCGCCCCCGCCGCCCCGCCGGACCTCCTGCCCCGCCTGCACGCCGCCTGGCTCGGCCGGGCCGTCGGCTGCCTGCTCGGCAAACCCGTCGAGAAGCTCCCCCTGGACGGCATCCGCCACCTGGCCCGCGCCACCGGGAACTGGCCGCTCACCACGTACTTCACCGCCCGCGGGCTGCCCGCCGACCTCGCCGCCAGATACCCCTGGAACCGCCGCTCGGCCGCCACCTGCCTCGCCGAGAACATCGACGGCATGCCCGAGGACGACGACCTCGACTACCCCCTGCTGAACCTGCTGCTGCTGCGCCGCCACGGCCGGGACTTCGGCACCGAGGACGTCGCCGCCCTGTGGCTCGACGAACTCCCCGCCGGCCGCACCTTCACCGCCGAACGCGTCGCCTACCGCAACCTGCTGTGCGGCCTCGAACCCCCGCGCACGGCCCGCCACCGCAACCCGTTCCGCGAGTGGATCGGCGCCCTCATCCGCGCCGACGCACACGGCTGGACCAACCCCGGCGACCCGGCCCGCGCCGCCGCCCAGGCCCACCGCGACGCCACCCTCACCCACACCGCCAACGGCGTCTACGCCGCGATGTTCACCGCCGCCGTCATCGCCCGCGCCGCCACCGGGACGTACGACGTCCACGCGTGCCTGCGCACCGGCCTCACCGTCGTCCCGCCCCGCTCCCGGCTGGCCCGCGCGGTCCGGCACGCCATCGAACTGGCCGGCGCGCACGACGACTTCGACACGGTCGTGGACGAACTCCACGCCACCTACGACGCCGGCCACCACTGGGTGCACGCCGTCCCCAACACCGCCCTGCTCGCCGCCGCCCTCACCCACGCCGACGGCGACTTCTCCGGCTCCATCTGCCGCGCGGTCTCCGGGGGCTGGGACACCGACTCCGTCGGCGCCACGGCCGGCAGCGTCGCCGGCCTGCTCGCCGGCTCGCCCGAGGCGCTGCCCGAGCGCTGGACGGCCCCGCTGAAGAACCGCCTGGCCACCACCCTCTCCGGTTTCGACGGCACCGGCTTCGACACCCTGGCCCAGCTCACCCTCCAGGAGGCGACCCGCCCATGAACCAGGTTCCGCCTCCCCCGGCACCCCCGCTCGCCGGGCTGCGCGTCCTCGACGTCGCCACCCTGTTCGCCGGTCCGCTCGCCGCCACCCTGCTCGGCGACTTCGGCGCGGACGTGATCAAGGTCGAGCATCCGGTGCGGCCCGACCCGTCCCGCGGCCACGGCCCGTCGAAGGACGGGGTGGGCCTGTGGTGGAAGATGCTCGGCCGCAACAAGCGCACGATCACCCTCGACCTGTCCAAGCCCGGCGGCCGCACCACCCTCCTGCGGCTCGCCGCCGGCGCCGACGTGATCATCGAGAACTTCCGCCCCGGCACCCTGGAGAAATGGGACCTCGGCTGGCCGGAGCTGTCCGCCGCCAACCCCCGCCTGGTGCTGGCCCGCGTCACCGGCTTCGGCCAGTTCGGACCGTACGCGCACCGCCCCGGCTTCGGCACCCTCGCCGAGGCGATGAGCGGGTTCGCCGCGATCACCGGCGAGCCCGACGCGCCCCCGACGCTGCCGCCGTTCGGCCTCGCCGACTCGATCGCCGGGCTGGCCACGGCGTACGCCGTGCTGACCGCGCTCGCCGCCCGCGACCGCACCGGCGAGGGCCAGGTCGTGGACATGGCGCTCATCGAGCCGATCCTGACCGTCCTCGGCCCGCACCCCCTCTGGTACGACCAGCTGGGTCACGTCCAGCCCCGTACCGGCAACCGCTCCCAGAACAACGCCCCGCGCAACACCTACCGCACCGCCGACGGCACCTGGGTCGCCGTCTCCACCTCCGCGAACTCGATCGCCGAACGCGTGATGCGGCTGGTCGGCCGCCCGGACCTGATCGAGCAGCCCTGGTTCGCCACCGGCGCCGACCGCGCCCGGCACAGCGACGTCCTGGACGAGGCGGTCGGCTCCTGGATCGCCCGGCACACCCGCGCCGAGGTCCTGGAGGCCTTCGAGAAGGCGGAGGCCGCGGTCGCCCCCATCCAGGACGTACGGGACGTGATGACCGACCCGCAGTACGCGGCCCTCGACACCATCACCACCGTCCACGACCCCGAACTCGGGCCGCTGCGCATGCAGAACGTGCTCTTCCGGCTCTCCGCTACCCCCGGCGCGATCCGCTGGGCCGGCCGCCCGCACGGCGCGGACACCGAGACCGTCCTCACCGAGGCGGGCCTGACCCCCGACGAGCTGGCCGCGCTGCGCGCGGAGGGCGCGCTGTGATCCCGCTGACCTGGCTCTACGTCCCCGGCGACCGCCCGGCGACGGTCGCCAAGGCCCTCACCTGCGGCGCCGACGTGGTGATCGTCGACCTGGAGGACGCGGTCGCCCCGGACCGCAAGGAGTACGCCCGCGCGGCCACCGCCGAACTCCTCGCCGCACCCCAGCCGGTCCCGGTGCACGTCCGCGTGAACGCGCTTGGCGGTCCGCTCGCGGCGGCCGACCTGCGGGCGCTGGCCGGTCTGCCCGGGGTGTCCGGACTGCGCCTGCCGAAGGTGACCGCGCCGCAGCAGGTCGTGCGGATCGCCGAGCACACGGCACTCGCCGAGGGCGGCGCCCCCGCCCTGTACGCCCTGCTCGAATCGGCCCTGGCGATCGAGCGCGCCCACGCCATCGCCACCGCCCACCCGGCCCTGCGCGGGATCGCCCTGGGCGAGGCCGACCTCCGGGCCGATCTGGGGCTGCGGGGCGACGCGGGCCTCGACTGGCCGCGCTCCCGCGTCGTCGTCGCCGCCCGCGCGGCGGGGCTGCCGCCCCCGGCGCAGTCCGTCCACCCCGACATCCGGGACCTGGACGGCCTGGCCGCCTCCTGCGCCCACGGCCGCGCCCTGGGCTTCCTGGGCCGCGCGGCCCTCCACCCGCGCCAGCTGCCGGTGATCGAACGGGCCTACCTGCCCACCCGGCAGGAGCTGGAGCACGCGGAGGCGGTGGTGAAGGCGGCCGCGCGGGAGGCCGGGGCGCAGGCCCTGGAGGACGGCACCTTCGTGGACGCGGCGGTGGTGGCGGCGGCCCAGCGGATCCTGGCCCTCGGCAGCCGCCGCTGACGCGGCGAGGGCGCCCGGAAGACCTCCGGGCGCCCTCGCCGTCGTCCGCGTGACCGGCCGTCAGGACTTCTTGGCCGGCCCGGCCCCGTCCCCGGCCTTCTCACCGGCCGCGCCGTCCGCCGCGTCGCCGGCCGCGGTGCCGGCCGTGTCCTTGGCCGCGCTGCCGGCCGTGTCCCCGGCCTCGCCGGCAGCCTTGTCCTCGCCCTTGCCCTTGGCCTTGCTTCTCGCCTCGGCCCGGTCCTCGTCCCGCACGGCGTCCGCGGCCTTCGCCCCGGACCCGGCCGCACCCGCGGAGGCAGCCGAAACCCCTGAGCCCTTCGAGACGTCCGAGGTGTCGGAAGCGGCGGAGTCACCGGACGCGTCCGAGGCGCTGGAGGCGTCGGCGGCATCCGTGCCGCCGCCGGAGGCACCCGGCTCCACGACCTCCTCGCGGCCCGGCCGCTTCTTCGCCGACACCACGAGGTAGACCACGGCGAGCAGGAAGACGAGCAGCGCCGTCCAGTTGTTCAGCCGCAGGCCCAGCAGCTCGTGCGCGTCGTCGACGCGCATGTACTCGATCCAGAACCGGCCCGCGCAGTACGCGGCGACGTACAGCGCGAACGCCCGGCCATGGCCCAGCTTGAAGCGCCGGTCGGCCCAGATCACCAGCAGCGCCACACCGACGCACCACAGCGACTCGTACAGGAACGTCGGGTGGTAGTACCCGGGCATCCGGCCGTCCGCGGTGGACGTGATGTGCAGCGCCCACGGCAGGTCGGTCTCCCGCCCGTACAGCTCCTGGTTGAACCAGTTGCCCCAGCGGCCGATCGCCTGGGCGAAGGCGATGCCGGGGGCGATGGCGTCGGCGTAGGCGGGCAGCGGGATGCCGCGACGGCGGCAGCCGATCCACGCGCCCAGCGCGCCGAGCGCGATGGCGCCCCAGATGCCGAGGCCGCCCTCCCAGATCTTGAAGGCGTCCACCCAGTCACGGCCCTCGCTGAAGTACAGCTGGTAGTCCGTGATCACGTGGTACAGCCGGCCGCCGATCAGGCCGAACGGCACCGCCCAGACAGCGATGTCGGCGACCGTGCCGGCCCTCCCGCCGCGGGCGATCCACCGCTTGTTGCCGAGCCAGACGGCAACGAAGACACCGATGATGATGCAGAACGCGTAGCCGCGCAGCGGAATGGGGCCGAGGTACAGCACCCCGCGCGACGGGCTGGGAATGTAGGCAAGTTCCATGGCAGGGTCGACGCTACCGTGCCGGACCGGCCGGGCGACGGGCAGCCCGGCTACGGGTCCATAACGGGCGGTCGCCCCGCGCCGTCCCTGTCAGCCCGGTCATCCCCGTCGCTCCCGTCGCCCCCGTCATCCCCCTGCCTTCGCCTCCACCTGCTGCTTGAGCTTGGCCGGGGTCATCGTCTGGTCCTGGTAGATGTTCTTGCCGTCGAGCAGGACGGTCGGGGTGCCGGTGAAGCCGCCGCTGCTGAAGGCCTGGGCGGACTTGTCGACCCAGGCGTTGTGCGTGCCGTCCTCGACGCACTTCCTGAACGCGGGGGTGTCGAGGCCGTCTACCTTGCCCGCCAGCTCGATCAGCTTGCCCTTCTCGGCGAACGCGTCGTCGGTCTCCGAAGGCTGGTTGTCGAACAGCACGTCGTGGAACTCGACGAACTTCCCCGCGTCCTGGGCGCAGGCGGCGGCGTTGGCCGCGGCGCGCGAGCCGCCGCCGCCCATGTTGCCGTCGATGATGGTGGCCAGGCGGTACTCGACTCTCAGCCGGCCGGCAGCGGTCAGCTCGTGGATCGTCGAGCGGTAGTTGGTCTCGAAGGACTTGCAGGCCGGGCAGCGGAAGTCCTCCCAGACGGTGAGCGTCGACCTGGCGCCGCTCTCGCCGACCGGGATGACCAGGTCGTCCTCGCCGTTGGCGCCCGAGGGTGCCACGACCGGGCCCGCGGTGTCGCCGCCGTCGTCCTTGCCCGCGTTGGCGGCGACCACGCCGATCACCGCCGCCAGGGCCAGGACGCAGACGACGCTCGCCCCCACGATCAGCGTGCGCCGCCGCTTCTCCGCGGCCTTCTGCATCTCGCGCTCCGCCGCCAGCCGTTCCCGGGCGGTGCGCTTTCCATCACGGTTCTTCTCGCTCACACCCCGCAGAACGAACCGGGGAGGCGCAGCGCGCCTCCCCGGCTCCAGGTCCACCCGTTCGAGCGACCCGTACGACGATCGGGTCTGTCACTCCCCGCCGCTACGCCTGCCGGCGCACGCCCTTGGCCAGTTCACCGGCGAGGGCGCGGACGGCCTCGACCCCGGCGGCGTGGTCGGGGGCGTCCAGCATCCGCTTGACGAAGGCGGAGCCGACGATGACCCCGTCGGCGAAGCCGGCGACCTCGGCGGCCTGGGCCGCGTCGGAGACGCCGAGGCCGACGCAGACGGGCAGTTCGGTGGTGGCGCGGGTGCGCTCCACCAGGTTCTGCGCCTGCGCGCCGACCGACTCGCGGGTGCCGGTGACGCCCATCAGGGAGGCGGCGTAGACGAAGCCGCTGCCCGCCGCGGTGATCTCGGCGAGCCGCTGGTCCCTGCTGCTGGGCGCCACCACGAACACGGTCGCGAGGCCGTGCTTCTCGGCGTGCTCGCGCCACAGCGCGGACTCCTGCACGGGCAGGTCGGGCAGGATGCAGCCCGCGCCGCCCGCCTCGGCCAGTTCGGCGGTGAACCGCTCGACGCCGTAGCGGTCGATGGGGTTCCAGTACGTCATGACGAGCACCGGCTTGCCGGTGGCCGCGAACGCCTCGCGGACCGTGCGCATCACGTCGGCGATCCGCACGCCGCCGCGCAGGGCGATGTCGTCGGCGGTCTGGATGACCGGGCCGTCCAGGACGGGATCGCTGTGCGGCAGTCCGACCTCGACGATGTCCGCCCCGCCGTCGAGCACGGCCTTGACCGCGTCGATGCCGCCGTCCACGGTCGGGAAGCCGGCCGGGAGGTAGGCGATGAGGGCGGCGCGGCCCTCGGCCTTCGCCGTGGCGAGGGTGTCGGTCAACAGCCGGATGTTCCCGCTCACTTGGCGTCCCCCTCGATCTCGGCGGTGCCGGAGGCGTCCTCGGCGACCTCGGCGTCGGTGTCGTACAGGCCGAAGTAGCGCGCGGCGGTGTCCATGTCCTTGTCGCCGCGGCCGGACAGGTTGACCACGATCAGCCCGTCCTCGCCGAGTTCCCGGCCGACCTCCAGGGCGCCGGCCAGGGCGTGGGCGCTCTCGATGGCGGGGATGATGCCCTCGGTGCGGGACAGCAGGCGCAGCGCCTGCATGGCCGCGTCGTCGGTGACCGCGCGGTACTCGGCGCGGCCGGTGTCCTTCAGGTAGGAGTGCTCGGGGCCGATGCCCGGGTAGTCCAGGCCGGCCGAGATCGAGTACGGCTCGGTGATCTGGCCCTCGTCGTCCTGCAGGACGTAGGACCGGGAGCCGTGCAGGATGCCGGGCTCGCCCGCGGTCAGGGTGGCCGCGTGCTCGCCGGTCTCGACGCCGTGTCCGGCGGGCTCGCAGCCGATGAGGCGGACGGACTCGTCGGGGATGAAGGCGTGGAACAGGCCGATGGCGTTGGAGCCGCCGCCGACGCAGGCGATGGCGGCGTCGGGCAGGCGTCCGGCGCGCTCCAGGAGCTGGCGGCGGGCTTCGACGCCGATGACGCGGTGGAAGTCGCGGACCATGGCCGGGAAGGGGTGCGGTCCGGCGACGGTGCCGAACAGGTAGTGGGTGTGGTCGACGTTGGCGACCCAGTCGCGGAACGCCTCGTTGATGGCGTCCTTCAGGGTGCGGCTGCCCGACTTCACGGCGATGACCTCGGCGCCGAGCATGCGCATGCGGGCCACGTTCAGGGCCTGGCGCTGGGTGTCGATCTCGCCCATGTAGATCGTGCAGTCGAGGCCGAACAGGGCGCACGCGGTGGCCGTGGCGACGCCGTGCTGGCCGGCGCCGGTCTCGGCGATGACGCGGGTCTTGCCCATGCGCTTGGTGAGCAGGGCCTGGCCGAGCACGTTGTTGATCTTGTGCGAGCCGGTGTGGTTCAGGTCCTCGCGCTTGAGGAAGATCCGGGCGCCGCCGGCCTGCGCGGCGAAGCGGGGGACCTCGGTGAGCGCCGAGGGGCGGCCCGTGTAGTGGACGAGCAGGTCGTCCAGCTCGCGGGCGAACTCGGGGTCGTTCCTGGCCTTGTCGTACTCGACGGCGACCTCGTCCACGGCGGCGACGAGGGCCTCCGGGATGAACTTGCCGCCGAACGCGCCGAAGTAGCCCGCCGCGTTCGGGACCTGGCCCTCCGGGTCGGGGATGAAGAAGGTGCTGGGCATGCTGGAGCCTCACGGTGAGTGTGGTGAAGAGACACTGTCGCCGTGGGGGCGGGGTTGTGGTGTGGGCCTCAGGTCGTCCGTGGCCGGTCGCGCAGGTCCCCGCGCCCCTGGAGGGCGCGCTGCCATCGACGGCCGTTGACCTGGCCGGGCTCGTCACCGATGACGTACCGCACCCGGCGGCCGTGCACCCGGCGGGCGGGCGCGCGGCAGCCCCGGGGGCGGCAGCCGCGCGCGAGGCGGGCGTACCGGTCCGGGACGGCGAGGGTGATCGGGAGCGTCATCGTGGGCCCACTCTAACGAGGTTCAGCTCCGGCCGTGGCGCAGTGCCGGGTGCTCGCCCGCGGCCACCAGGTCGGCGACGGCCGTCTTCGGGTCCTTGCCGGTGACCAGGGACTCGCCGACCAGGACGGCGTCGGCCCCGGCGTTGGCGTAGGCGATGAGGTCGTGCGGGCCGCGGATGCCGGACTCGGCGATCTTGACGATGCTGTCGGGGATCTCCGGGGCCACCCGCTCGAAGGTGGAGCGGTCGACCTCCAGGGTCTTGAGGTTGCGCGCGTTGACGCCGATGACCTTGGCGCCCGCGTCGACCGCGCGCTCGACCTCGTCCTCGTCGTGCACCTCGACGAGGGGCGTGAGCCCGATGGACACCGCGCGCTCGATCAGCGACTCCAGCGCGGGCTGGTCCAGGGCGGCCACGATCAGCAGGGCGAGGTCGGCGCCGTACGCGCGGGCCTCCCACAGCTGGTACGAGGTGACGATGAAGTCCTTGCGCAGGACCGGGATGTCCACCCGGGAGCGGACCGCCTCCAGGTCGGCGAGGGAACCGCCGAAACGGCGCTGCTCGGTGAGGACGGAGATGACGGCCGCGCCGCCCGCCTCGTAGTCCGCGGCGAGTCCGGCGGGGTCGGCGATCGCGGCCAGCGCGCCCTTGGACGGGCTGGAGCGCTTGACCTCGCAGATCACCTTGACGCCGTCGCCCTTGAGCGCGGCGATCCCGTCCTTGGCGGCGGGAGCCTTCGCCGCGCGCTCCTTGAGCTCGTCGAGGCTGACGCGCGCCTGCCGTTCCGCGAGGTCGGCACGGACTCCGTCGATGATCTCGTCGAGCACACTCACGCGAGCGGCCCCCTTCCAGTCGGCTGACTGTCACAGCGGTCGGTCGAAACCTATGGTCACTGCGATGGTATCCGGAGGAGGGCGAAGGCCTCGCATCCGGTTGACGGCGGTCCCACTACCTGGACGTCCGTTCGATGATCAAGGATGCAACCAGCCGCCGAACGGCAGGTTCCGGACAACGGTGAAGACCAGCAGCAACGCGCCGGCCGCCCACAGGTGCGCGGAGCGCGGTTCGAGGCGGAACGGCCGGCCGCGGGCCGCGCGGACCACCCAGATGGTCCACACCACGGCGAACAGCGCGTACCCGGCGACCGCCACCGCGTTGGCCTGCAGCGCGGCCGGGAGATCGCCGTGGACGACGGCGTGGGCGCTGCGCAGTCCGCCGCAGCCTGGGCAGTAGACGCCAGTGAGGCGCAGCAGCGGGCAGGCCGGGTAGTGGCCGGGTTCGTTGGGGTCGACCGCTCCGACGTACGCGAAGGCACCTGCGACGGCCGCGAGCACCGCGGCGGGCACGGCCAGCCGGGCAGCGGTGGACCGGAGAGCGGTGGACCGGGCCGGAGCGGACCGGGCCGCGGGCGACCCGATGGGCCGGGCCGTGGTGGGTGCGGCGGCCGTGGTGGGTGCGGCGGGCCGGGCCGGGGCCGGTGTCGGGGGGCGGCGGTCGGCGGTCATTCCCGCATTGTGCCCCCGCGCGGGTGCGGACGCGCGTGAGGGGCGGCCCGTGGGCCGCCCCTCGACGAAGTCGCTGGTGTGTGCCGCGCCGGATCAGCTCTCGGCGGCGACGGGCTCGCGGGTGGCCGCGGGGGCCTTCTTCCCGGTCGTGGCGCCCTCGGCCATGCGCAGGGGCTGCGCCTTCGGCATGCCCAGGCCCATCGCACGCATCACGCCGCCGACGACACCACCGAGGGCCGCGAGGACCAGGCCGCCGACGACACCCAGCGGGTTGGCCATCACCATGAAGGCACCCGCGACGGTGAAACCGATGAAGGCGATGATGACACCGGTCCAGGCGGCCGGGGTGTGACCGTGCCCGTGGCTGCTGTCCGCCATTGCTTGCTCCTCGTAGCCGTGTACGTGTCCGAGCCTGACGCTCGTCGTCCATTGTCCCGTACGCGCGTGGGTGCCGTGCGCGGGGGTGGCCTCCCGGTGGCGTCTGTTTCGCCACATCCGGCCGGGGGGTCGCCGGGCCGGGTCAGGCCGGGCCGGTGCCGGTCGGGTCCTCGCCGCGGTCCAGGGCCTTCCACAGGTCCTCGGGCCGGTCCGGGTCGACCGCCGGGGCGGCGCGGCGCGGGCGGGGGGCGCCGGAGCGCTCGTAGCGGCCGGACATCGCGGGCCACAGCCGGCCGTAGCGCAGGGCGAGCAGTCCGGCCAGCAGGATCAGGACGCCGCCGGCGGCCGCGACGTACGGCCACGCGGTGTGGCTGAGCGCGTGGACGGTGGCGGAGGTGTCGCCGGAGGCGCGGGCGGCCCGCTCGTCGAGCGCGGTGGTGTCGGAGGCGCCGAGCAGGGCGGCCACGACGATGCCGGCGCCGGAGAGCGTGAGCAGCGCGGCGACCACGAGGCGGCCGGCGCGGCGGACGGCGAACACGGCGACGAGCGCGGCGAGGCCCACGACGGCCAGGGCCGCGGGGACGCCGGTCACGTCACTGCCGCGGGCGGTCAGGGGGAAGGAGCCGCCCGCCACCGTCGCGGTGCCCTGCGACCACTGCTGGCGGGTGGCCAGCAGCGCCACGGCCGCGCCGAGCGCGCCGCACAGCAGCGCGAGGGCGAGGCTGCGGCGTCCGGCGCGCGCGGACGGTGCGGCTTCGGGACGGGGGTGAGGTACGGCAGTCACGTACTCCACTATCGCCTGAGCCCCGGGCGGACCGTCACCCGGGGCCGACGTGATCCGTGCCCTACCTGCTCACCGGCTCCGTGCGCCGAGCCGGTTGGCGGTGTGGACGGCCCGCAGGACCGCCGCCGCCTTGTTGCGGCACTCGGTGTCCTCGGCGACCGGGTCGGAGTCGGCGACGACGCCGGCGCCCGCCTGGACGTAGGCGGTGCCGTCGCGCAGCAGGGCGGTGCGGATGGCGATGGCGGTGTCGGAGTCGCCCGCGAAGTCGAGGTAGCCGACGCAGCCGCCGTACAGGCCGCGCCGGGACGGCTCCAGCTCGTCGATGATCTGCATCGCGCGCGGCTTCGGCGCGCCGGAGAGGGTGCCGGCCGGGAAGCAGGCGGTGAGCACGTCGAACGCGGTGCGGCCGGCGGCGACCTTGCCGGTGACCGTGGAGACGATGTGCATCACGTGCGAGTACCGCTCGATGGACATGAAGTCGACGACCTCGACCGAGCCCGGTTCGCAGACCCGGCCCAGGTCGTTGCGGCCGAGGTCGACGAGCATCAGGTGCTCGGCGCGCTCCTTGGGGTCGGCGAGCAGTTCCTCGGCGAGGGCCTGGTCCTCCCGCGGGGTGGCGCCGCGGTGCCGGGTGCCCGCGATGGGGTGCACCATGGCCCGCCCGTCCTCGACCTTGACCAGCGCCTCCGGGGAGGAGCCGACGACGTCGAAGCCGTCGAAGCGGAACAGGTACATGTACGGCGACGGGTTCGTCGCCCGCAGCACCCGGTAGACGTCGAGGGCGCTCGCCGTGCAGGGCGTCTCGAACCGCTGGGAGGGCACCACCTGGAAGGCCTCGCCCGCGCGGATGCGTTCCTTGATGTCCTCGACGGCGGCCTGGTACGCGGGGCCGCCCCAGCGCGCGGTGTACTCGGGCAGCTCGGAGGGCGGCAGCACGGCGGGCGGCTGGGCGACCGCGCGGGACAGGTCGGCCTCCATGGCGTCGAGGCGGGCGACCGCGTCCGTGTAGGCCTCGTCGACGCCGGTGTCCAGGTCGTTGTGGTTGATCGCGTTGGCGATCAGCAGGACCGAGCCCTCCCAGTGGTCCATCACGGCGAGGTCGCTGGTGAGGAGCATGGTCAGCTCGGGCAGCCGCAGGTCGTCGCGCCCGCCGGGGCCGATCTTCTCCAGGCGGCGCACGATGTCGTAGCCGAGGTAGCCGACCATGCCGCCGGTGAACGGGGGCAGGCCCTCCTGGTGCGGGGTGTGCAGCGCCTCGATGGTGGCGCGCAGGGCGGCGAGCGGGTCGCCGTCGACCGGGACGCCGACGGGCGGGGCGCCCAGCCAGTGGGCGCGGCCGTCGCGCTCGGTGAGGGTGGCGGCGGAGCGGACGCCGACGAAGGAGTAGCGGGACCACGAGCGGCCGTTCTCCGCGGACTCCAGGAGGAAGGTGCCGGGGCGCTCGGCGGCGAGCTTGCGGTAGAGCGCGACCGGGGTGTCGCCGTCGGCGAGGAGCTTGCGGGTGACGGGGATGACGCGGCGGTCGGTGGCGAGCTTGCGGAAGGTCTCGAGGTCCATGGCGGCCGACCTTACTGATCCGAGGCCGGCGCGCCGGCGTCCTTGAGCAGCACGTCCTCGTCGAAGCAGGTGCGGGCGCCGGTGTGGCAGGCGGCGCCGACCTGGTCGACCTTGACGAGCACGGTGTCCGCGTCGCAGTCCAGGGCGACGGACTTCACCCACTGGACGTGGCCGGAGGTGTCGCCCTTGACCCAGTACTCCTGGCGGCTGCGCGACCAGTAGGTGCAGCGGCCGGTGGTCAGGGTGCGGTGCAGCGCCTCGTCGTCCATCCAGCCGAGCATGAGCACCTCTCCGGTGTCGTACTGCTGGGCGATGGCGGGCAGGAGACCGTCGGCGCTGCGCTTGAGGCGCGCGGCGATCTCGGGGTCCAGGCTGCTGGGCCTGCTGGGCGGAGGCGTGCTGGTCATGGGTGCCATTGTGCCGCGCGGGAGCGGCACTCCCGGCCCGCTGTCCACCAGATGAGCGGGGCGGCGCGCAGCGCCTGGACGAGGGGCGGTGGCCGGGCGACGGGTGGGCGGACCGGGACTGCGGTCGTAGGCTGAACCGCATGTCGACCTTTGCCAAGCGTGAACGGCTACTTCTCGCCGAGCTCTTGGAGACCGCGGGCCCGGAGGCTCCCACCCTGTGCGAGGGCTGGCGGACCCGGGACCTCGCCGCGCACGTGGTGGTGCGCGAGCGCCGCCCGGACGCGGCCGGCGGTCTGCTGATCAAACAGCTCGCCCCCCGCCTGGACAAGGTGATGGAGGAGTTCGCGGCGAAGCCGTACGAGGAGCTGATCCAGCTCATCCGCAACGGTCCGCCGCGTTTCTCGCCGTTCGCCCTCAAGCAGATCGACGAGATGTCCAACACGGTCGAGTTCTACGTCCACGCGGAGGACGTCCGCCGCGCCCAGCCGGAGTGGTCGGCGCGGACGCTCGACCCGGTCTTCCAGGACGCCCTGTGGTCCCGGCTGGAGCGCACGGCCCGGCTGATGGGCCGTGGCTCCCCCACCGGCCTGGTGCTGCGCCGCCCCGACGGCCGGACCGCCGTCGCCCACCGGGGCACCCCGGTCGTGACGGTGACCGGCGAGCCGTCCGAGCTGCTGCTGTTCCTCTACGGCCGGCAGAGCGCGGCCAAGGTGGACCTGGACGGCGACGCGGACGCGATCGAGCGCCTGCACGACAGCAAGCAGCTGGGCATCTGAAACGGTCGCAGCGGCGCCCCGTGCCGGGTCAGCGGACGGGGTGCCCGGCTTCCCTCAGGGTCTGCTTGACCTCGCCGATGCGCAGGTCGCCGAAGTGGAAGACGGAGGCCGCGAGGACCGCGTCCGCGCCGGCCTCGACGGCGGGCGGGAAGTCGGCGAGCCGGCCGGCGCCGCCGGAGGCGATGACGGGGACCGTGACGTGCTTGCGCACGGCGCGGATCATCTCCAGGTCGTAGCCGTCCTTGGTGCCGTCGGCGTCCATCGAGTTCAGCAGGATCTCGCCCGCGCCCAGCTCGGCGGCCCGGTGCGCCCACTCGACGGCGTCGATGCCGGTGCCGCGCCGGCCGCCGTGGGTGGTGACCTCGAAGGAGCCCGACTCGGTGCGGCGGGCGTCCACGGACAGGACGAGGACCTGCCGGCCGAAGCGCTCGGCGATCTCCCGGATCAGGTCCGGGCGGGCGATGGCGGCGGTGTTCACGCCGACCTTGTCCGCGCCGGCCCGCAGCAGCCTGTCCACGTCCTCGGCCGTGCGCACGCCGCCGCCCACGGTGAGCGGGATGAAGACCTGCTCGGCGGTGCGGCGCACCACGTCGTAGGTCGTCTCGCGGTTGCCGGAGGACGCGGTGATGTCCAGGAACGTCAGCTCGTCGGCGCCCTCGGCGTCGTACACCTTCGCCATCTCGACGGGGTCGCCCGCGTCGCGCAGGTTCTGGAAGTTGACGCCCTTGACGACCCGGCCGTTGTCCACGTCCAGGCAGGGGATGACTCGGACCGCCAGGGTCATGACTGCTCGGCTCCTCTGAATGCCTCTACTTCGACCTCGACCAGGATGCGCGGGTCCACGAAGCCCTCCACCACCAGGAGGGTGGACACCGGACGTACCGTGCCGAAGATTTCCTTGTGGGCGCGGCCCACCTCGTCCACGTCCCGGGCGTGCGTCAGGTACATCCGGGTGCGGATCACGGACTCGACGCCGAGCCCGAGTTCACCGATCGCCTCCAGGGCGCTGGTGAAGGCCACCTTGGCCTGTTCGTACGGGTCGCCCTCGCCGTACAGCACGTCGCCCTTGAAGGACGTGGTGCCGCCGACGAGGACGCGGTCGCCCGCCGCGACGGCGCGTGCGAAACCGAAGGACTCTTCCCAGGGACTTCCGCTCTGCACACGCCGCACGGCTTCGGACGTCATGACGACACTGCCTCCAGGGCCTCTTCCAGGGTGAACGCCTTCGCGTACAGCGCCTTCCCGACGATGGCGCCCTCGACACCGAGCGGGACCAGCTCGGAGATCGCGCGCAGGTCGTCCAGGGAGGAGACGCCGCCGGAGGCCACCACCGGGCGGTCGGTGGCCGCGCAGACGTTCTTCAGCAGGTCCAGGTTGGGGCCCTGGAGGGTGCCGTCCTTGGCGATGTCGGTGACGACGTACCGCGCGCAGCCCTCCTTGTTGAGGCGGTCCAGCGTCTCGTAGAGGTCGCCGCCGTCGCGGGTCCAGCCCCGGCCGCGCAGGGTGGTGCCCCGCACGTCCAGGCCCACCGCGATCTTGTCGCCGTGCTCGGCGATGACCTTGGCGACCCACTCGGGGGTCTCCAGGGCGGCCGTGCCGAGGTTGACGCGGGTGCAGCCGGTGGCGAGCGCGGCGGCCAGGGAGGCGTCGTCACGGATGCCGCCGGACAGCTCCACCTTGATGTCCATCGCCTTCGTCACCTCGGCGATCAGCTCCCGGTTGTCGCCGGTGCCGAAGGCCGCGTCCAGGTCGACCAGGTGCAGCCACTCGGCGCCCGCGCGCTGCCAGGCGAGGGCGGCCTCCAGCGGGGAGCCGTAGGAGGTCTCGGTGCCGGACTCGCCGTGCACGAGGCGGACGGCCTGGCCGTCGCGGACGTCGACGGCGGGGAGCAGTTCGAGCTTGGCCATGTCTCTACAGGGTTCCGATCCAGTTGGTGAGCAGCTGCGCGCCGGCGTCGCCGGACTTCTCGGGGTGGAACTGCGTGGCCCACAGGGCGCCGTTCTCCACGGCGGCCACGAAGGGCTTGCCGTGGGTGGACCAGGTGACCTTGGGGGCCGCCATCGCCGGGTTGTGGGCCTCCAGCGTCCAGTCGTGGACGGCGTAGGAGTGCACGAAGTAGAACCGGGCGTCCGCGTCCAGGCCGGCGAACAGCTCGGAGCCGGCGGGCGCGTCGACGGTGTTCCAGCCCATGTGGGGCACGACGTCGGCCTGGAGCGGCTCGACGCTGCCGGGCCACTCGTCGAGGCCGTCGGTCTCCACACCGTGCTCGATGCCCCGCGCGAACAGGATCTGCATGCCGACGCAGATGCCCATCACGGGCCGCCCGCCGGCCAGCCGGCGTTCGATGATCCAGTCGCCGCGCGCCTCCTTCAGGCCGGCCATGCAGGCGGCGAAGGCGCCGACGCCGGGGACCAGCAGGCCGTCGGCGTTCATGGCCTTGTCGTAGTCGCGGGTGATCTCGACGTCGGCTCCCGCGCGGGCCAGGGCGCGCTCGGCGGAGCGGACGTTGCCGAAGCCGTAGTCGAAGACGACGACCTTCTTGGCGGTGCTCATCAGTTCCACACCTCCAGCCGCATGACGCCGGCGACGAGGCACATCGCGGCGCCGATGGACAGCAGCACGATCAGGCTCGTGGGCATCTTCTGCTTGACGAAGGAGATGATCCCGCCGATCAGGAAGAGACCGACGACGATCAGGACGGTCGACAATCCGTTCACAGCGCACCCTTCGTGGACGGCAGGATCCCCGCCGCGCGGGGGTCGCGCTCCGAGGCGTAGCGCAGGGCGCGGGCGAGCGCCTTGAACTGGCACTCCACGATGTGGTGCGCGTTACGGCCGTACGGCACGTGGACGTGCAGCGCGATCTGGGCCTGGGCGACGAAGGACTCCAGGATGTGCCGGGTCATCGTGGTGTCGTACTCGCCGATCATCGGCGCCATCTTCTCGGGCTCGGTGTGCACGAGGTACGGGCGGCCGGACAGGTCGACGGTGACCTGGGCGAGGGACTCGTCCAGCGGGACGGTGCAGTTGCCGAAGCGGTAGATGCCCACCTTGTCGCCGAGAGCCTGCCGGAAGGCGGCGCCCAGCGCGAGGGCGGTGTCCTCGATGGTGTGGTGGGAGTCGATGTGCAGGTCGCCCTCGGTCTTCACGGTGAGGTCGAACAGACCGTGCCGGCCGAGCTGGTCCAGCATGTGGTCGTAGAAGCCGACACCGGTGGAGATATCGGTCTTCCCGGTGCCGTCGAGGTCTATCTCGACGAGGACCGAGGTCTCCTTGGTCGTACGCTCCACGCGTCCCACGCGGTTCATGCGTTCATCTCCTTCTTCAGCTCACGGACCGCGTCGAGGAACGCGTCGTTCTCCTCCGGGGTGCCCGCGGTGACGCGCAGCCACCCCGGTACGCCGTTGTCCCGGACCAGGACGCCCCGGTCGAGGATGCGGCGCCAGGCCAGGTGGGCGTCGGCGAACCGGCCGAACTGGACGAAGTTCGCGTCGGACTCGGTCACCTCGTAGCCGATCGCCTTCAGCTCGCCGACCAGCCGGTCCCGCTCGGCCTTCAGCTGCTCGACATAGCCGAGGAGGGTGTCGGTGTGCTCCAGGGCGGCCAGCGCGGTCGCCTGGGTGACGGCCGACAGGTGGTACGGCAGCCGGACCAGCTGGACGGCGTCCACGACGGCCGGGTGCGCGGCGAGATAGCCGAGGCGCAGGCCGGCCGCGCCGAACGCCTTGGACATGGTGCGGGAGATCACCAGGTGCGGGCGGCCGTCGAGCAGCGGCAGCAGCGAGTCGCCGTGGCTGAACTCGACGTACGCCTCGTCCACGACCACCATCGACGGCTTGGCCGCCTGCGCGGCCTCGTACAGCGCGAGGACCGTGTCGGCCGGGACCGCGTTGCCGGTGGGGTTGTTGGGGGTGGTGATGAAGACGACGTCCGGCCGGTGCTCGGCGATGGCCTTCCCGGCCGCCGCGAGGTCGATGGTGAAGTCGTCGCCGCGGGGGCCGGAGATCCAGCCCGTGCCCGTGCCGCGCGCGATGAGCGCGTGCATCGAGTACGACGGCTCGAAGCCGATCGCGGTGCGGCCGGGGCCGCCGAAGGTCTGGAGCAGCTGCTGGAGGACCTCGTTGGAGCCGTTGGCCGCCCAGACGTTCGCCGGGCCGACCGCGTACCCGGAGGTCTTCGTCAGGTACTCGGCGAGCCGGGTGCGCAGCTCGACCGCGTCCCGGTCCGGGTAGCGGTTGAGGTCGCGGGCCGCCGCGCGCACCCGCTCGGCGATCCGCTCGACCAGCGGCTCGGGCAGCGGGTAGGGGTTCTCGTTGGTGTTCAGCCGTACCGGGACGTCGAGCTGGGGCGCGCCGTAGGGGGACTTGCCGCGCAGCTCGTCCCGGACGGGAAGATCGTCGATGCCGGTCACTTGCCCTGAGGAACCTTCCAGTCGAACCGGGCCTTGATCGCCGCGCCGTGCGCGGGCAGGTCCTCCGCCTCCGCCAGCGTCACCACGTGGTGGGCCACCTCGGCGAGGGCGTCGCGGGTGTAGTCCACGATGTGGATGCCGCGCAGGAAGGACTGGACGGACAGGCCCGAGGAGTGGCAGGCGCAGCCGCCGGTGGGCAGGACGTGGTTGGAGCCCGCGGCGTAGTCGCCGAGCGAGACCGGGGCCCAGGGGCCGATGAAGATCGCGCCCGCGTTGCGGACGCGTTCGGCCACGGCGGCGGCGTCGGCGGTCTGGATCTCCAGGTGCTCGGCGCCGTACGCGTCGACCACCCGCAGGCCCTCCTCGACGCCGTCGACCAGCACGATCGCGGACTGTGTGCCCTTCAGGGCGGGCACGATCCGGTCGTCGATGTGCTTGGTGGCGGCGACCTGGGTCTCCAGCTCGCGCTCGACGGCATCGGCCAGCTCGACGGAGTCGGTGACCAGGACGGCGGCGGCCAGCGGGTCGTGCTCGGCCTGGCTGATCAGGTCGGCGGCGACGTGCACCGGGTCGGCCGTGGCGTCGGCCAGGACCGCGATCTCGGTCGGGCCGGCCTCGGCGTCGATGCCGATCTTGCCGGTGAAGTAGCGCTTGGCGGCGGCGACCCAGATGTTGCCGGGGCCGGTGACCATGTTGGCGGGCGGGCAGGACTCGGTGCCGTGGGCGAACATCGCGACGGCGGTCGCGCCGCCCGCGGCGTACACCTCGTCGACGCCGAGCAGCGCGCACGCGGCGAGGATCGTCGGGTGCGGCAGGCCGCCGAACTCGGCCTGGGCCGGGGAGGCGAGCGCGATGGACTCGACGCCGGCCTCCTGGGCCGGGACGACGTTCATGACCACGGAGGACGGGTACACCGAGCGGCCGCCCGGCGCGTACAGGCCGACGCGGTCGACCGGCACCCACTTCTCGGTGACCGTGCCGCCGGGCACGACCTGGGTGGTGTGGGTCTCACGCCGCTGGGCGCGGTGGACGAGCCGGGCGCGGCGGATGGACTCCTCCAGGGCCGCGCGCACGGCCGGATCCAGTTCCTCCAGGGCGCGGGTGAGCGCCGCGGCCGGGACCCGGACCTGGTCGAGCTTGACGCCGTCGAACTTCTCGGCGAAGTCGATCAGCGCCGCGTCCCCGCGATGATGCACGGCCTCGCAGATCGGACGCACCTTCTCCAGGGCGGCCGCTACGTCGAAGTCGGCTCGGGGCAGCAGGTCGCGCAGGGCGGGACCCTCCGGGAGGGCGTCGCCGCGCAGATCGATTCGGGAGATCACAGGCTCAATTCTCGCAGACCGGTGACGGCGGTCGTCCGCGCGTATCAATGGCTGATACAGAACGCGTCGCGGACCCGGAAGATCCCCCTCACTATTCGTGTTCCTTCGGTCACACAGCGGGCATGAACGCTGTACGAGGGACGAACCGGCGAGTATCCGGGGAGGCAGGGACAACTGTGACCGAAGGGGCCGCTCCGCGCGCCGAGGACATCCCGGACGAGCTGACCGCCGCGGAGGCCGGCATGTGGCAGGCCTTCCGCGACGGCGCGGTGTACGACCTGCGCAGCGGGGACCCGGCCGTCGACGATCCGCACGGCGTGCATCCCTGGGGGCCGGAGCGGACCGTGCGGGCCCGCGTCGTGTGCTGGCTGCTGCTGGACGGCCCGCCCGCGCTGGCCGGCCGGGTGGCCTCGCTGAAGCTGACCGGGATCCAGATCAGCGGCTCCATCGACCTCGCGGGCGGCACGGTGGTGCCGTACGTCGAGCTGACCGGCTGCCGCTTCGAGCAGGAGGTGCGGCTGCCCGAGGCGCGGTTCACGACGGTGCGGCTGGTCAACTGCGCGGTGCCCCGGCTGGAGGCGGCCCGGGTGCACACCGAGGGCGATCTGCATCTGCCGCGCTGCCGGTTCCACGGCGGGATACGGCTCACCGACGCGCAGATCGGCACCGACCTGCTGCTCAACCAGGCGGTCGTGTACCGCGACCGCGGCGGCCGCTCCATCGCGGGGGACGGCATGAACGTCGGGCAGGACCTCCAGGCCGAGCTGCTGGAGTCGCACGGCGAGCTGAGCCTGCGCAGCGCCACCGTCGGGGTCTCGCTGAGCCTGCGCGGCGCCCGGCTGCGCAACCCGTACGGCAGGCTGGCGCTGAACGCGCCGCAGCTGACCGTCGAGCGCACCCTGTACCTGACCCCGGCGGGCCTCGGCGGCCTCCAGCTCAGCGGGCGCACGCCCGCGCAGGGCACCCGGGTGCAGCGGTTCGAGTGCCAGGGCGGGCTGCGGCTGGACGACGGCCGGTTCGGGGACGCGGTGGACTTCGAGAGCGCCCGGCTCGTCCTCACCGACGACCAGGAGCTGTCGCTGCGCCGGATCCAGGTGCCCGAGCTGCGCTTCCTCGGGGAGCGCCCGCAGCGGGGCAGGGTGGTGCTGTCCGGGGCGCGCATCGTCAACCTCGTGGACCGGGCGAGCAGCTGGCCCGGCCCCGGCCGGCTGCACATGCCGGGCTTCACCTACGAGAACCTGGTCCCGCAGGGCCCGTTCCCGCTGGCCGAGCGGCTGGAGTGGGTGGCCGCGGCGACCGCCGAGTACAACCCGGACCCGTACGAGCGGCTGGCGGCGGTGCTGCGGGCCGGCGGCGAGGACGAGGACGCCCGCGAGGTGCTGCTCGCCAAGCAGCGCCGGCGCCGCGAGACGCTGCCGCCGGCCGCGAAGCTGTGGGGGTACGCGCAGGACTGGACGGTGGCCTACGGCTACCGGCCGGGGCGCGCGGCGGTGTGGATGGCGGTGCTGTGGGCGGCGGGCTCGCTGGCCTTCGCCTCCGCCGGGCGCCCGGAGACCGGCGGCACCGCCGCGCAACCGCCGTGGAACCCGGCCCTGTTCGCCCTGGACCTCCTGCTGCCCGTCATCGACCTCGGCCACGCGGGCGGCTGGCAGCTGCGCGGCGGCTGGCAGTGGCTGGGCGCGGCGCTGGTGCTGCTCGGCTGGGTGCTGGCCACGACGGTGGCGGCGGGGGCGACGCGGCTGCTGCGCCGCAATTAGCGGACGTCCGGCTCCGCTCGGGGCGGCACCCGGAGGCGTGCGGTCTGCGGGCTGGGCGGACACGCCGGTGCCGGCGACCATTAGGCTCTGGGGTCGTGACCACCGTCCGGCTGCCGCTCTTCCCCCTGAACTCGGTGTTGTTCCCGGGACTCGTCCTCCCGCTGAACGTCTTCGAGGAGCGCTATCGCGCCATGATGCGCGCGCTGCTGAAGACCCCCGAGGACGAACCGCGACGTTTCGCCGTCGTGGCGATCCGCGACGGCCACGAGGTCGCTCCGAGCGCGCCCGGGATGCCCGATCCGACGTCCGTGCCGGAGCGCGGGCCCGCCGCCGGGTTCGGCACGGACCCGGCGAAGGCCTTCCACGGCGTTGGCTGTGTGGCCGACGCCGCCACCATCCGGGAGCGGCCCGACGGCACCTTCGAGGTGCTGGCGACCGGGACGACCCGGGTGCGGCTGCTGTCGGTGGACGCCTCGGGGCCGTACCTCACCGCCGAGCTGGAGACGCTGCCCGAGGAGCCCGGCGACGAGGCGGGGGCGCTGGCCGAGGGGGTGCTGCGGGCGTTCCGGCAGTACCAGAAGCGTCTGGCGGGCGCGCGGGAGCGCTCGCTGGCGACCGGCGCGGACCTGCCGGACGAGCCGTCCGTGGTGTCGTACCTGGTGGCGGCGGCGATGATGCTGGACGTCCCGACCAAGCAGCGGCTGCTCCAGGCGCCGGACACCGCGTCCCGGCTGCGCGACGAGCTGACACTCCTGCGCACCGAGACGGCGATCATCCGTACGCTGCCGTCGCTGCCCGCGGCGGAGCTGACCCGCGGGCCGACGAGTCTGAACTAGAGGCCGGGAGCCGATGGCGAAGAAATCGAGGAAGCAGCAGCCGGGCGGCACGCCCGCGACGGTCGCGCTGACCGCGGCGGGCGTCGCGTACACGGTGCACGCCTACGAGCACGACCCGTCCCACCCGTCCTACGGCGAGGAGGCGGCCGAGGCGATGGGCGTCTCCCCTGACCGGGTCTTCAAGACCCTGGTCGCGGACGTGGACGGCAGCCTCACCGTGGCCGTCGTGCCGGTGGCGGGCCAGCTCGACCTGAAGGCCCTCGCGGCGGCGGTCGGCGGCAAACGCGCGACGATGGCCGACCCCGCCCTGGCCGAGCGCACCACGGGCTACGTCCGCGGCGGCATCTCGCCGCTCGGCCAGCGCAAGAAGCTCCCGACGGTCCTCGACGCCTCCGCCTCCGCCCACGCCACGATCTGCGTCTCGGCCGGCCGCCGCGGTCTGGAGGTCGAGCTCGCGCCCGGGGACCTGGCCGCCCTCACCGACGCGACGCTGGCTCCGATCGGCCGGGCGTAGCGGCCGGCGGGCCCGCGGGTTCCGCGGACCTGCGGGTTCCGCGGATTCGCGGGCTCCGGGGGCCGGCGGCTCCACGGACCTGCGGCTTCCGCGGACCGGCGGGCTCCACGGACCTGCGGCTTCCGCGGACCGGCGGGCTCCACGGACCTGCGGGTTCTGCGGACCGGCGGGCTCCACGGACCTACGGCTTCCACGGACCGGCGGGCTCCACGGACCTACGGCTTCCGCGCCTGCGGGTCCCGTCGGCCCGTGGCCGCCGGTGCGGCACGGCTCAGTGCGGCGCCGGTTTCCCGGGGTACGGCTGCGGTTCCGGGTCACGGGGTCCCAAGAGGGCCGTCAGGCCGAGGTGGACGAGGAGCGCGCCTATGGACCAGGTGAGCAGCGCGCCCTTCGCCGCCAGCTTGAGCGGGGCGGAGAACGCCACGCCCCGGCCCGCCTCCTTGGCGTGGGCGAGGACGTCCTGGGCCGGGCCGAGCCAGACGCCGACGCGCCAGGCGAGCAGCGATCCGAGGAGGCCGCCGAGGCCGAGGGCCACCACGACGGGCACGCCCCCGCGCCGGCGCAGCAGGAAGACCAGGAGACCGCTGAGCGCACCGAAGGCCAGCGCGAGCAGGGTGAACGTTCCGTCGACCCCGGCGGCCTGCTCCCCCTCGGTGTCCCGGACGTAGACCACCCAGCGCCCGTCCACCACGTCCCCGACCAGCGGCACGCGCGGCGCCAGCCAGTTCCACGCCAGGCCGAGCAGCACTCCGCCGAGCGCCAGCGCCACCGTGATGACGGCGGCCTCGCGCACCTCGGTCCTCGTCCCGGGGCCGTCCTGTCCCGGCCCGCCGTGGGCTCCGTACGCGGTACCCCCGTACGTCCCGCCGGCGGCCGACGGCGGCCACTGCCGGTGCGCGGACGGTTCTTGGGGCGGCGGAGGGGGAGTCAACGGTGCTGTCACCCTGACATCGTGCCAGGCGCGCGCACCGCACGCGTCACCGGACGGCGGCCCGCCGGTACGCCCACGTGGCGACGGCCAGCGAGATCACCCCGACCCCGGCGCACACCGCGAGGTCACCGGCGACGGCGGCCCAGTCGGGGTGGGCCGAGAAGGTGTGCGCGTACGCCTCCACGCCGTACGTCGACGGCAGCAGGTCCCGGACGAGACGGATGAGCGCCGGCATCCGGTCGGGCGGCAGCACGCCCAGCAGCAGCGCCGCCGACATGCCCAGCTGCCCGAGCAGCGTGGCCAGCTCCGGCCGGGACGCGAGCAGTCCGCACGCGGCCCCGAGCCCGGCGAGCGCGGCCCCGGCGAGCGGGACGACCGCGAAGAGGATCCACAGGTGGGTGAGCGGGAGGCCGAACAGCAGGCAGCCGACGACCGCGGTCACGAAGGTGCCGGGGAGGGTGAACGAGGCATACGCGCCCGCCGCCCCGAGCACCACCGCGGCCGGCGGCACCGGCAGGGTGGCGTAGTGGTCGAGCCCGCCGGTGGCGCGCAGCTGCCCGAAGTACTGCGCGAGCAGGTTCAGCGCGACGAACGCGACGACCACGACCGACGAGCCGGCCACGACGTACCGCGCCTCGCCGCCGCCGTCCACCACCCCGCGCATCATGATCATGATGCCGATGGACTGGAAGGTCGCCACGAACAGCAGCGGGATCCGCGCCACCCGCGCCCGCGACAGCTGCGCCCGGTACACGGCGCACAGCGCCGGCCACAGCCGGGCGGCCGGCGCCAGCTCGGCGGCCGGACGGCGCGCCTCGTCGCCGGCCAGGGCACTCCCCGGCAGAACCTCTGCGGGTACGACACTCACGCGACGCTGCTCCTCTTCACTGCGGCGTTCCCTTGGCGGTGGCCCTGTTCCGTACGGACGCGGCGGCCCGGCTGCTCATGCCTTCACCAGACCCTGCCGCGCGGCCCCGCCGAGCGCCATGTACACGTCCTCCAGGCTCGGCGTGGTGAGCGTGAAGTCGTCCAGCGCGGCGAAGGCGGCCCCGCCGGTGACGGTGGAGACGACCGCGCGGGCCTCCTCGGGTGCCAGCCGCAGTGTCCAGCGGCGCCCCGACTCCTCGGCCCGGTCGCGCAGCGCGGCCACCTCCGGCACGTCCAGCGGCGCCCGCTCCCGCCACACCAGGTCGACCCGCACCTCGCCGGCCACCCGCTCCTTGAGCCCGGCGGGGGTGTCGCAGGCGATCACCCGGCCCTGGTCGAGCACGGCGACCCGGTCCAGGACGGTCTCCGCCTCGATGACGTTGTGGGTGACCAGCACGACCGTGGTGCCGCGCTCGGCCCGGCGCCGGTCGACGGCGGACCACACCGCGCGCCGCGCCACCGGGTCCATCGCGGCGGTCGGCTCGTCCAGCACCAGCAGCGGCCGCTCGCCCACCAGCGCGGCGGCGAAGCAGGCCAGCCGCCGCTGCCCGCCGGAGAGCCGCTTCAGCGGCCGGCCGGCGATCGGGGCGAGCCCGAGTTCGTCGAGTACGGCGTCCCGCTCGGCCCGGGCCCGCCGGGCGTCCAGGCCGCGCAGCCGCCCGGTGGTCTCGGCGGCGAGCGAGACGGTCAGCTCGTCCAGGGCGGTGGACTCCTGGCCCAGGTAGGCGAGGATGCGCGAGGCCCGCTCGGGGTGGCGCACGATGTCGTGGCCGAGGATCTCCACGCTGCCGCTGTCGGGCCGCATCAGCCCGGTCAGCTGGCGCACGAGGGTGGACTTGCCGGCCCCGTTCGGCCCGAGCAGCCCGAAGATCTCACCGCGCCGCACATCGAGCCGTACGTCGTCGGTGGCCCGCACCGCGGGCGTCCCCGGCACCCCGCGCCGCCCCCGGGTCGCGGGGTAGGTCTTGGTCAGTCCGCGCACCGCGCACACGACCTCACCCCTGTCCCCCATGACCTGTGCCGCGCGCGTACTCACAAGGGACGAGCCTACGGGGTGCCGGACCGGCCTCCGCGCGCGGGGCGCCCTCCGGATCGACGAATACGGCGGTCCCCGCCGCCGCGCCGCGTTCCGCGCGGCACGGTCCTCCCCGGCGACCTGCGGCTACTCGCCCACGGGCGTGCGCTCCGCCCCGGTGCGGGCGTCGACCTCGCGCCAGAAGCCGGCCCGGATGGCGTAGCGGTCGTGCTCGTCGATCTGGTCGTCCTTGTGGGCCAGCAGCCCGAACCGGGCGGCGTAGCGCAGCAGCTCCCCGTCGATGCGGTGCGGGATGCGCGGGTACATCGCGGACAGCCGCTGGAGGTGTCCCTGGTCCCCCAGCCGGGAGATCCACCGCCGGGCGAAGACCTGACCCACCTCGTAGGGGTCGCCGCCGACCGTGGTGATGTCCTCCTCCCGGTCGGCCCACCGCTGCTCGGCGGTGGTCAGCTGGGCGAGGGTCGGCATGGCCAGGGCCTCGGGCGGCTCGGAGGCGACGCCGGGGCGGTCCACCCACCCTTTGTCGGAGGACCAGCGCAGGGTGGCGGTGGCGGGGTGCTGGGCGGCCGGCTGGGTGCCGTGGGCGCGCAGGGCGGCGAGGTCCTTGGGCGTCGGTACGCCCTTGGAGGCGGGCACCCGGTCCTGGGTGCCGTTCTGCGCGGCGGCCGGGGTGGGATGCGGGGCCTGTTCGGCGGGCCGCTCGGCCGCGCCGAGCGCGGACTCGGGCAGCGGCGCGGACAGGATCGCGGCGATCTCGGGGCGCGGCGCGGGCGGCGGCGCGCACACCCCGCCCGTCTCCTTCGCGCGGACCGCCTTGGTGATCCACGCCCGGTCCAGCACGCGCCGCTCGTCGGCCTCGGCGACCAGGTCCTCGGACTGGTTGTAGTCGCCGTCGGCGGCCTGGACGGCCCACAGGTGGACGGCCACACCGTGTTCCTTGGCGGCCATCATGCCCGGCAGCAGATCGCCGTCCCCCGTGACCAGCACCACGTCGGAGCAGGCGCGGTTGCGGGCCAGCTCGGTCAGCTCGGCGTGCATCGCGGCGTCCACGCCCTTCTGCGCCCAGCGGCCGTCGCTGCGGGTCAGCGCGCCCAGCCGGACGGTGACCCGGGGCATCACGCGCAGCCGGCGGTGCTCGGGCTGCGGGACGCGGTCGGGGGCGCCGTCGAACCAGTAGATGCGCAACAGCGGCTGCTGGGTGTCCGACTCGGCGCGTTCCCTCAGCCCTTGGATGAGGGCGGCGTGGTCGACGGTGATCCGGGACCGCGAGGGCTCCCCGGCGAGGAGGCTCGCCGCGGCCCCCAGCAGATACCCGGCGTCCACCAGGACGATGCAGCGGTCCACGCGACTCACCCTCTTCCTGGGAGGTTTGCTTCGGGCTTCCTTCGAGTCTGCCCGACGGCGCAAGGGTTAACGGCCCGAACTCGATCTTCGGCGTGGCGTTTGTGGGAATCGGCCGCCGGCCGCGCCCCGCGCGCGCTCCGACGAGCCTTGTCACGCACGGTAATTGTCCGACATGCGCGGCGTGTCGGCCTGTGTGAATCTGGTCCCGGCCCTGGCCCCTAGATCCCCCACAGGAGGCAGAACCATGGCCAAGAACAAGAACCGTGACCGTAAGCCGTCGCAGCCCGAGCGTGCGCCGCGGCGAGCCGAGCACTCCGTGATGGAGTCGCCGGCCGAGCAGCCCTCCCCGCAGGTGACCCCCGGCGACCTGGCCCGCAAGGGCCGGCAGAAGCGCTTCGGCCACAACTGACGTCCGCCTGACGGGCCGTTGACGCCCGGGCACGCGAACCAGGGGCGCATCCCGCGGGGGGTGCGCCCCTTGCGCTGTGCCGCGTACGGCTAGCCGGCCAGGCAGGACGGGCCGAGCAGCACCTTGAGGTCGCCGAAGAGGGCCGGGTCGGGCTTCACCCGGTGCCGGTCGAGGCGCAGCACGGTCGTCTTGGTGGGCCCCTGGAGCTTGATCCGCACCTCGCTGTCGCCCTTGTGGTGGCTGAGGACCTCGCCGAGGCGGCTGACGAGCGGCGGGGTGACCTTGACCGCCGGGATGGTGAGGACGACCGGCGCGTTGGTGCCCGCGTTGGACAGGTCCGGGACCATCAGCTCCATCGCGACCAGCCGCGGCACGTCCTCCCGCTTGTCGAGGCGGCCCTTGACGAACACCACGGCGTCCTCGACGAGTTGGGTGGAGACCAGCTGGTAGGTCGCCGGGAAGAACATGCACTCGATGGAGCCGGCCAGGTCCTCGACGGTGGCGATGGCCCAGGCGTTGCCCTGCTTGGTCATCTTGCGCTGGAGGCCGGAGATGATGCCGCCGATGGTGACGACCGCGCCGTCGCCGAAATCGCCTCCGGTGAGCTGGGCGATGCCTGCGTCGGCCTTGTCGGACAGCACGTGCTCCAGGCCGAAGAGCGGGTGGTCCGAGACGTACAGGCCGAGCATCTCGCGCTCCTGGGCGAGCAGATACGTCTTGTCCCACTCCTCGGTGGAGAACTCGACGTCGAGTCCAAAGCCGGGCTCGTCGCTGCTCTCGTCGCCCATGCCGCCGAAGAGGTCGAACTGGCCCTCGGCCTCCTTGCGCTTGACCGCGACCACGTTGTCGATCATCGGCTCGTACTGCGCCATCAGGCCCTTGCGGGTGTGGCCGAGGGAGTCGAAGGCACCGGCCTTGATCAGCGATTCGGTGGTGCGCTTGTTGCAGACGACCGCGTCGACCTTGTCGAGGTAGTCGGGGAAGGAGGTGTACTTCCCCTTGGCCTTGCGGCACTTGATGATCGACTCGACCACGTTGGTGCCGACGTTGCGCACCGCGGACAGGCCGAAGAGGATCACGTCGTCGCCCTGGGCGGCGAAGTTGGACTCCGACTCGTTGACGTTCGGCGGGAGCACCCGGATGCCCATGCGGCGGCACTCGTTGAGGTAGACGGCCGACTTGTCCTTGTCGTCCTTCACCGAGGTCAGCAGTGCCGCCATGTACTCGGCGGGGTGGTTCGCCTTGAGGTACGCGGTCCAGTAGGAGACCAGGCCGTACGCGGCGGAGTGGGCCTTGTTGAACGCGTATCCGGCGAAGGGGACCAGCACGTCCCAGAGCGCCTGGATGGCCTCGTCGCTGTAGCCGTTCTTGCGGGCGCCGGCCTGGAAGATGACGAAGTTCTTCTCCAGCTCCTCCGGCTTCTTCTTGCCCATGACGCGGCGGAGGATGTCGGCCTCGCCGAGCGAGTAGCCGGCGATGATCTGGGCGGCCTTCTGCACCTGCTCCTGGTAGACGATCAGGCCGTAGGTGACGTCCAGGACCTCCTTGAGCGGTTCCTCCAGCTCGGGGTGGATCGGGGTGATCTCCTGCTGGCCGTTCTTGCGCAGCGCGTAGTTGATGTGCGAGTTCATGCCCATCGGGCCCGGCCGGTAGAGGGCCGAGACGGCGGAGATGTCCTCGAAGTTGTCGGGCTTCATCATGCGCAGCAGGGAGCGCATGGGGCCGCCGTCGAACTGGAAGACGCCGAGGGTGTCGCCGCGCTGGAGCAGTTCGAAGGTCGTGGGGTCGTCGAGCGGGAGGCTCAGGAGATCGATGTCGATCCCCTTGTTGGCCTTCACCATCTTGACGGCGTCGTCCATGATCGTGAGGTTGCGCAGGCCCAGGAAGTCCATCTTCAGCAGGCCGAGCGACTCACAGCTCGGGTAGTCCCACTGGGTGATGGTCACGCCGTCGGTGTGCCTCACCCAGACCGGGACGTGCTCGGTGATGGTCTCGCTGGACATGATCACGCCGGCCGCGTGGACGCCCATCTGCCGGACCAGGCCCTCCACGCCGCGCGCGGTGTCGATGACCTTCTTCACGTCCGGCTCGTTCTCGTACATCGCCCGGACCTCGCCCGCCTCCGAGTAGCGGGGGTGGCTGGGGTCGGTGATGCCGGAGAGCGGGATGCCCTTGCCGAGGACGTCCGGCGGCATGGCCTTGGTGATCCGGTCGCCCATCGCGTACGGGTAGCCCAGCACGCGCGCGGAGTCCTTGATGGCGTTCTTGGCCTTGATGGTGCCGTAGGTGCCGATCATGGCGACCTTGTCGGCGCCGTACTTCTCCGTCACGTACCGGATCACCTCGACGCGCCGGCGCTCGTCGAAGTCGATGTCGACGTCGGGCATCGAGATGCGCTCGGGGTTGAGGAACCGCTCGAAGATCAGGCCGTGCGGGATCGGGTCGAGGTCGGTGATGCCGAGGGCGTAGGCGACGATCGAGCCGGCCGCGGAGCCACGGCCGGGGCCGACGGCGATGCCCTGCTTCTTCGCCCACATGATGAAGTCGGCGACGACGAGGAAGTAGCCCGGGAAGCCCATCGAGATGATGGTGTCCATCTCGTACTCGACCTGCTTCATGCGGTCGTCCGGGATGCCGTCCGGGAAGCGGCGGTGCATGCCGCGCATGGTCTCCTCGCGGAACCAGCTGACCTCGGTGTAGCCCTCGGGGATGTCGAACTTGGGCATGAGGTCGCGCTTCTGGAACATGCCGGTGGTGTCGACCATCTCGGCGATCAGCGCGGTGTTGGCGCAGCCCTGCTGCCAGGCGTCCGAGGAGTCGATGGCGTACATCTCCTCGGTCGACTTCAGGTAGTAGCCGGTGCCGTCGAACTTGAAGCGGTCCGGGTCGGAGAGGTTCTTACCGGTCTGGATGCACAGCAGGGCGTCGTGGGCGCCGGCCTCGTGCGCGTAGGTGTAGTGCGAGTCGTTGGTGACCAGCGGGGGGATGCCGAGCTTCCTGGCGATGTCGAGCAGGCCGTCTCGGACCCGGCGCTCGATCTCGATGCCGTGGTCCATCAGCTCCAGGAAGTAGCGGTCCTTGCCGAAGATGTCCTGGTAGTCGGCGGCGGCCTTCAGGGCCTCGTCGAAGTGGCCGAGGCGCAGCCGGGTCTGCACCTCGCCGGAGGGGCAGCCGGTGGAGGCGACGATGCCCTCGGACCACTTCGCGATGGTCTCCTTGTCCATCCGGGGCCACTTCTGCAGCCAGCCCTCGGCGTAGGCGTCGGAGGAGAGCCGGAAGAGGTTGTGCAGCCCGGTCTTGTTCACCGCCCACATCGTCTTGTGGGTGTAGCCACCGGAGCCGGAGACGTCGTCGCGCTTCTGGTGCGGCTGGCCCCACAGGATCTTGCGCTTGTTGCGCCGGGACTCGGGGGCGACATACGCCTCGATCCCGATGATCGGCGTGATTCCGGCCTTCTTCGCGGAGTGGAAGAAGTCGTACGCGCCGTGCAGGTTGCCGTGGTCGGACATGGCGATGTGTGTCATGCCCATCTCATTGCAGGCGTTGAACATGTCCTTCAGCCGCGCGGCACCGTCCAGCAGCGAGTACTGGGTGTGGACGTGCAGGTGCGTGAACGGCGGCTTTGACACGGTGCGGCCTCCAAGGAGAACACTCGGTGATGGGTGGGCGGACAGTTCGGGGGTCAGCGTCGAAGTCTATGCCGCGGGACTGACACTCCGCGGGCACTCATGCGTACCGTCGGACGTTGCAAGAGGGCGGACGCTCCGTCCGCCCAGGTCACGCACCACCCGCACCAGGAGGCACCCAGCGATGTCGTTTCCGCAGCTCAGCGACGAGCACCGCGGCGAGGAGATCCTCACCGTCCTCGACACCGCCTTCGGCGAGCTCCTGGCCGCCGACCCGGCCGCGTTCCGGGTCAAGTTCCGGAAGATGGCCGCGTCGGCGTTCGCCTTCTACCGGGGCACGGCGTGCCTCTTCTACCACGACCTGGACTCCGAGAACGCCGGGCGGGGCGGCGGGAGGATACAGAGCGGCCCGTATCTGGACGAGCGGACCTCCCGGGTGTGGATCCACGGCGATCTGCACGCCGAGAACTTCGGCACGTACATGGACTCGACCGGCCGGCTGATCTTCAACGTCAACGACTTCGACGAGGCCTACGTCGGCCCCTTCACCTGGGACCTCAAGCGCTTCTCCGCCTCGATCGCGCTGATCGGGTACGCGAAGGCGCTCAGCGACGACCAGATCACCGAGCTGGTGCGGGTCTACGCGGGCGCGTACCGCGAGCGCATCCACGCGCTGGCCACCGGCGCCAAGAGCGACGAGGTGCCGCCCTTCACCCTGGACACCGCCGAGGGCCCGCTGCTGGACGCGCTGCGCGACGCCCGCGCGCTGACCCGGTTCGGGCTGCTGGACTCGATGACCGAGATCCGCGACTTCGAGCGCCGCTTCGCCCCCGGCGGCGGCGCCATCGAGCTGGACGCCGCGACCCGGTACAAGGTGCTGGCCGCCTTCGACGGCTACCTGGAGACCCTGCCGGACGCCTCCCTGGCCCGCCCCGACTCCTACCGCGTGAAGGACGTCGTGGGCCGCCGCGGCATCGGCATCGGCTCGGCGGGCCTGCCGTCGTACAACATCCTGCTGGAGGGCCACAGCGACGCCCTGGAGAACGACGTCGTGATCTACATCAAGCAGGCCCAGACCCCGGCCGTCTCCCGGCACATCACCGACCCGGCGATCCGCGAGTACTTCCACCACGAGGGCCACCGCACGGTGATCTCCCAGCGCGCCCTCCAGGCGCACGCCGACCCGTGGCTGGGCTGGACCGAGCTGGACGGCGCGGGCCAGCTGGTCGCCGAGGTCTCGCCGTACGCGGTCGACCTGGACTGGGGCGACATCGACGACCCGGAGGAGATCGCGGCGGTCGTCGCCGACCTGGGCCGGGCCACCGCGTCGATGCACTCGGCCGCCGACGACCAGTCCGGGGAGTCCCTGGTGCCGTTCTCCACCGAGCGCGCCATCGACGCGGCCATCGCGGCCGACGAGGAGGGCTTCGCCCCGCTGCTGGTGGACTTCGCGCACACGTACGGGGCACGCGCGCGTGCCGACCACCAGATCTTCCTCGACCTGTTCCGCAACGGCCGGATCCCCGGCCTGTAGCCCCGCCGTTCCGGACCGCCGGCGCTCCCTCACAGGAACCCTTTAGGGGTCTCTTACCGGAGCCCATGACACACTCTCCACGCGATGGACATATCAGGGACCCAGCTCAGAGCCGTACGCGCGGCGCTGTTCACGGCGATCGTCGTGGCGCTCAGCACCGCGTCGCACGTGCTGCTGTCGCGGGTCCCGCTGCCCCTGGGCACGGTCGCGGCGATCGCCGTCGCCGTGTTCGTGATCGCGTACGCGCTGGCCGGCCGCGAGCGCGGCTTCGGCCGGATCGCCGCGCTGCTGATCCCGCTGGAGCTGGCCGCCGACACGGTCTTCACCACCGGCCAGCACGCCTGCTACGGCCGCGCCGGCGGCCCGGTCGCCGGCCCGCTGCGCTCGGTCGGCCTGGACGTGCTGTGCGGCGGCGGAGAGGTGGGCACCCCGCTGGCCCGGATGGCGGGGAGCACCGACACCCACCGGATCTCCGCGCTGCTCGCCGACGCCCACCCGGAGACCGCCTGGCTGCTGCTCGGCGCGCATGTCGGCGTGGGGCTGCTGGCGGCGGCCTGGCTGCGCCGCGGCGAGCGGGCGCTGGCCCAGCTGCTGGACGCCATGACGGCCACCACCTTCCGCCCGCTGCTGCTCGCGGTCGCCGCGGTCGCCGTCCGGCCGGCCCGCTCGGGCGGGGCGGGCCGGCGGCTGCCGCGCCTCGCGCCGCGCACCGCGCCCGCCGCCCGTGACCTGCTGCTGGCGCACTCCCTGGGACGACGGGGACCGCCGTGTCCGACCGGTGCCGCACCCGCTCACATCTGAGCGAAGCGACACCGCCCCCGCACACGACCGGTCCTTTGTCCATACGCGCGCACACCGGCGCGCGACCCCCAGGGAGAGCACGAAGATGAGCAAGCGCAACAGCCAGACGGCGAAGACGGCGGCCCGGGAGCGGCTGCGCCAGGAGCGCGAGCGGCAGGCCCGGCGCGAGAAGACCAGGCGGCAGCTGATCGTCGCCGGTTCGATGGTCGCGGTGCTCGCGATAGCCGGCGGCATCGGCTACGCGGTTGTCCAGGGCAGCAAGCCCACCGGCTGGGAGGCCGCCGCCGAGGCGAAGGTCGTCGCCCCGGCCCACACCTCCGGCAAGGACGGCACCACGATCCTGCTCGGCGACTCCAAGACCGACGACGTCATCCACCTCTACGAGGACCCGCGCTGCCCGGCCTGCGCCTCCTTCGAGCAGACCATCGGCGAGACGGTCAACAAGGGCATGGAGGACGGCGACTACAAGCTCTCCTTCACCCTCGGCACCTTCCTCGACGGCAACCTCGGCGGCGAGGGCTCCAAGAACGCGCTGAGCGCGCTCGGCGCCGCGCTGGACGTCAGCCCCGACGCGTTCCTCGACTACAAGGCCGCGCTGTACTCGGCGGAGTACCACCCCTCCGAGCAGACCGACGAGTTCGCCGACGACGACTACCTGATCAAGGTGGCGAACACGGTGGACGCCCTGAAGAACAACAAGAAGTTCCAGGACGCGGTCGAGAAGGGCACCTACGACGCCTGGGCGATGCGGATGAGCGAGACCTTCGACAAGACGAAGGACGTCAAGTCGACGCCGACCATCAAGATCAACGACAAGGTCGTCACCAACCCGAGCACCGTCGCCGAGTGGGAGAAGACGCTGAAGGACGCGGGCGTCACCAAGTAACCGGAACGGCGTCGGCGCGGCTTGCGAGCGCGGCGGCGCCCGGCGCGACGGCGCGGCTTGCGAGCGCGACGGCGGGCGAACTCCACGCGGTTCGCCCGCCGTTCACGTCCGTCCGCTTACCAAGCCCCTTACCGATCAGTAATCTGATCGGCCGTGACCAGTCGTTTCAGATCCCACACCAGCCCCGACTCGCCCGCCCCGAGCCGCCGTACGGTCGTCAAGGCCGCCGCGGCCGGGGCCGTTCTCGCGGCCCCGCTGGCCGCCGCCGCCCCGGCGCGCGCCGCCGAGGCCCCCGCCTTCCTGCACGGCGTCGCCTCCGGAGACCCGCTCCCGGACGGCATATTGCTGTGGACCCGCGTGACGCCCACCCCGGAGGCCGTCCCCGGCTCCGGCCTCGGCCCGGATGTCGAGGTGGAGTGGACCGTCGCCCTGGACGCGGCGTTCACCAACGTCGTCGCCAAGGGCTCCGTCACCGCGTCCGCCGCCTCCGACCACACCGTCAAGGCCGACGTCCGCGGTCTCGCGCCCGCCACCGACTACTGGTTCCGCTTCTCCGCGGCCGGCACCGCGTCGCCCGCCGCCCGCACCCGCACCGCCCCGGCCGCCGGCGCCGCGGTGGCCAACCTCCGCTTCGGCGTGGTCTCGTGCGCCAACTGGGAGGCCGGGCACTTCGCGGCGTACCGCCATCTCGCGGCCCGCGGCGACCTGGACGCCTGGCTGCACCTGGGCGACTACGTCTACGAGTACGGCACCGGCCAGTACGGCACGCGCGGCACCGTCGTCCGGCCGCACGCCCCGGCCCACGAGATCCTGACCCTCGCGGACTACCGGATCCGGCACGGCCGGTACAAGACCGACCCCGACCTGCAGGCGCTGCACGCCGCCGCCCCGGTCGTCGCGATCTGGGACGACCACGAGATCGCCAACGACACCTGGTCGGGCGGCGCCGAGAACCACACCGAGGGCGTGGAGGGCGCCTGGGCCGCGCGCCAGTCGGCCGCCAAGCAGGCGTACTTCGAGTGGATGCCGGTCCGCCCGGCGCTCGCCGGCACGACCTACCGGCGGCTGCGCTTCGGCAAGCTGGCCGACCTGTCCCTGCTGGACCTGCGCTCCTTCCGCTCGCAGCAGGTCTCCTTCGGCGACGGCGAGGCCGACGACCCGGAGCGCACGCTGACCGGGCGGGCCCAGCTGGACTGGCTGAAGGCGGGGCTGGCGGCCTCCGACACCACCTGGCGGCTGGTCGGCAACCCGGTGATGATGGCGCCGTTCGCCATCGGCTCGCTCTCGGCGGACCTGCTCAAGCCGCTGGCGAAGCTGCTGGGGCTGCCGCAGGAGGGGCTGGCCATCAACCCGGACCAGTGGGACGGCTACACCGACGACCGCCGGGAGCTGCTGGCGCATCTGCGGGCGAACGCCATCCGCAACACGGTGTTCCTGACCGGCGACATCCACATGGCGTGGGCCAACGACGTGCCGGTGAACGCCGGGACGTACCCGTTGTCCGCCTCGGCCGCCACGGAGTTCGTGGTCACCTCGGTCACCTCCGACAATCTCGACGACCTGGTCAAGGTCCCCGAGGGCAGTGTCTCCGCGGTCGCCGCGCCGGTCATCCGCGCCGCCAACCGCCATGTCCACTGGGTCGACACCGACCGGCACGGCTACGGCGTGCTGGACCTCACCGCCGAGCGGGCACAGATGGACTATTACGTGCTGTCCGACCGCACCAAGGCGGACGCGACCTCGTCGTGGGCGCGCTCCTACCGGACCCGCAGCGGCACCCAGAAGGTCGAGCGCACCTACGACCCGGTGTGACCACCCCGCGTGAGGGGCTGTTTTCAGCCAACTTGAGCGACGCCCTGCGCCCTTGAGGCGAGATCACGACGCTCCTTCCCTCACTACGGCGGGTGGTGCGATCCGTGGCCGAATTCCGGACACACCACCCGCCCGGTCACGGCGTTCGTCACGGCCGGATCCCGAACCCCGGACGAGCCTGACCCGTTCACCTCCCCAATCCTCCGCGTTTGCCGGGAATTTGATTGGGCCTGATCACAGCTCTTCCCGTTTGGGCATGTCCACGTAATCTCCGGGCGGCGGCCAGGAAGACCCCTGTGCCCCCTTCCCCACCGCATCCGCTAGGAGCCAGCATGCGTGCGCTTGCCCGGATATCTCCCTCGACGCGCAGACGTGTTCTCGCCACCGCCGTCGTGGCCGGAACCCTGATGCTCACCCCCCTGTCGGCGCCGACGGGCGCCGCGGCGGCCTCCACCACCACCGCCGCCGAATGCGTCGAGACCACCCACGCGGACACCCACGCGGACGCCCCCACGGATGCGCACGCGGACACCCACGCCACGGCCCGCGAGGCCCGCCCCGGAGCCGGCGAGCACGCCGCCGAGCCCAACGAGGTGAGCGCCGCCAAGGCCCAGGCGATGGACGCCGACCTGCGCCGCAAGCTCGACAAGCTGCCGGGCAACGGCCGCAGTCTGTCGGCCACCGCCACGACCACGATCCCGGTCTACTTCCACGTCATCCACGACGGCGACGCCGGCCGGCTCGACTCCGCCGACATCACCGCCCAGATGAACGTGCTGAACGCCGCCTTCGGCGGCCAGGGCACCGGCAACACCGACTCCGGCTTCCAGTTCACGCTGGCCGGCACTGACTACACCGACAACCCCGCCTGGTACAACGTCTCCTCCGGCTCGGCGGAGGAGAGGGCGATGAAGTCCGCCCTGCGCAAGGGCGGCGCGAACGCGCTGAACATCTACACCGCCAACCTCGGCGGCGGCCTGCTCGGCTGGGCCACCTTCCCCAGCTCCTACGCCTCCAGCCCGTCCATGGACGGCGTGGTCCTGCTGGACGCCTCGCTGCCGGGCGGCTCGGCGGCCAACTACAACGAGGGCGACACCGCGACCCACGAGGTCGGCCACTGGCTGGGGCTCTACCACACCTTCCAGGGCGGCTGCAACGGAAACGGCGACTACGTCGAGGACACCCCGGCCGAGAAGAGCCCCGCCTACGAGTGCCCCGAGGGCCGGGACACCTGCACCCGCAAGGCGGGCGCCGACCCCATCCACAACTTCATGGACTACACGTACGACGCCTGCATGTACCAGTTCACCTCCGGCCAGGTGACCCGCATGCAGCAGAACTGGGTCGCCTACCGCGCCAACGGCTGAACCGGCTAGTCCAGCGAGTCCAGGAAGCCGAGCGCCACCCGCCAGGTGGCCTCGGCGGCCTCCTCGTCGTAGTCCGGCAGGCCGGGGTCGGTGTACAGATGACCGGCCCCGGCGTACCGGTACACCTCCACGTCCGCGCCCGCGCGGCCCATCTGCAGATACCAGGAGCTGAGCCAGTCGTCCGTCTCGAACGGGTCCGGCTCGGCGACGTGCAGCTGCACCGGCAGTCCGTCCACCGAGACGTTCGGCGCGAGGTCCGAGGTGCCGTGCAGGAGCAGCAGGCCCTTCGCCTTCTCGTCGCCCAGCGCGAGGGTCTGCGCGATCGAGGCGCCGAGCGAGAAGCCGGCGTAGACCAGCCCCCTCTCCGAGTAGGGCGCGGCGGCGAGCACGGCCCGCTTCAGCAGCTCGTCCTTGCCGATCTCGTCCTGGGCCGCCATGCCCTCCTCGACCGAGTCGAACGTGCGCCCCTCGAAGAGGTCCGGCGTCCACACCTCGTGCCCGGCCGCGCGCAGCCGGTCCGCCGCGGCGCCAACCGCGGGCCTGAGGCCATAGGTCGAGTGGAAGAGCATGATGTTCATGAGCCCATGGTGCCAGCCGGGTGTGACATCCCAGGTGGCGGGCACTACCCGCAACGTCGGACGAATCACAGGTTCGTCCCGGCCATGGGCTGGTTACGTTCCTGGGCATGGAGAACATACTCCGACCGCTGATCGTGGTCGGTGGTTCCGTGCTGCTCACTCTGCTGATCGGCTGGGCCACCGACCTGCTGCTGCGCAGGGCCGACCAACGACAAGGAGACACCCCGCTGTGGGGCCTGCTGCGCCGTGGCCGCACCCCCTTCCAGCTCGTGCTGTGCTCGGCGCTGCTCAGAGCGTCCTACGTCGAGGCACGGGTGTTCCCCGACCACCGGGTCGGTGTCGGCCGCACCCTCACGGTCGTGCTCATCGGCTCGGCCGCCTGGCTGGTCATCCGGATCGCCGCGGCGGTCGTCGAGACCTCCTACAGCCGCTACGCCCACTCCCGGGCGCAGCGCGACCCCGCGCGGGTACGCCGGGTGCGCACCCAGGTCACGCTGATCATGCGGGTGGTCGCGGCGGCCGTCGGGGTGGTGGCGGTGGCGGCGATGCTGCTGACCTTCCCCGCCTTCCGCGCGGCGGGCGCCTCGCTGCTGGCGTCGGCGGGCATCCTCGGCATCGTCGCGGGTGTCGCGGCGCAGTCCACCCTCAGCAACATGTTCGCCGGGTTCCAGATCGCGTTCGGCGACATGGTGCGCATCGGGGACACGGTCGTCGTGGACGGCCAGTGGGGCACCGTCGAGGAGATCACCCTGACCTATCTGACGGTGCGGACGTGGGACGAGCGCCGGGTCACGATGCCGGTGTCGTACTTCACCTCCAAGCCGTTCGAGAACTGGTCGCGCGGCACCCCGCAGATGACCGGTGTCGTCTTCTGGCACCTGGACCACTCCGCGCCGGTGGAGGCGATGCGCGACAAGCTCCGCGACCTGCTGCGCGAGTGCCCGGCCTGGGACGGGCGCGCCTACGACCTGTCGGTCACCGACACCACGCCCAACACCATCGAGGTACGGGCGCTGATGACCGCGAAGGACGCCGACGACGTGTGGACGGTGCGGGTCACGGTCCGCGAGCGGATGATCGACTGGCTGGTCCGTGAGCACCCGTACGCCCTGCCGCGGGTCAACACGGCCGACGCCCTGCTGCCGCCGGGACGCCCGCCGGGCCCCCGCACCTCCCCCGACGGGCTGCCCAAGCGCCGCGCGGTGGAGTCGCCCCGCGCGGACCGGAGCGGCTGAGCGGCCGGCTCAGCGCAGGCTGCGCACGTCCAGCTGGCGCAGCACCCGGTCCACCACCTCGGGATCCGATCCCGGTTCGCTGCGCGCCGCCAGGACCTCGTGCCTGGCGGCGCTCAGCATCTCCCCCTCGATGCGCCGCACCCGTCGCATCCGCTGCGCGCGCTGGGCGTGCGCCTCCATCCGCTCCTCCTCGCCGAGGTCGGGGCTGATCCGCACACCGATCTCGAAGGCCCGCCGCAGCATCCGCTCGGACAGCTCCTCGGGCAGCTCCTCGACCTGCTCGATCTCCCGCAGCCGCCGCTTGGCCGCCTTGGCCGCCCGCACGGCCAGCGCCTTCTCCAGCTCCTTCTCCCGCCCGGTGTCGGCCTGGACGCCGAGCCGCCGCACCAGCCAGGGCAGCGTCAGCCCCTGGAGCACCAGCGTCGCCATGATCACGCCGAACGCGATGAACACGATCTCGTCGCGGTCGGGGAACGGCGACCCGTCGTCGGTTGTCAGCGGGATGGCCAGCGCCAGCGCCACCGAGGCCACGCCGCGCATCCCGGCCCACCACATGACGACGGTCTCCCGCCAGCTCATCGGGATGTCCTCGTCGTCACGCCGCGCGTGCAGCCGTTTGGTCAGCCAGGTCGCGGGGAGCAGCCACAGCAGCCGCACCAGGATCACGACCCCCGCGACGGCCGCTGCCCAGCCCAGCATCTCGCCCCAGCGCCCGGACGCGGTGCGGATCGCGTTGTGCAGTTCCAGGCCGATGAGCCCGAAGGCGACCCCGGTGACGAGGGTGTCGACGACGCTCCAGAAGGTGTGCCCGGCGAGCCGGGTCATCACGTCGTCGGCGTCGGTGGCGTACTCGGCGAGGAACAGCGCGGCGGTGAGCACGGCCAGCACCCCGGAGCCGTGCAGCTCCTCGGCGAGCACGTAGGCGGCGTACGGCACCAGCAGGGTCAGCCCGATCTGCAGGGTGGCGTCGTCCAGCAGGTCCATGAGCCGGTTCGCGCCCCAGCCGAGCACGAGCCCCGCCAGCACCGCGACCACGGCGGACAGCACCAGGTCGAGCCCGGCCTGCCAGGGCGAGAAGGTGCCGCTGACCACGGCGGCGATCGCCACGTGGTAGAGCACGATGGCCGTCACGTCGTTGAACAGGCCCTCGCCCTCCAGGATCGACACCAGCCGGCGCGGCAGCCCGAGCTGCCCGGCGACGGCGGTCGCGGCGACCGGGTCGGGCGGGGCGACCAGCGCTCCGAGCGCGAGGGCGGCGGCGATCGGCAGCCCCGGCACGATGGCGTGGGCGACGGCGCCCACACAGAGCATGGTGACGAACACGAGCGCCACGGCGAGCAGGAAGATCGGCCGTTTGTTCGCCGCGAACTGCCGCCAGGAGGTGCGCCGTACGGCCGCGTAGAGCAGCGGCGGCAGCAGCAACGGGAGGATCAGCTCCGGCGGGATGTCGACGTTCGGCACGAAGTCGGGCAGCGCCAGCACGATCCCGAGCAGGGTCATCAGGACCGGCGCGGGCAGCCGCAGCCGGTCCCCGGCCGGTACGGACACCACGGCCCCGAGCAGCAGCACGAACAACAGGGCCAACTGATCCACGCTCAGCGCTCCGACGGTCTGGACGATCAAGGCCCCCGGCTCCAGGGTGCCACGCGCCGGCCGATGCTAGAGGGCGCGCCGCATCGCCCGGTGCGGAATCCCGGCCTCCAGGTACTCCGGGCCGTACGCCTCGTAGCCCAGCCGCTCGTAGAAGCCCAGCGCGTGCGTCTGCGCGTGCAGGTCGACCGCCGTGAGGCCCCGCGCGCGGGCCGCGTCCTCGATCGCCCGGACCAGCGCCACGCCGATGCCCAGCCCGCGCGCGTCCGGCAGCACCGCGAGCCGCCCCAGGGCGCCCACGGACGGGTCGCCGCCGGTGCGTTCCGCGGCGCTCTCGCCGTACAGCAGCCGCCCGGTGCCCAGCGGGGCCCCGTCCTCCCGCACGGCGAGCACATGCAGCGCGACGGCGTCGTACGCGTCGTACTCGATGTCCTCCGGGACGCCCTGCTCGGCGACGAAGACCTGCTTGCGCACCGCGAAGCACGCCTCGCGGTCACCGGGTTCCTCGGCGACACGGACGGTGTACGGCGGCGGAGTGGCCGGACCCGCCGGGGTGGGCGGGGTCATCCGTAGGTCTCCTCGCGGACCTGGTCCAGCGCCTGCTGGAGGTCCTCGGGGTAGTCGCAGGCGAACTCGACCCACTCGCCGCTGCCCGGGTGCTCGAAGCCCAGGCGGACGGCGTGCAGCCACTGCCGGGTCAGCCGCAGCCGCTTGGCCAGCGTCGGGTCGGCGCCGTACGTCAGGTCGCCGACGCAGGGGTGGCGGTGCGCGGACATGTGCACACGGATCTGGTGGGTGCGGCCGGTCTCCAGCTTCACGTCGAGCAGGGAGGCCGCGCGGAACGCCTCGATGAGGTCGTAGTGCGTGACGGAGGGCTTGCCCTCGGCGGTGACCGCCCACTTGTAGTCGTGGTTGGGGTGGCGGCCGATGGGGGCGTCGATGGTGCCGCTGGTCGGGTCGGGGTGGCCCTGGACGAGCGTGTGGTACCGCTTGTCGACCGTGCGCTCCTTGAACTGGCGCTTCAGTGACGTGTACGCGTACTCCGACTTCGCCACGACCATCAGACCCGAGGTGCCGACGTCCAGGCGGTGCACGATGCCCTGGCGCTCGGCGGCACCGGAGGTCGAGATCCGGTAGCCGGCGGCGGCGAGGCCGCCGATGACCGTGGGGCCGGTCCAGCCGGGGCTGGGGTGGGCGGCGACACCGACCGGCTTGACGATGACGACCACGTCATCGTCGTCGTGCACGATCTCCATGCCCTCGACGGGCTCCGCCACGACCTGCACGGGCGCGGCTGCCTGCGGCATCTCGACCTCCAGCCAGGCGCCGCCGCGCACCCGCTCGGACTTGCCGACGACCGCGCCGTCGACCAGCACCTTGCCCGCCGCGGCCAGCTCCGCGGCCTTGGTACGGGAGAAGCCGAACATGCGGGAGATGGCGGCGTCGACGCGCTCGCCCTCCAGGCCGTCGGGCACGGGCAGGGTACGGATCTCGGGAATCGTGCTCACCCGTCGAGTATGCCGGACGGGTGAGACAGTCCCGAACGCGCGCCCTCGGCGGCGGCCGGTCCCTGGCTAGTCCTTGTGGACGGTCCCGTCCGGGTCGAGGCCCCTGAAGGACAGCAGCACGATCAGGATGCCGCCGCACACGATCGCCGAGTCGGCGAGGTTGAAGACGGCGAAGTGCTTGGGCGCGATGAAGTCCACGACGGCGCCCTCGAAGACGCCGGGCGAGCGGAAGATCCGGTCGGTGAGGTTGCCGAGCGCTCCGCCCAGCAGCAGGCCGAGCGCGATCGCCCAGGGCAGGCTGTAGAGCTTGCGGGCGAGGCGGGCGATGACCACGATCACGGCCGCCGCGATCACCGTGAAGATCACGGTGAAGGCCTCGCCGAAGCCGAAGGCCGCGCCCGCGTTGCGGATCGCCTCGAATCGCAGCCAGTCGCCGATGATCTCGATCGGCTCCTGGTGCTCCAGCTTCTCGACCACGATTATCTTGCTGACCAGGTCGAGGACGTAGGCGATGGCGGCGACCACGAACAGCACCGCGATCCGCCGCTGGCCGCGGGGCCGCGCGGGAGCGGCCCCGGACTCGGCCCCAGACTCGGACTCGGCCCCGGCGTCGCCGAAGGCGCCGTCGCCCGTCCCGCCGGCGCCGGTGTCGTCGACGCCCGGCCGCTCCGGCTCCTCGCCCCGCGCCGCGTCCGGGTTGTCCGGCGTACCGATGATGCGCTCCGCCTCTGCCACGTGAGTCCCTCAGCCTAGGTACCTGACTGAGGACGAGGGTACGGCACGCCTTCCGTCCCGATCAGTACCGGCGTTCCTGCTTCTGCTTGCACTCCACGCACAGGGTGGCGCGCGGGAAGGCCTGCATCCTCGCCTTGCCGATCGGGTTGCCGCAGTTCTCGCACAGGCCGTAGGTGCCCGCGTCCAGGCGTTGCAGGGCGCGCTCGGTCTGGGTCAGCATCTCGCGCGCGTTGGCGGCGAGCGCCAGTTCGTGCTCGCGCGTGATGTTCTTGCTGCCGGTGTCCGCCTCGTCCTGGCCGGCGCCGTCCCCGGAGTCGCGCATCAGGCCCACCAGGGACGCCTCCGAGGAGGCGATCTCGGCGCTCAGCCGCTCCATCTCGCCCGACAGCTCCGCGCGGGCCTCCTCGACCTCCTCGGGGGTCCAGGGGTCCTCACCGGGGCGCACCGCCAGGTCGCCGGGCTCCGCCGCGGCGACACGTGCCTTGGGAACGGCGGTCTGGGCCGCCGGGGCCGTGCCAGGAGTCTTCTTCGCAACCACCGTCGTGGCTCCCGTCTGCTTCGCGGCCTCGGCCGCGCCCGCCTTCTTCGCCGTACTCTTCCCGGCCCCGCCTTCGACGGGACCCGTCACACCACCGGCTTCCCCGCCGGCACCCGCCACCTCCCCGCGCGGTTCCTTCCCGGCCGCGGCCTTCTTGTCCGCGGTCTTCCTGACCTCGCTCTTCTTGACCTCGGTCTCCTTGACCTCGGTCTTCCGGCGTTCGGTCGCGGACTTCTCGGCTGCCGTTTCCTTGGCCGCGGTTTCCTTGGCCGCGGTCTTCTTGGCCGCAGTCTTCTTGGCAGCGGTCTTCCTGGCTGCGGCCTTCTTGGCTGCGGCCTTCTTGGCTGCCGTCTTGCCGGGTACGGCCTTGTGGGCCGCCGTCTCCAGCGGCTCCGGCTCCTCGGCCGCCGCCCCGGCCACCACCGTCTTCTTCGCCGCCGCCTTCTTCCCGACCGCCGTCTCGGGCACCGCCTTCTTCGCGGCCGCCTTCTTCGCGGCCACCTTCTTGGTCACCGCCTTGTCGGCGGCCACCTTCTTGGCGGTCGCCTTCGTCCCAGTCGCCTTCTTGGCCGCGGCCTTCTTCGCAGTCGCCTTCGTCGCAGTCGCCTTCTCGGCCGTCACCTTCTTGGCCGCGGCCTTCTTCGCCGCGGTGCTCTTCACGGCGGTGGTCTTCGCCGCAGAGGTCTTCACACCCGCCTTCTTCGCGGCCGTCTCCTTCACGGCCCCCGCACCCGCACCCGCCGTCGCCCGCGCAGCCGCCTTGGCCCCCGCACCCGCCGTCGTGCCCGCCCCCGCGCCCTCCCCGCGCACCGGCTTCACCGCGTTCACCGCGCGTTTCGCGACCGCCGCCGTCCCCCGGGCGCTCTTCTTCCCGCTCACGTCCTTGGCCGCGCCGCCGGAGGCACTGGCGCCTGTGGCCCTGCCGGACGCCGACTGCTGTACGGCGGTCTTCTTCGCCATGGCCGCGGCCCCTTCACATATTGTGATCTTGCTCGCGAATCGTGCTGGGACGATAAATCGACTCGAGTCCCGCGGCAACGGGGCACGCCGCCCGATTCGCCCGCCCCACGCCCCCCGCGCGACCGGCATGCATGCGTTGTGCCCAGCTCCCGGCCGGGTATGCCGCCCGGCCGGACTTCCCCGGATCCCGGCCCGCGCACGTGACCATTCGGGTCATCCCCGGCGGCGCGCCCCGCCCTCCGCAAAACCGGTCGGCCGCTGTCCGTGGGGCGCCGTACACTGGGCGGAGCGAGAAGCGTGGATGGGGACGAGTAGCGGCGTACGCAGCCCAGAGCGACCCGGGGACGGTGGAAGCCCGGGGGCGAGCGCGTCGTGAAGATCACCCCGGAGCCGCCGGAAGAAAGCCGCAGCCCAGACCGCCGCGGTGAGTAGAACCGGCTTCGCGACCCCAATGAGGGGGCTCACCGGCGCACGACCCGCGCCGGAGGGCCAAGGAGGGTGGTACCGCGGGAGCGCGCCGAAGGCGGCGCAGGAATGACGTAGCTCTCGTCCCTCCGACGGAAGGCAGCAAGTCCGCCGGAGGAAGATCGCTGATGACGACAGCGCCGACGTACCGCCAGGTGCCCGCCCAGGTCGACCTGCCCGCGCTCGAGCACGCGGTGCTCGAGTTCTGGCGCGAGCAGAAGATCTTTGCCAAGAGCCTGGAGCAGTCCCAGGGCCGCCCCGAATGGGTGTTCTACGAGGGCCCGCCCACCGCCAACGGCATGCCCGGCGCCCACCACATCGAGGCCCGCGTCTTCAAGGACGTCTTCCCCCGCTTCCGCACCATGCGCGGCTACCACGTGGCCCGCAAGGCGGGCTGGGACTGCCACGGCCTGCCGGTCGAGCTGGCGGTCGAGAAGGAACTGGGCTTCTCCGGCAAGCAGGACATCGAGGCGTTCGGCATCGCCGAGTTCAACGCCCGGTGCCGCGAGTCCGTGACCCGCCACACCGACGCCTTCGCCGAGCTGACGACCCGCATGGGCTACTGGGTCGACCTCGACGACGCGTACCGCACGATGGACCCCGAGTACATCGAGTCGGTCTGGTGGTCGCTGAAGGAGATCTTCAACAAGGGCCTGCTGGTCCAGGACCACCGCGTCGCCCCCTGGTGCCCCCGCTGCGGCACCGGCCTGTCCGACCACGAGCTGGCACAGGGCTACGAGACGGTCGTCGACCCCTCGGTCTACGTCCGCTTCCCGCTGACCTCCGGCCCGCTCGCCGGCGAGGCCGCCCTGCTGGTGTGGACGACCACCCCGTGGACCCTGGTCTCCAACACCGCCGTCGCCGCCCACCCCGAGGTCACCTACGTCGTGGCGACCAACGGCGAGGAGAAGCTGGTCGTCGCCGAGCCACTGGTCGCCAAGGCCCTCGGCGAGGGCTGGGAGACCACCGGGCAGACCTTCACCGGCGCCGAGATGGAGCGCTGGACCTACCAGCGCCCGTTCGAGCTGGTCGCGTTCCCCGCCGAGGCCCACTTCGTGGTCAACGCCGACTACGTCACCACCGAGGACGGCACGGGCCTGGTCCACCAGTCCCCCGCCTTCGGTGAGGACGACCTCAGGGTCTGCCGCGCCTACGGCCTGCCGATGGTGAACCCGGTCCGCCAGGACGGCACCTTCGAGGAGGACCTGCCCCTGGTCGGCGGCGTCTTCTTCAAGAAGGCCGACGAGGCCCTCACCGAGGACCTCGGCGCCCGCGGCCTGCTCTTCAAGCACCTGCCGTACGAGCACAGCTACCCGCACTGCTGGCGCTGCCACACCGCGCTGCTCTACTACGCGCAGCCGTCCTGGTACATCCGCACGACGGCGATCAAGGACCGTCTGCTCCAGGAGAACGACAAGACCAACTGGTTCCCGGACACGGTCAAGCACGGCCGCTTCGGCGACTGGCTGAACAACAACATCGACTGGGCGCTGTCCCGCAACCGCTACTGGGGCACCCCGCTGCCCATCTGGCGCTGCGAGGAGGGCCACCTCACCTGCGTCGGCTCCCGCGCGGAGCTGACCGAGCTGACCGGCACCGACCAGTCCGGCCTCGACCCGCACCGCCCGTTCATCGACGACGTCACCTTCACCTGCACCCACGAGGGCTGCTCCCTCGACGCGGTGCGCGTGCCCGAGGTCATCGACGCCTGGTACGACTCGGGCTCGATGCCGTTCGCGCAGTGGGGCTACCCGTACAAGAACAAGGAGCTGTTCGAGAGCCGGTACCCGGCGCAGTTCATCTCCGAGGCCATCGACCAGACCCGCGGCTGGTTCTACACGCTGATGGCCGTCGGCACGCTCGTCTTCGACAAGTCGTCGTACGAGAACGTCGTCTGCCTCGGCCACATCCTCGCCGAGGACGGCCGGAAGATGTCCAAGCACCTGGGCAACATCCTCCAGCCGATCCCGCTGATGGACCAGCACGGCGCCGACGCGGTGCGCTGGTTCATGGCGGCCGGCGGCTCCCCCTGGGCGGCCCGCCGCGTCGGCCACGGCACCATCCAGGAGGTGGTGCGCAAGACGCTGCTCACCTACTGGAACACGGTCGCCTTCCAGGCCCTGTACGCGCGCACGTCGAACTGGGCGCCCTCCGAGGCCGACCCGGCCCCGGCCGACCGCCCGCTGCTGGACCGCTGGCTGCTGTCCGAACTGCACGCGCTCACCGACCAGGTGACCCAGGCGCTGGAGGCGTACGACACCCAGCGCGCCGGCAAGCTGCTGTCCGCGTTCGTCGACGACCTGTCCAACTGGTACGTCCGCCGCTCCCGCCGCCGCTTCTGGCAGGGCGACAAGGCCGCGCTGCGCACCCTGCATGAGGTCGTCGAGACGGTCACCAAGCTGATGGCCCCGCTGACCCCGTTCATCACCGAGCGGGTCTGGCAGGACCTGATCGTCCCGGTCACCCCGGGCGCGCCGGAGTCGGTGCACCTGGCGTCCTGGCCGGAGGCCGACCTCGGCGCGATCGACCCGGAACTGTCGCGGCAGATGGTGCTGGTGCGCCGCCTGGTGGAGCTGGGCCGGGCCACCCGCGCGGAGTCCGGCGTCAAGACGCGTCAGCCGCTCAAGCGCGCGCTGATCGCGGCGACCGGCTTCGAGGCGCTGGACCCCGAGCTGCACACCCAGATCACCGAGGAGCTGAACGTCGAGGCGCTGGCGTCGCTCAGCGAGGTCGGCGGCTCCCTGGTCGACACCACGGCCAAGGCCAACTTCCGCGCGCTGGGCAAGCGGTTCGGCAAGCGGGTCCAGGACGTGGCCAAGGCGATCGCGAACGCCGACGCGGCGGCGCTGTCGCTGGCGCTGCGCGAGGGCAACGCCTCCGTGGAGGTCGACGGCGAGACCATCACCCTCGCCCCGGACGAGGTGATCATCACCGAGACGCCGCGCGAGGGCTGGTCGGTGGCGTCCGACGCGGGCGCCACGGTCGCCCTCGACCTGGAGATCACCGAGGAGCTGCGCCGGGCGGGCCTCGCCCGTGACGCGATCCGGCTGATCCAGGAGGCCCGCAAGAACAGCGGCCTCGACGTGGCCGACCGGATCGCGCTGCGCTGGACGGCCACCGACCCGGCGGTCGTCGCGGCCCTGACCGAGCACTCCGCGCTGATCGCCGACGAGGTGCTGGCCACGGACTTCGCCCAGGGCGAGGCGGACGACTCCGGCTACGGCGAGCCGTTCACCGACGAGGGCCTGTCCCTGACCTTCCGCCTGCGCAAGGCGTAGGGCACACGCAGAAAGGCCCGGTCCCCCGCGAGGGGGGCCGGGCCTTTCCGCGTCGCCCGTCGTCACAGTTCACGGAAGGGCGACGAGCGGACCGGGGCGGGCCGGGTTCGAACCGGCGTGCCCTCGACTGTCGTCGAGGTGCGCCTGCCTCTGCGCTACGCGCCCCCGAGCACCCTACGTGACTCCGAGCGCCCCATGGCAACCCGGGGCGCTCCCCCGGAAGGACGAGCGAAAGGGCAGGCACAAGGGCGGAGAAAGGGCGGACAAAAGGGCGGGGCCCCGGATCGGAATCCGGGGCCCCGCCCTGAACGCTGCCGACGGCTACGCCGTACTACGCGCTGTCAGTTGTCGTCCTCGTCGATCAGGAACCCGCGCATCGGCGAGGGAGCCTGGCCCATCGGCGACGGACCCTGCGGCCGGACCGGAGCCATCGGCTGGGTCATGGCCGGCGACATCTGCTGCTGGCCGCCGTAGGACGGAGCGGACGGGCTCGGCGCGCCACCCATCGACTGGTTGCCGCCGTACGACGGGGCGCTCGCGCCGGCCGGGGCCATGGAAGGCGCCGGGGACGGCGGGAGGGACGCGGTCGCCGGGGTGCGCGGCGGGGCCAGCGAGTCGTCGGCCTGGGTCTCCAGCTGACGCAGCTGCGACTCCAGGTACGACTTCAGGCGCGTGCGGTACTCGCGCTCGAAGCCGCGCAGGTCCTCGACCTTGCGCTCCAGCGTGGCGCGGGCGGACTCCAGGGAGCCCATCGCGACACGGTGCTTCTCCTGCGCGTCCCGCTCCAGGGCGTCGGCCTTGGCACGGGCGTCCCGCTCCAGACCCTCGGCGCGCGAACGGGCCTCGCCGACGATCTTGTTGGCCTCGGAACGGGCCTCCGCGATCGCCTGGTCGGCGGTCTGCTGGGCCAGCGACAGGACACGGGCGGCGCTGTCGCCACCGGGGCCCTGACCGGGGCCGCCCATCGGACCGCCCATGGGGCCGCCCATCGGACCCGGGCCCATCTGGCCCTGCATGGGGCCACCCTGGCCCATCGGACCCTGGCCCATCGGACCGGGACCCTGCGGACCCTGACCGCCGGGGCCGGCGGGCAGCTGCGGGGCACCGCTCGGCAGCTGGGGCGGGCCACCCATGGGGCCGCCCATCTGCTGCTGCGGCGGGCCCGATATGCCGGCGGGCACCGGAGCGCCGGGACCTCGCATGCCCTGCTGCGGCATGCCCTGCGGAGGCTGCTGCTGGTCCTGCTGCTCCTGCGGCTTGCGCATGTTCTGCTGGTTCTGCGCGGCGGCGCGGGTGGCCGCGGCCAGCTTCGCGCGCAGATCCTCGTTCTCGCGGAGCAGACGGGTCAGTTCGGCTTCGACCTCGTCGAGGAAGGCATCGACCTCGTCCTCGTCATAGCCTTCTCGGAGGCGGACGGTCGTGAACTGCTTGTTCCGCACGTCCTCGGGGGTCAACGGCATCTCTTCACCTCAACGTAGTCGTCGGCATTCGGCAAGACGGTAGGTCACATCGCTCACAGCCGGCTCACGATCGAGATCAGGATGTAGACGATGATCATCAGTACGAAGAAGGACAGGTCGAGCGCCACGCCCCCGAGACGCAGCGGCGGAATGAACCGCCGCAGAAGCTTGAGCGGTGGATCAGTGACAGTGTAGGTGGCCTCCAGAACGACCACCATCGCCTTGCCGGGTTGCCACGAGCGGGCGAACTGGAAGACGTAGTCCATGACCAACCGGAAGATGAGCACGATGAGGAAGCACATCAGCGCGATGTAGACGACATCCAGGACCACGCTCATGCCCGTGCTTCCCTCTCCCCTGTTTCCCGTGCTGTGTGGGTACTGCTTTGTACCGCTTTTTCCGGTCGTGCGTCTCAGCTCTGGTTGAAGAACCCGCCCTCTGCGATGCGGGCCTTGTCCTCCGCCGTGACATCGACGTTAGCAGGCGACAACAGGAACACCTTCTGCGTCACCCGCTCGATGCTGCCGTGAAGACCAAACACCAAACCGGCCGCAAAGTCGACAAGTCGCTTCGCGTCTGTGTCGTCCATCTCAGTCAGATTCATGATCACCGGGGTGCCTTCACGGAAGTGTTCCCCGATGGTACGGGCCTCGTTGTAGGTCCGCGGGTGAAGCGTGGTGATCCGGTAAGGCTCTCGTTCCGATACGACCTTGGGCATGATCACCGGTGCGTTCTTCTCCAGGCTTGCGCGTTCTTGTGTGATGGATGCCACGGGCGCGATGCGCGCGGGGCGACTCGATTCCGCGGGTAGCGAAGCGGAGTGCGCCACCGGCTCGCGGGGCGTGGGCGGATGCACCACTCGCACCGATTCTTCCCTCTGGGGCTGATGTGAACCATGCGACTGGTGGGACGGTTCATGCCGTCGGTGATCCCGCTCGGGCTCCGGGTCCAGTTCGGGCTCGAAGTCGTCGTCGGGATCGAATCCCCGGCCGTCGTACCCATCGTCCTCCACGAGGCCGAGGTAGACCGCCATCTTGCGCATCGCGCCGGCCATGCTCTGAGTCCTCCGCTCTGTGGTGGATCGGCTGACGACTGCCAAGTCCCTGCGATCCACGAGGTCGTTATGTCCGCCCTTCGACGGTAATGACCATATTTTCTGCTGTGGTCCGACTTCTTGGCGACGTTACCCGAGCCTGGGGCGGACTCCGAGTACCGCGGTGCCGACGCGTACATGTGTCGCTCCGGCGGCCACGGCCTGTTCGAGGTCCGCGCTCATCCCTGCCGAGACCATGTTCGCAGCCGGATGGGTGCGGCGCAGGTCGGTCGACAAATCCATCAACCGCTCGAACACCGCCTGTTGGCGACCGGCGTACTCCCCGGTCAGAGGTGCGACGGTCATCAGCCCGGCGAGCCGCAGCCCGGGCGAGTCCGCGACCAGGTCCGCCAACTCCCCGATCCCCTCGGGCGCCACGCCGCCCCGCTCGCCCCGGCCGCTCGCCCCCGCGTCGAAGGCGACCTGGATGAGGCAGCCGATCTCGCGCCCGGCCCGTACGGCCTCCTTGGACAGGGTCGTCACCAGCCGGGCGCGATCGACGGACTGCACCACATCCGCATAACCGACGACGGATCGGACCTTGTTGGTCTGCAACTGGCCGACGAAGTGCCAGGAAAGGGGCAGATCCGAACAGGCGGCGGCCTTGGGTGCCGCGTCCTGGTCACGGTTCTCGGCGACATGGCGCACACCGAGTTCCGACAGGATCCGCACATCGTCGGCGGGATAGGTCTTGGTGACCACGATCAGGGTCACCTCTTCACGCTTGCGGCCGGCCGCAGCGCAGGCCGCGGCGATGCGCTCCTCGACCCGCGCCAGGTTTCCGGCGAGTTCGTCCCTACGGTCCGTCATGCCCCATCAGTCCAGCCAGACATAGCCCGCCAGCCGACCGGTGGTGCGGTCGCGGCGGTACGAGAAGTGGTCGTGCGACTCGAGCGTGCACACCGGCGACTGCGCCCGGTCGCACACCCCCAGCCGTTCGAGCTGCGCGTGCACCCCCGCGGTCACGTCGACCGCCGGAGTGCCCCAGCTGGTGACGGCGTGGGCCGCCGGCTCGACGGCGGCCACCTCGGCGCGCATCGCCTCCGGCACCTCGTAGCACCGGCCGCAGACGGCCGGTCCGGTGCGGGCGACGATCCGGGAGGGCTCGGCGCCGAGTGCGGTCATGGCCCGGACGGCGGCGGGGACGACCCCCGCGACCATTCCCGGCCGGCCCGCGTGGGCGGCGGCCGCCACCCCGGCGACCGGGTCGGCCAGCAGCACGGGGGTGCAGTCGGCGGTGAGCACGGCGAGGGCGAGCCCCCGGCGGGCGGTGACCACCGCGTCCACCGAGGGGATCTCGGCGGCGGAGCCCCACGGCCCGTCGACCACCGCCACGTCGTTGCCGTGCACCTGGTTCATCCAGACCACCCGGGCCGGGTCGAGGCCCAGCGACTTCGCCGCCAGCTCCCGGTTGGCCGTCACGGCGGCCGGGTCGTCACCGACCGCGCCGCCGAGGTTGAGCTCCTCATACGGAGCGGCGCTCACCCCGCCCCACCGGTCGGTGAAGGCGAAGTGCGCGCCGCTCACGCTCTCGCGCTGTCCTATCACTTCAGGAAGTCCGGGACGTCCAGCTCCTCGGCCGCGCTGTCCGTGTAGGTCCGGGGTGCCGGGGTGACCGGCGGGGCGACCGGGATGTCGTTCACCGGCTCCGGCGCGGGCTCCGGCTCCTCCTTCGGCGTGACGCTGCCCAGCGAGCCGAAGGACGGGCGGCTCTCCGGCTGCCGCGCCGGCGGAGCGGGCTCCTCGCGGCGGGCCGGGGCCGAGGAGGCCGAACCGAGGACGTTGTCCCGGCGGGCCGGCGGCTGACCGCCGTCGAAGCCGGCCGCGATCACGGTGACCCGCACCTCGTCGCCGAGGGCGTCGTCGATGACCGCGCCGAAGATGATGTTCGCCTCGGGGTGGGCGGCCTCGCTGACCAGCTGGGCGGCCTCGTTGATCTCGAACAGGCCGAGGTCAGAGCCGCCGGAGATCGAGAGCAGCACGCCGCGGGCGCCGTCGATGGACGCCTCCAGCAGCGGGGAGGAGATCGCCATCTCGGCCGCGGCCACCGCGCGGTCGTCGCCGCGGGCCGAGCCGATGCCCATGAGGGCCGAACCGGCCTCGGACATGACCGACTTGACGTCGGCGAAGTCCAGGTTGATCAGGCCGGGGGTGGTGATGAGGTCGGTGATGCCCTGAACGCCGGAGAGCAGGACCTGGTCCGCCGACTTGAAGGCGTCGAGGACCGAGACCTGGCGGTCCGAGATGGACAGCAGGCGGTCGTTCGGGATGACGATGAGGGTGTCGACCTCTTCGCGCAGCTCGGCGATGCCGTCCTCGGCCTGGTTCGCGCGGCGCCGTCCCTCGAAGGTGAACGGGCGCGTGACCACGCCGATGGTGAGCGCGCCGAGGGAGCGTGCGATGTTGGCCACGACGGGCGCGCCGCCGGTGCCGGTGCCGCCGCCTTCACCGGCCGTCACGAAGACCATGTCGGCCCCCTTGAGGACCTCCTCGATCTCCTCGCGGTGGTCCTCGGCGGCCTTGCGGCCGACGGCCGGGTTGGCTCCGGCGCCGAGTCCGCGGGTGAGTTCGCGGCCGACGTCCAGCTTGACGTCGGCGTCGCTCATCAACAGAGCTTGCGCGTCGGTGTTGATGGCGATGAACTCGACGCCCTTGAGACCGACCTCGATCATCCGGTTGATGGCATTGACACCACCGCCGCCGACACCGATGACTTTGATGACTGCGAGGTAGTTCTGCGGTGCTGCCACGTCGAAGGCCTCTCGCCTCGAGTTACGTGTCGCCGTACCGGCGTGGGCACTGCGCCCGCGCGATCCGACGACTGATGCCGAATGGGACGGTCCGTATCGCCGACCCGAACCCTAACGTTGAAGTTTAGGGTTACCAGTGTGTCTGTTCCCTGGAGTCTTCTGAACAGGACACTAAGTCGACAAGTGGCGCACGTTCAACGAACACGCCGAACCTCCCGTTTTTCTTTTCACCCTATGTGATCAGCCATAGCGGTGCCCAACCAGGGTGCTGGCCTGCGCGGATGTGCGTCAACTCCCCGATGACGCGGGGGCGGTGGGGACGCTCACGTCGAAGTGCCGCGCGGACGGGGCCGCTTTCAGCAGAGCGGTGAGGGTACGGGCCTTCGCGGCCCCCTTCTCGCCGCTTCCCCAGGCCACGGTGCGCCCGTCCTTCAACTTCAGCGAGATGTCGTCGTAGGAACGCACCTTGACCGCGCGGGTGCGGTGCGCGACCGCCTCCGGCAGCGCCCCGGCCACCCGGACCGCCTCCCGGACCAGCCGTCCCTCCCCGAAGCGGCGCAGGCTGGCCGCGGCGGAACGGGACCGCGACGGCCTCAATTCGAGAAGGGGAACGCCTTTCGGGGCGTGAGAAACCGTGGCGAAACGGACGCCTTCCTTGTCCACTTCCACGAACTTCCCGCCCTTTTTCACCAGCAGAACCGGAGTGCGCTCGGTTACTTCCAGCCCGATTCCCCGCGGCCAGGAACGGACCACATCAACGGCGGCAATTCGGGGCAATTTCCTGCGCAGCCGGTTCTCCATGGCCCCCGTGTCGACGGAGGCCAGCGGAGCCCCGAGGGGCGCGTCGGCCGCCTCGCGCACCTGCGCCGGGGTGAGCACCCGGGTACCGGAGACGGAGACCTCCTCCAGCCGCAGCCACTGCGAGCCGTACAGCACCCAGCCGCCGCCCGCGCCGAGCAGCGCCAGGGCGACGGCCAGGGCGACGAGGGTGCGGAACGCGGGCGGCCGCGGCCGCCGGGCGGGAGGCGGGCCGGACGACTCCTGCTGGCGCGCACCGCGCTCGGCGGTGGTGGGTCCGGCCACGCTCCCTGCCTTCCGCTCACATCGACATACGGTTCCTAGTGGCGTGCACGGTGGGCGGCGATCGCCTCGTACACCATGCCGACCAGCAGCTGGTCGGCGTCCCGGCGGCCGAACTCGGCGGCGGCACGGGACATCTCGTACAGCCGGTGCGGGTCGGCGAGCACGGGCAGGACGTTCTGCTGCACCCACTCGGGGGTGAGTTCCGCGTCGTCGACCAGCAGGCCGCCGCCGGCCTTGACCACCGGCTGGGCGTTCAGCCGCTGCTCGCCGTTGCCGATGGGCAGCGGGACGTAGGCGGCCGGGAGTCCGACGGCGGAGAGTTCGGCGACGGTCATCGCACCCGCGCGGCAGAGCATCATGTCGGCCGCGGCGTACGCGAGGTCCATCCGGTCCAGGTAACTTACCGGGATGTAGGGGGGCATCCCCGGCATCTGGTGCACCTGCGGCAGTTCGTTCTTCGGGCCGACCGCGTGCAGGATCTGGATCCCGGCCTGCTGCAGCCACGGCGCGACCTGCTGCACGACCTCGTTCAGACGGCGCGCGCCCTGCGAGCCGCCGGAGACGAGCAGGGTCGGCAGGTTCGGGTCGAGCCCGAACATCGCGCGCGCCTCGGGGCGGGCGGCGGCCCGGTCCAGGGTGGCGATGGAGTGCCGCAGCGGGATGCCGATGTAGCGGGCGTTGCGCAGCTTGCTGTCCGGGGTGGCGACGGCGACCTGCGCGGCGTACCGCGAGCCGATCTTGTTGGCGAGGCCGGGGCGGGCGTTGGCCTCGTGGATGACGATCGGCACGCCGAGCCGCTTGGCGGCCAGATAGCCGGGCAGCGCCACATAGCCGCCGAAGCCGACCACGACGTCCGCCTTGGTGCGCTCCAGGATCTGCTCGGCCGCCTTGATGGTGCCGCGCAGCCGGCCCGGGACGGTGATCAGCTCGGGGGTGGGCTTGCGGGGCAGCGGTACGGCCGGGATCAGCGCCAGCTCGTAGCCCCGCTCGGGGACCAGCCTGGTCTCCAGACCGCGCTCCGTGCCCAGGGCCGTGATGCCCACGGTCGGGTCCTGCCTGCGCAGGGCGTCCGCGAGGGCGAGCGCGGGCTCGATGTGGCCCGCGGTGCCCCCGCCGGCGAGTACGACATGCACCGAAATTCACCGCTCTCCGGACGAGCGCACCGCCGAGGTGCGCCGTCGCATCGTGTTCCATCTCCGGGGCCCCGCAGAACCCCCAGCCCCCCGCTTTCTACCAAAGCGGGGTTGCCGCATCGCAAGCGCCGCCCGCGCAGCGGGCTCGTCGCGCGCGAAGGCGATCAGCAGCCCGATGGCGAACATGGTCGGCAGCAGGGCGGATCCTCCGTAGGAGAACAGCGGGAGGGGGACTCCGGCGATCGGCAGCAGGCCGAGCACCGCACCCATGTTGATCACGGCCTGGGCCGTGATCCAGGTGGTCACGCCTCCCGCGGCATACCTGACGAAGGGGTCCTCCGTGCGTCCGGCCACGCGGATACCCGCATAGCCTAGAGCGGCGAAGAGGGCGAGCACCGACAGCGTCCCCGCGAGGCCCAGTTCCTCACCGGTGACGGCGAAGATGAAGTCGGTGTGCGCTTCGGGGAGTTGACCCCATTTTTCCACACTCGCGCCGAGGCCGGAACCGAAGAGTCCACCGGACGCGAGGGCGTAGATCCCGTGCACGGCCTGCCAGCAGGAGCCGTCGGGGCCCATCTCGGTGGCGCCGATGCAGGCGAAGCGGTCCAGCCGGTTGGAGTTGGTCTGGATCAGCAGCGCGCCGATCGCCCCGGCGACCCCCAGCACCCCGACGAACAGCCGGGTGGGCGCCCCCGCCAGCCACAGCAGCCCGAACAGGATCGCCGTGACGATGATCGCGGTGCCCATGTCGCCGCCGAGCATGATCAGCCCGAGCAGCATGAACGCCACCGGGACGAGCGGCACCAGCATGTGCTTCCACTGCGCCAGCAGCTTCTTGTCCTGCTTGCGGGCGAGCAGGTCGGCGCCCCACAGCACCAGGGCGAGCTTGCCGAACTCGCTGGGCTGGATCTGGAAGGAGCCGCCGAGCGCGATCCAGTTCTGGTTGCCGTTGACCGCCATCCCTATCCCGGGCACCTGCACCAGGGCCATCATGAAGACGGCGCCGGCGAGGATCGGGTAGGCGAGCGCGCGGTGCAGCCTCACCGGCATCCGGGAGGCCGCGTACAGCAGTCCGGCGCCGATCACGGCGGCCAGCAGCTGCTTGCGGAAGAAGTAGGAGCCCGGCAGCGACATCTGCAACGCGGTGATCTGGGAGGCCGAGTAGACCATCACCAGGCCCAGGACGGTGATCAGCAGGCTGCCGCCGAGGATCAGGTAGTAGGCGGTCAGCGGGCGGTCCCAGGCCCTGCGGGCGCGTGTGTAGTACCGCGTGACCGGGTTCTCGCGGGGGGCGGCGAGGGGCCGCGCCGCGCGCGGCACCGGGGGACGGCCCGTACGGCTACCGGGCATGGCAGGCCCCCGTCCTCCGGCCGCGGCGGTACGCCCCGGCGGGGGTCGCGCCGGTCCCGCGTGTCCTTCGGGCCGCGCGCGGGAGGCCGGAGGCCGGCGGGCGGGCGGGCCGTCGCCGTGCCGCGCCGCCGGCGGGCCCGCACCGGGCTGTCTGGAGCCACATCCGAGTCACTCGTCCCTCCCAAGGGTCCCGAAGCACCCGCCGTGGTCGAGACCCGCCGTCAGGCGCCCGCTCCGAGTTCGCGGACCGCCGCCGCGAACGCGTCACCGCGCTGGTTGTAGTTGACGAACATGTCCATGGAGGCGCAGGCCGGGGCCAGCAGCACCGTGTCGCCGGGTCCGGCGAGGCGCCGGGCCTCCTGGACAGCCGCGAGCATCGCCCCAGTGTCGGTCCGGTCGAGGTCGACGACGGGTACTTCCGGGGCGTGTCGCGCGAGCGCTTCGCGGATCAGCGCGCGGTCGGCGCCGATCAGAACGACGCCGCGCAGCCGCTTCGCCGCGCTCGCGACCAGTTCGTCGAAGGTGGCGCCCTTGGCGAGGCCGCCCGCGATCCACACGATCGACTCGTAGGCGGCCAACGAGGCCTGCGCGGCGTGCGTGTTGGTCGCCTTGGAGTCGTCGACGTACGCGACGCCGTCCACGTCGGCGACGTGCGCGATGCGGTGGGCGTCCGGGCGGAAGGCCCGCAGCCCGTCGCGTACGGCCTGTGGGGGCACCCCGAAGGCGCGGGCGAGGGCCGCCGCGGCAAGGGCGTTGGCGATGTTGTGCGGGGCCGGCGGGTCGACGTCGGCGACCTCGGCGAGCTCCTGGGCGTTCTTGTGCCGGTTCTCGACGAAGGCGCGGTCGACGAGGATGCCCTCCACGACGCCGAGTTGGGACGGCGCGGGGGTGCCGAGGGTGAAGCCGATGGCGCGGCAGCCCTCCTCGACGTCGGCCTCGCGCACCAGGTCCTCGGTGGCCTTGTCGGCCACGTTGTAGACGCAGGCGACCCGATTGCCCTCGTAGATGCGGCCCTTGTCCTTGGCGTACGCCTCCATGGAGCCGTGCCAGTCGAGGTGGTCGGGGGCGAGGTTGAGGACGGCGGCGGAGTGGGCGCGCAGGGACGGCGCCCAGTGCAGCTGGTAGCTGGACAGCTCCACGGCGAGGACGTCGTACTCCTCGTCGCCGAGCACCGCGTCGAGCAGCGAGACGCCGATGTTGCCGACGGCGGCGGTGCGCAGCCCGGCGGCCTTCAGGATGGAGGCCAGCATCTGCACGGTGGTGGTCTTGCCGTTGGTGCCGGTCACGCACAGCCAGGGCGCCGAGTCGGGGCGGCGCAGCCGCCAGGCCAGCTCCACGTCGCCCCAGATGGGGACCCCCGCCTCGCGGGCCGCCGTGAACAGCGGCTTGTCCGGCTTCCAGCCGGGCGCGGTGACGATCAGCTCGGTGCCCTCGGGCAGGGTCGCGCCGTCGCCGAGGCGGACGGTGACGCCCAGGTCCCGCAGCTCGTCGGCCTGTGCCCGGGCCCGCTCGTCGTCGCCGTCGTTGACGACCGTGACGATCGCGCCGAGCCCGTGCAGCACCTTGGCCGCCGGGACGCCGGAGACGCCGAGCCCGGCGACGGTGACGCGCTTTCCCTGCCAGTCGGTCACTTCTCTGCTGCCCATCCCGCGTAGAAGAGGCCGAGTCCGACGATCACGCAGATGCCCTGGATGATCCAGAAGCGGACCACCACGAGCACTTCGGACCAGCCCTTGAGTTCGAAGTGGTGCTGGAGCGGGGCCATCCGGAAGACCCGCTTGCCGGTCAGCCGGAAGGAGCCGACCTGGATGACCACCGACATGGTGATGAGGACGAACAGGCCGCCGAGGATGGCGAGCAGCAGCTCGGTGCGGGAGCAGATCGCGAGACCCGCGAGCACACCGCCGAGCGCCAGCGAACCGGTGTCGCCCATGAAGATCTTGGCCGGCGAGGTGTTCCACCACAGGAAGCCGAGGCAGGCGCCCATCAGCGCGGAGGCGACCACCGCGAGGTCGAGCGGGTCGCGCACCTCGTAGCACGCGCCGGGGTTGGTGAGGGTCTGCGCGTTGGCGCAGGACTCCTGGAACTGCCAGACGCCGATGAAGGTGTAGGCGCCGAAGACGAGGACCGAGGCGCCGGTGGCCAGGCCGTCCAGACCGTCCGTCAGGTTCACGCCGTTGGACATGGCGAGGATCATGAACAGCGCCCAGACCACGAACAGCACCGGGCCGATGGTCCAGCCGAAGTCGGTGATGAACGACAGCTTGGTGGAGGCCGGGGTGTTGCCGCGGTTGTCGGCGAACTGGAGCGAGAGCACCGCGAAGGCGATGCCGACGATCAGCTGGCCGGCCATCTTCGCCTTGGCGCGCAGGCCCAGCGAACGCCGCTTGACGATCTTGATGTAGTCGTCGAGGAAGCCGACCAGGCCCATGCCGACCATCAGGCCGAGCACCAGCACGCCGGAGTAGCGCGGCGGCTCGCCGCTGATCACCTTGGAGAGGAAGTACGCGGCGACCGTCGCCAGGATGAAGGCGATGCCGCCCATGGTCGGCGTACCGCGCTTGCTGGCGTGCTCGCGCGGGCCGTCGTCCCGGATGTACTGGCCGTATCCCTTGCGCGCCAGCAGCTTGATCAGCAGCGGGGTGCCGATCAGGGTGAGGAAGAGACCAATGACGCCTGCGAACAGGACCTGATTCATCATCGGGCGGCAACCTCACCCTCGGCACCGGTCTCGAGCAGCGCCTCGGCCACCTTCTCGAGCCCGACCGAACGGGACGCCTTCACGAGCACGACGTCCCCCGGGCGCAACTCGCTGCGCAACAGGTCGACCGCCGCCTGTGCGTCGGACACGTGCACCGACTCCTCACCCCACGAACCCTCGTTATATGCGCCCAGTTGCAGCCAGGCGGCTTCCCTGCCCCCGACCGCGACGAGCTTGCTGACGTTGAGCCGGACGGCGAGCCGTCCGACCGCGTCGTGCTCGGCGAGCGATTCGTCCCCGAGCTCGGCCATCTTGCCGAGCACCGCCCAGGTCCGCCGCCCCTTGCCCATGGCCACCAGCGCGCGCAGAGCGGCCTTCATGGACTCGGGGTTCGCGTTGTAGGCGTCGTTGACGACCGTCACGCCGTCCGGGCGCTCGGTGACCTCCATCCGCCAGCGGGAGAGGGAGCCCGCCTCGGAGAGCGCGGTGGCGATCTCTTCCGCGGACATGCCCAGCTCATGGGCGACGGCGGCCGCGGCGAGCGCGTTCGACACGTGGTGCTCACCGTACAGGCGCATGGTCACGTCGCTGCACCCGGAGGGTGTGTGAAGGGTGAAGGAGGGCTGCCCGGTGTCCGTCAACCGCACGTTCTCGGCGCGTACGTCCGCTTCGTCGGCCTCGCCGAAGAGGAGCACCTTCGCCTTGGTACGGGAGGCCATGGCCCGTACGTACGGATCGTCGGCGTTCAGGACCGCGGTGCCGTCCTCGGGGAGGGACTCGACCAGCTCGCCCTTGGCCTGCGCGATCTGCTCGCGGCCGCCGAACTCGCCGATGTGGGCGGAGCCGACGTTCAGCACCAGCCCGATCTTCGGCGGCGTCAGCTCGGTGAGGTAGCGGATGTGGCCGATCCCGCGGGCGCCCATCTCCAGGACCAGGAACCGGGTCTCCTCGGTGGCGCTGAGCGCGGTCAGCGGCAGCCCGATCTCGTTGTTGAGCGAGCCGGGCGTGAACACCGTCGGCGCCTTGCGCCGCAGGACCTGGGCGAGGAGGTCCTTGGTGCTGGTCTTGCCCGCCGAGCCGGTGAGCCCGATCAGGGTCGTGCCGAGCTTCGTCACGACGTGGCGGGCGAGCGCGCCGAGCGCGGCCTGGACGTCGTCCACGACGATCGCGGGCACGCCGACGGGGCGCGAGCCAAGCACGGCGGCCGCGCCCGCCGCCACGACCTGTGGCGCGAAGTCGTGGCCGTCCACGCGTTCGCCGACGAAGGCGACGAAGAGGCTGCCGGGTCCCGCCTCGCGGGAGTCCCGGACGACCGGCCCGGTCACCAGGACCGACGGATCCGGTATGTCGTACGTCTGCCCGCCGACGACTTCTGCGATCTCGGCGAGAGAGAGGGCGATCACAAGTTCATCCCCTGGATCTTTCGGGATTTCATCCCTGGGTCTTCTGGATGGCTTCGCGAAGCACCTGGCGGTCGTCGAAGGGACGGACCACTCCGGCGATGTCCTGGCCCTGCTCGTGGCCCTTGCCCGCGACCAGCACGGTGTCGCCGGGCCGGGCCCGCTCGACGGCGGCGGCGATCGCGGCGGCGCGGTCCTCGAACAGCACGACCTCGCCGCGCTCGTGCACCGGCACGGACGCCGCGCCCTGCAGCATGGTCGCGAGGATCGCGAGGGGGTCCTCGGAGCGGGGGTTGTCCGAGGTCAGTACGGCGGTGTCGGCGAGCCGTGCCACGGCGGCGCCCATCGGGGCCCGCTTGGTGGTGTCCCGGTCGCCGCCGCAGCCCAGGACGACGTGCAGCCGGCCCTTGGTGACCTTGCGCAGCGCCTTCAGCACCGATTCCACGGCGTCGGTCTTGTGGGCGTAGTCGACGACCGCGAGGTAGGGCTGGCCGGCGTCCACCCGCTCCAGGCGGCCGGGGACGCCCGGTACGGCCGCGACGCCGTCGGCGGCGGTCTGCGGGTCGAGGCCGGCGGCGGCGAGGGCGACCAGCGCGGCGAGGGTGTTCGCCACGTTGAACGGGCCGGGCAGCGGGGACTTGGCGGCGATCCGCTCGCCGTTCGGGCCGAGCACGGTGAACGTGGAGTCGAGCTGACCGATCGTCACGTCCTCGGCGCGCCAGTCGGCGTCGGGGTGGCCCTCGGCGGAGTAGGTGACGACGGGGACGGTGGCCTCGCGGGCGAGGCGGCGGCCGTACTCGTCGTCGACGTTGACCACGCCGAGCCTGCTGCGTCGCGGTGTGAACAGCTGTGCCTTGGCCTGGAAGTAGTCCTCCATGCCGGAGTGGAACTCCATGTGTTCCGGGCTGAGGTTGGTGAAGACGGCGACGTCGAAGACGCAGCCGTCGACCCGGCCGAGGACCAGGGCGTGGCTGGAGACCTCCATGGCGACCGCCTCGACGCCGCGTTCGCGCATGACGGCGAACAGGGCCTGCAGGTCGGTGGCTTCGGGGGTGGTGCGCTCGGACTTGATGCGCTCGTCGCCGATGCGCATCTCGACCGTGCCGACCAGTCCGGTGGACTTCACCGTCTTCAGGCCGCCCTCGACGAGGTAGGCCGTGGTGGTCTTGCCGGAGGTGCCGGTGATGCCGATCTGGAGCAGGTCCTGTCCGGGCCGGCCGTAGATCGTGGCGGCCAGCTCGCCCATGCGGGCGCGCGGGTCGTCGACGACGAGCACCGGCAGACCGGTCGCGGCGGCGCGCTCGGCGCCGGCCGGGTCGGTCAGCACGGCCGCGGCGCCGAGACCGGCGGCCTGGGTGACGAAGTCGGCGCCGTGGGCGCGGGCGCCGGGCAGGGCGGCGTACAGGTCGCCGGGGCGGACGGCGCGCGAGTCATGGGTGATGCCCGTGACCCCGGCCGTGTGCTCCGGCGCGGCGACACCCAGCTGGCCGGCGAGTTCCGTGAGGGGGGTGGCGGACACCCGCTCCGGCCGGGGCGGTCCCGGGTAGGTCACGGGATGGCCCTTCTGGGTGGTTTGGGACTGATCAGCGTGTGGCACGGCGGTGAGCGTACCGGGCGTACCCGCTTCGGAGCGAAGCGAGGGGCGGGGGGCGCCGTGGTTCCCGGAATCCGGGGTGATGGTTGTCACGGGTGGTTCCTGGTTGCTCGGTGTTGCTCGGTGCTGGTCAGGACTGATCAGGACGTGACTGATCAGGGTTTGTACGTCACCGGCAGCTTCGCCGGCGGGGCGCCGGTGGGCGGGACCTGGAGGCTCTTCAGCGCGAACCGCATCACCTGCTTGTAGACGGGTCCGCAGATCTGGCCGCCGAAGTAGCTGCCCTGGGTGGCGTTCTGGATGGCGCAGTAGACGGTGATCCGGGGCTGGTCCGCGGGGGCGAAGCCGGCGAACGACGAGGTGTAGCCGCGGTACTTGCCGGTGGCCGGATCCACTCGGTTGGCGGTGCCGGTCTTGCCCGCGACCCGGTAGCCCGCGATGCGGGCCTTGGTGCCGGTGCCCTCCTCGTCGTCGACCACCGACTCCAGCATCCGGGCCAGCGTCTTCGCGGTCTTCTCACTGACCACCCGCGTCCTCTCGGGCTTCGGGGCCGGGTCGAAGCGTCCGTCGGGGCCCTTGGTGCCGCGGATCAGGGTGGGTTCGATCCGGACGCCGCCGTTGGCGATCGTCGTGTAGACGGACGCCGCCTGCATCGCGTTGATGGACACGCCCTGGCCGAAAGGAATCGTGTACTGCTGCGAGGTCGACCACTCCTGCGGCGGGGCGAGGATGCCCGGGGTCTCGCCGGGGAAGCGCAGTCCGGTGGGCTCGCCGATGCCGAACTTGCGCAGGTAGGAGTAGAGGACCTTGTTGGCCTCCGCCTGTGTTCTGCCCAGCTGGCCGGTGGCGAGGATGGTGCCGATGTTGCTGGACTTGGCGAGCACGCCGTTCAGCGTCAGGTACCAGGTCGGGTGGTCGATGTCGTCCTGGAAGAGCCGGTCGCCGCGGTGCAGCCGGTTGGGCACCACGACCCGCGTGGTGGGGGTGGCGACCTTCTCCTCCAGTACGGCGGCCATGGACATGACCTTGGCGGTGGAGCCGGGCTCGTAGGCGTCCTGGAGGGCCGCGTTGCCCATGTTCGCCGAGGTGGCGCGGGACAGGTCGTTGGGGTCGAAGCCGGGCGAGTTGGCCATGGCCAGGATCTCGCCGGTCCGGGTGTCCTGGACGATCACATAGCCGCGGTCGGCGCGGGACTTCTCGACCTGCCGCGCGATGGCGTTCTGCGCCGCCCACTGGATGTCGCGGTCGATGGTCAGCTCGACGTCCGAGCCGGGCACGGCGGGCGTCTCCTCGGCACCCACGGTGGGCACCTGGCGGCCGCCGGACTGGGCGTAGCGGATCTCGCCGTCCTTGCCGGCCAGCTGCTTCTCCAGCTGCTGCTCGATGCCGCCGCCGCCCTTGCCCTCGGCGTTGACCCAGCCCAGTATCCCGGCGGCCAGTTCGCCGTTCGGGTAGACCCGCTTGCTGCTGGGGGTGGCCAGGACGCCCGCGAGGACGTTCACCGTGGAATCGTCCGACTGCTGCTTCTTGGCGAGCGCGGACTTCAGGTCCTTGATCTGCTTCCAGACCTGCGGGGTCTGCCGGTCGGCGAGCTTGACGTAGCGGAGGTTCTCGTCCTCGGGCCGCAGCTTCCCGACGATGTCCTCCTGGTCCTGGCCGAGGATCGGCGCGAGGAGGGCGGCGGCCTGCTCGGGGCCGTCGTCGATCTTCAGCTGCTCGCGGGTGAACAGCGTCGGGTCGGCGGTGATGTCGTAGGCGTCGACGCTGGTGGCGAGGGCGATGCCCGCGCGGTCGGTGATCTCGCCGCGCTCGGCGGCCAGCACCTGGCCCACGTACCGGTTCTGCTCCGCCTTCGCCGCGTACGCGCTCGCGTCGACGGCCTGCACCTGGAGCAGGCGGACGACGAAGACGAGCAGGACGAGGGTGAGCGCGACGCCGACCAGGCGCAGCCGCGGGCGGGGGCTGCCCAGCCGGAGGGGGCGCGAACAGGGTGGCGGGGGACAGCGCCTTTCTTTCCCCTTCCGGCGACCTCGATCACGCCTATTGACGCGGACTCTAACAAGCTGGGAGATT